>NZ_PIZL01000007.1:78681-197424 GCF_002835515.1 Vibrio sp. vnigr-6D03
CGACCATGATAAACACGATCACGATAAGCATGATCATGAAGAACATGGCGGTCACGGTGAATTCATCGTTGAATACCACTTCGATTGTGGCAATATCGCAAAATTAAACCAGATTGACACTCAATGGTTCAAACACTTCCCATCTACAGAGTCAATGAGCGTAAACATGATCACCGAAAAAGCTCAAGTAGCAACCGAGCTGAGTAAGAACAACCACAAGGTTTCGTTCTAACAATCTGTTATTGATTCATAAAATCAGATAAAACAATACTCAGAATGCCGAGTTCGGTTTATCTTTCGAAAGGTTTAACCACGAAAGATAAACCGGTCCTAACTGGGTATTGAATAAACAGGATCTATTGACGCTAAAACAGAACGGATCGCACCATGACAGCCTCTCCTACCTCTTCACAGATAATTTCTCTGAAAGATATCCGTTACACTTGGACACCAGATGCACCGGATACCTTGAATATCTCTGAATTTGCCGTTTCACAAAAAGAGCGAATCTTCATCAAAGGGCCAAGTGGCTGCGGTAAATCGACATTACTGGGCTTACTAACCGGTATCTTAACGCCCCAACACGGCAGCGTGTCCATATTAGGTGAAACGGTTTCCAGTTTTTCACAAGGACAACGTGATCGCTTTAGAGCCGATCATATCGGTTATATTTTTCAACAGTTTAATTTGCTGCCGTATTTGTCAGTGATTGATAATGTGCTCTTACCTTGCCAGTTTTCTAGTATTCGAAAAAATAACGTCAAACAATCACTGGAACAAGAAGCCAAACATTTACTGGAGCGTCTGCACTTACCAAAAGATAAGATCCACTCTCCCGTTATTGACCTCAGTATTGGGCAACAACAGCGCGTTGCTGCTGCCCGAGCTTTGATTGGTCACCCCGAATTACTGATCGCCGACGAACCTACGTCGGCACTTGACCATGACAACCGTGCCGCCTTTATTGAACTTCTAATGGAAGAAGCCACACAAGCCAATACCACCTTAGTATTTGTTAGCCACGACCCGACATTGGAGTCTTTCTTTGATCGAACCATCGATCTACCGAATATTAATCAGGCTTTAGGAGGCGATCGCTAATGACTATTCTTCATCTTGCCCGCAAAAGTCTGGGCAATCGCAAAGCGACAGCATTCTTAACGATTCTCACCGTCGCCATATCAGTGGTGTTACTCCTTGGAGTAGAACGCATACGCACGCAAGCCAAAAGCAGCTTTGCCAATACGGTTTCAGGTACCGATTTGATCGTTGGCTCTCGATCGGGTCAAGTCAACCTGCTGCTTTATTCTGTTTTTCGAATTGGTAATGCCACAAATAATATCGACTGGAGAAGCTTTGAAGAATTTAGCCAGCACCGCTCAGTAAAGTGGGCGATTCCAATGTCTCTAGGTGACTCCCATCAGGGGTTTCGCGTGCTTGGTACAAACCAAAGTTACTTCGAGCATTTTCGTTATGGCAAAAAGCAGCCTCTAGAATTGCGTGAAGGTAAGCCTTTCAACCGTCTATTTGAGACGGTGATCGGTGCCGATGTTGCCAAAGCACTTAACTACAAGGTAGGTGACGAAATCATTATTGCCCATGGCATTAGTGATAAGTCATTCACTCGCCACGACAACCTTCCTTTTAAAATTGTGGGCATCTTTGCGCCAACGGGTACGCCAGTAGATAAAACCGTTCATGTTTCCCTGCAAGCGATTGAAGCGATTCATGTGGGTTGGGAGTCCGGTGCAAAAATTGGCGAAACACCGAGATCAGACGTTCTAGAGCAGCAAAATTTCCAGCCAAAGCAAATCACTTCCTTTATGCTAGGGCTGAAATCGAAGATTCATACCTTTGCGCTACAGCGCCAGATCAACACCTACAACAAAGAACCCATGAGTGCAATTTTACCCGGTATAGCACTTCACGAACTTTGGGGAATGATGTCGGTGGCTGAACAAGCATTGCTGGCAGTATCGGGATTTGTGGTCGTTGCTGGGCTACTGGGTATGCTAAGCAGCCTGTTAACCAGCTTGCAAGAACGAAGAAGAGAAATGGCGATATTGCGTGCGATGGGCGCGCGCCCTAAGCACATCTTTTTCTTACTGATTAGCGAAGCCAGCGCATTAACACTTGCTGGTATCGTATTTGGCATCGCACTTCTTTACATATTAATTGCAATAATAAGCCCCATTGCAGCGCAATTGTATGGCATAAATATAGAACTTACCGTGTTGAGTGCTCACGAGTGGATGTTGCTTGGTTTAGTACAAAGTGCAGGTATACTCATCGGGTTTATTCCCGCATTCAGAGCGTATCGTCAATCTCTGGCGGACGGTATGACCATTAGGATATAAGGATATAAGATGAAAAAAATCCTACTCATCCTTTGCTGCGCCTTGAGCTTTATGGCTCCCGCATACGCAGACAAAGTGACTGTAGAAACATTAACCCTAGACTGGATTGATCTCATTCCTGAGAGCGAAAGAAAGCAATTTACAGCTGGAGGGATGCCGGTTGCGGATCACAACACAGACGTTGTTCGTCAATCCAAAGTGGGCAGTGTTCGCCCAGAATTGAATGGCAGCAAAGTGAAGATCCCAGGCTTTGTTATCCCCTTAGAAGGCGACGATAAAAAGGTGACAGAGTTCTTATTGGTTCCCTACTTCGGTGCTTGTGTTCATGTCCCGCCACCGCCACCGAACCAAATTATCTACGTGAAGTTTGAAAAAGGTGCTCCGATACATCAACTGTGGGATGTCATATACGTGGTAGGAACGTTGAAAACTGAGACCATCAATTCCGATTTGGCTGAGACTGGCTATTTGATTGAAGGAATTGAAATAGAAGAGTACGACGACGCTTAAGCCGCTAAAATAGGAATGTTAGTCTGCCTACTAAACAATGAATTTAGAAAGGTAGGCTAACACTGCAATATAGATCAAAAGCAATAACGCAATTGATACATGCTTTCTAAGCTTTACCCCTTTCATCTCCTGCATATCACCTCCAATATACTCGCAACAATTTTAACAAATCGTTATCATTAGGAATAGTCAAAATCTTGATAAAATTCCATTAAGTTTGCTGGACTCCGGCTGGAAAGCCACTTTAGTATAGTAATCGAGCACTTAAACTTTATTTGGAATCGAATCAATGGCAGACGACAAAAAGCCTGTAGTTATAGAGCAAGCCAATACCAAAGGCACATCCAATAAAAAGAAGACGTTTATACGCGACAGTGCAAGCCGAGTGATTCAAATCGCTCAGGTACATCAGTTGGATGCCTTATTAGAAGACGAGCCGCCTGAAACATCTGCTATTGAACGAGCCATCAGTCGTCAGAAAAAACGCCAAGAGCAGCGCCAAAAGAACTTAGAGAAAATCCTTAAGTTTGCGCACGACAGCTGCAATAACGAAACCGCAGGCGAGCCCGATGCCGATTGGCTATACCGTTTCTTCGATATGGCACAAGACATTCATAACTCCTCAATGCAAAAGTTGTGGAGCCAAGTCCTTAAGCGTGAAATCACCAACCCGGGCTCAACGTCTATGAAAGCCCTTCAAGTTCTAAAAGACATGTCGCCAAAAGAAGCTCAAAACCTACAACGCGCTGCGTCACTAGCGTGTAGCTTTGGCAGCGATAACAGCAAAAAACTGCTGCTCGGCTTTAAGTCGAAAGAGGGTTTTTTAGGGTTCTACAAAAAAGAAAATACCACGGTCGTCAACATGGGGACCTATCAGCTTCCATACTCCAGTTTGTTGCATTTGATAGAGCTCGGATTAGTGCTCGGTACGGAGTTAGAGTCAGGTGAAGTGGATTTCGACCCAGCTCTGCTAATAAGCTATCAAGGTAAACAGATAGCACTTCAGCCAATGAACAAAGGCATCCGCTTACTCTACTACCGCTTTACACCAACGGGCGATGAACTTTGCCGCTTATTAGGTAACAAACCCAATTCCAATTATTACGACCAACTTATGGCGCTATTGGCACAAAAATTCACCGTCCAAACAGAAGCAGGCAGTCACGTTAATCAAAGTGTATAGCTCGCTTATGAACTGACACTTAAAGCCGGAACACTAAAATCAAAAAAGGGAATCACTGAGTGATTCCCTTTTTACTTTCTGTATCTAAGCTTTCTTTTTCTAAGCTATCTATGTCTAAAACTATTTGTTTCAATAAGCGGCTTACTTAATGATGCCGCGGCTTCTTAGATCAGCCAAACACAATTCAACCAGTTCATCGATGCTCTTCTCACCAGCAGGCAAATCAATTTCAGGGTTTTCTGGCGTTTCGTATTCAGAATCGATACCAGTGAAGTTTTTGATTTCACCGGCACGTGCTTTCTTATAAAGACCTTTAGGATCTCGCTGCTCACACACATCTAAAGAAGTGTTTACGAATACCTCGAGGAATTCGCCTTCGTCGAGCATTGTGCGAACCATTTGGCGCTCAGCACGATGCGGTGAAATAAACGCAGACAGCACAATCAAACCAGCATCAGCCATTAATTTTGCTAGCTCGCCAATACGACGAATGTTTTCGCGGCGATCTTGTGATGAAAAACCCAAATCGCTACATAGCCCGTGTCGAACGTTGTCACCATCCAACAGGTAAGTGTGATACCCCAATTCCGCTAATTTCACTTCCAGTGCACCAGCGACAGTTGATTTACCTGCACCCGATAATCCCGTAAACCACAGCACCGCCGGCTGTTGATTTTTTTGGTTAGCACGCGAAGCCTTACTTACCGAATGCTGATGCCATACGACGTTTTCATCGCGCTGCACGGTTGCTGTTGTCATAGTCGTTCAGTCCTTTATAAACCGCCACACCCAATCTTAGGCTGTGGACTTAAAATGGAAAAAAGTAAGGGATCAGCGTCAGCACTAGAGCTGAGTACACCAATGAAATAGGTAAGCCAACCCGCAAATAATCCGTTATGTGATAGTTGCCTACGCTGTACACCAATAAGTTGGTTTGATAACCGTATGGCGAAATAAAGCTGGCACTTGCCCCAAATAACACCGCCATAATGAACGGCATCGGGTCAACCCCATAGCCAATCGCCATGCTGTACCCTAATGGGAACGCGAGCGCAGCGGCGGCGTTGTTTGTAATGAGCTCTGTCAGCACCAATGTGAGTAGATAGGTTGCAACCAATGCGCCAAATACACCCCATCCATTGAACGCTTCAATGAACATGTCCCCCAGCCTCACAGACAAGCCGGACGACATCATGAGCTGAGCAATCGTCAATGCACTGCCCACAATCACCACGATATCGGTAGGAAAACGTCTTCTGAGCTCGTTAAACGTTACTATGCCAGCCGCAAGTAATACCAGTAAGTAACCGGCTAAGCCTTTCAGCAATGGAAGCACTTCCAATAACGCTAAGCCAATCACACTCGCAAAACCGAGCAGTACCATAGTGGATTTATTCGAATCCAGCCTTGCAGTTGAATCAAGGTCGTTAACCAGTACAAATTCTCTGCTGTGTGTTCGTCTTTCTGCTTCAAAGCGTTTACCGGGAACGAGTACTAATGTGTCACCCGCAGTCAAACGTACGTTGCCTAGCCCGCCTTCTAATCGCTCATGACCACGGCGAATGGCGACCACTACGGCATCAAAACGGTCACGGAATTGCGAAGATTTCAGTGTTTTATTGCAGATAGATGCAGAAGAGCTGACAACCACTTCCAGAAAACTTTGCCCATTAAGATGATGTTGACCAAACAGCTTCAACCCCTGAATTTCCTGTAATGTTGCGACGCTTTCTACATCGCCACAAAACAGCAGGCGATCTTTTGCTTGCAGCACAAAGTCAGGGTCAACTGAGGCGGTGGTTTCACCATCGCGTATCACTTCAGCCAAAAACAGCTTTCTTAAGGCACGCAGATTATTTTCGGCAATGGTTCGACCCACTAACGGAGAGCCTGGCTCTACTATCGCTTCTAAGAAATAAGGTAAATCGTCTTGAGAATGATCTTCATGATTCGGAAGAAGGTAGCTCAACGGAATCAGGATCAACATGCCACCAACCAAGACCGACAAGCCGATCATCGTTGGGGTAAAAAAGTTTAAACTCGGTAAACCTGCATCTTCCACAAAACTGTTGATGATCAGGTTTGTCGACGTGCCGATCAATGTCAGCGTTCCGCCTAAAATCGCGGCATAGCTGAGAGGAATCAGCAATCGCGATGGTGAATGTTGTTGATTGCGCTTTATCGCACCAATCAATGACACCACAACCGCGGTATTGTTGGTAAACGACGAAAGCAACGCAGTCGAAATCCCCAGCTTAGCCACTACCGATCCCAAACGTCCTTCTGAGATATGACGGCTTACCCAGCTGATTAAGCGAGATTTTTCCAGCGCACAAGACACCAGTATCAATAGCACTAATGTCAGTAATGATGAGTTAGTAAAGTTTGCGGCGATCTCGGTGATGTCGCTCAGTCCAGCCATATAAGCGAGAAATGCCGCACCAGCAAAAATAATACTCGGCTTAATGCGCGTGACCAGTAAACAGGTCACGATGCCAAGTAACACCGCTAATACAAATCCTTGTTCCCACATACCCTACTCTCTGAGAAAAGTAAGGGAGCGTTGTCGCTCCCTTATTTAAGGGCTTTCGCCCTTGAGCTTCTATTTAAGCAATTTGCTTAAGTCTTTCGCATCCCAATGAGGGAAATGCTTACGAACTAAAGCATTCAGTTCAAGCTCAAAGGCAGAGAAATCGCCCGCTTGTACTTCAGTTTCACTTAAACGCTCACGAATCAGACCAGCACCAACGGTGACATTGGTTAGACGGTCAATGATAATAAAGCCACCTGTATCAGCGCAGTCTTGGTAAGCATCTAAAGCAACAGTCTCATTCAGAGACCACTCACATGCAGCAATACCATTTAGCGGTACTTCTTGTGCGTCATGCTTAGATAGGTTGTTGATGTCATATTGATATTGAATCGCGTCAACCTGACCAACCGTTTTCTTACCCGCTATCTTGACGTCGTAATCTTTGCCCGGCTTAAGTGGCTCTTCCGTCATCCAAACAACATCCGCCAAAATACGGTTCGTTGAATCGATGTTGGCTTTCTCAAGCACAATCAAGTCGCCACGGCTAATGTCGATTTCATCTTCTAAGGTCAATGTTACGGCTAAACCCGCTTGCGCAGATTCTAAGTTGCCATCGAACGTAACAATGCTTTCCACTTTCGAGGTTTTACCTGACGGGAGAGCACGAATCGCATCACCTACAGAAATCGAACCTGAAGATACCGTGCCTGCAAAACCACGGAAATCGAGATTAGGACGGTTCACGTATTGAACAGGGAAACGGAATTCGCCGTCGCCTCTTTCTTGGTCTACGTCAACATCTTCAAGTAGCTCAAGCAGTGATGGACCTTCGTACCAACTCATTGGCTGGCTCTTGTCTACCACGTTATCGCCTTCCAGTGCTGAAATAGGAATCAGCTGGATATCGATATTGCTTTCAAGCTTCTTAGAGAAATCCAAGTATTCTTGTTTGATTTGCTCGTAACGATCTTGCGAGAATTCAACCAAGTCCATCTTGTTCACCGCTACGATGAAATGACGAATACCAAGAAGGCTAGAAATAAACGAGTGACGACGCGTTTGATCCAAAATGCCTTTACGTGCATCCACAAGGATAACGGCCACATCACACGTTGATGCACCTGTCGCCATGTTACGAGTGTATTGCTCATGTCCCGGAGTATCCGCGATAATGAACTTACGCTTCTGAGTCGAAAAATAGCGGTACGCTACATCGATGGTGATCCCTTGCTCACGCTCTGCCTGCAGACCGTCAACCAATAGAGCCAAATCAGGCTTTTCACCTGTTGTCCCTACACGCTGGCTGTCTGAGTGAACGGCGGCTAACTGATCTTCATAAATTTGCTTAGAATCATGCAGCAAGCGACCGATTAATGTACTTTTACCATCATCTACTGAACCACAAGTCAGGAATCTAAGTAGAGATTTGTGTTGGTGTTCATTGAGGTATCCTTCGATCCCCAACTCTGCTAATTGAGCTTCAACAGCACTGTTCATGTTTTCTTTCCTTAGATTTAGAAGTAGCCTTGACGTTTCTTAAGTTCCATCGATCCTGACTGATCGTGGTCGATCGCACGTCCTTGACGTTCACTCGATGTTGCTACTAGCATCTCTTCGATAATTTCCGGAAGCGTAGTCGCTTCAGATTCGATTGCGCCTGTCAGCGGGTAACAACCCAAAGTACGGAAGCGAACGTTACGCTCTTCTACTTTTTCATCTGCTGCAATTTCCATACGTTCATCATCAACCATGATCAGCATGCCATCACGCTCTACAACAGGGCGTTTGTCTGCTAGGTACAATGGAACGATTTCAATATTCTCTAGGTAGATGTATTGCCAAATGTCCAACTCGGTCCAGTTTGAAAGTGGGAATACACGAATGCTTTCCCCTTTGTTTACTTGACCGTTGTATGTTTTCCAAAGCTCAGGACGCTGATTTTTCGGGTCCCATGTATGGTTTTTGTCACGGAAAGAATACACACGCTCTTTCGCACGTGATTTCTCTTCATCACGGCGAGCTCCGCCAAACGCCGCATCAAAACCATATTTGTTCAGCGCTTGTTTCAAGCCCTGAGTTTTCATGATGTCGGTGTGCTTTGAAGAGCCGTGAGTGAACGGACCAACGCCCATTGCCAAACCTTCTGGGTTCTTGTGAACCAAAAGATCGAATCCGTATTTCTTTGCTGTGCGATCACGAAACTCAATCATTTCGCGGAATTTCCAGTCGGTATCGACGTGCAGCAACGGGAAAGGAATTTTCCCTGGGTAGAACGCTTTACGTGCTAAATGCAGCATCACCGAAGAATCTTTACCGATGGAGTACATCATGACGGGGTTATCAAACTCAGCAGCCACTTCACGGATGATATGAATGCTCTCCGCTTCTAGCTGTTGTAAGTGAGTTAATCGTTGTTGATCCATTTTCTTTTGCTTCCTTTAAGGCTCGTCGACGAGCTTTCAAATATGCTCAGAGTCAAACAAGAGTTAGGCAAAACTCATTGCCGGCTCTAAATCTTGTTGGTTTTCACCAAACCAACTCAACTTGCTGGACAGATTAACCACTTCCCCGACTACGATGAGAGAAGGTGATTCCGCATGCACGGCGAGATCTGCCAATTCGTTTAGCTGGCCTTTGAATACTTTCTGACAGGATTGAGTACCACGTTCGATGATGGCAATAGGTGTTTCACCATCGCGACCAAATTTGATCAATTGGTCTTGTATGTAGCTGGATTTCATTAACCCCATGTAGATAACCAATGTCTGATTACCACGAGCTAACGTTGACCAGTCCATTTGATCGCTTTCTGCTTTCAGATGACCCGTAATGAACATTGCCGATTGCGCATAATCGCGATGCGTCAATGGAATCCCTGCGTACGCTGTCGCGCCAGCAGCGGCAGTAATGCCTGGAATTACCTGAAAAGGCACACCCGCTTCAAATAAAACTTCCAACTCTTCGCCACCACGACCAAACACAAATGGATCGCCACCTTTAATGCGAACGACTCGGTGGCCTTGATGAGCAAAATCCACCAGCAACTGGTTGGTTTTCTCTTGCGGAACACTGTGGTGACCCGCACGCTTTCCTACGCACACCAATATCGTGTCATCAGGAACCAACTCCATGATTTCATCCGAAACAAGATAGTCGTAAAGAACGACATCGGCTTGTTGAAGGTAGCTCAGTGCTTTTAAAGTGAGTAGCTCTGCATCACCCGGACCTGCGCCAACTAACGCAACTTCGCCAGGACGCAGCTTACTTTTTCGAGCTGAGCTCGAACGTTTTGCCACTAAGCGAGGCTTTTTATTTGGGAATTGCGTCAGTGTGTCTATACCGGCCATGGTGTTCATCATCATTTTTCCTGTGATGATGGCATTATGACCAGCATCCGTTATTACCTGAAATTCTAAAATTTCATTTTTTATTCGAAAAGTTGATAAGAACAAAAAAGCATGAGACATGAATATTGAGCAATTTATTCATTTCGTGAAAAAACTCCCCCTATATTGCGCCCAATTGCATTTATAAGATGCGGTTTAAGGGAATTATCAATTACAAAACCAATAGAAAATTTGGTTTATAGCTAACAGTTTGACATTTCCAACTTAGCTACAGATCACACTATTCATAAGCAAGGCAAATTTGTTTCATTGATTTTTGTTACATTTCGACATGTCAATTTTCATCCTATTACTTTTCGTCTTATGACTCTGGAGCAAACCATGAAACTGGCTGTGAAACCTCTTTCTATTGCGGTCCTTGGTGGCTTATTAACCATTGCGGGTTCGGCAATGGCTGACACCATTAAATTGAGAATCATTGAAACCACCGACATTCACACTAATGTGATGGATTACGATTACTACAAAGATAAGCCATCTCAAAAGATTGGCTTAACCCGTGCAGCAACATTAGTAAAGCAAGCTCAGCAAGAAGTGACGAACAGCGTTCTGGTTGATAACGGTGATTTGATCCAAGGCAGTCCTATGGGTGACTACATGGCAGCCAAAGGGATCGAAAAAGGCGAAGTTCACCCTGTTTATAAAGCCATGAACCAGTTGAACTATGATGTGGGCAACATTGGTAACCATGAATTCAACTACGGTTTGGATTTCCTAATGGAAACCATTGATGATGCTAACTTCCCATACATCAGCGCCAACGTATTCGACAAAAAAACAGGCGAGCACTATTTCACGCCTTACATCATCAAAACTCATAATTTCAAAGATGTAGATGGCAATGTCCAAGAAGTCAAAGTCGGCTACATTGGTTTCGTTCCACCACAAATTATGGTGTGGGACAAAAAGAACCTTGAAGGCAAAGTGTTTGCCAAAGACATAAAAGAGACAGCTGAAGAATTGGTTCCGAAGATGAAAGCTGAAGGTGCTGACGTCATTGTTGCCATTCCACACTCCGGTATTTCTAGTGACCCGTACAAACTTGGGGCCGAAAACTCAACACTCTACTTATCTGAAGTCGAAGGCATTGATGCGATTGCATTCGGTCACGCTCACTCTGTATTTCCGGGTAAAGGGTTCGATAACCTCCAAGGCGTTGACAATAAAAAAGGCACCATTAATGGTGTTGTGTCTGTAATGCCGGGTCGCTGGGGTAGCCACGTAGGTGTCATGGATCTTGTCTTAGAAAAAGACGGGGAAGGATGGAAGGTATCGAACGGACAAGCCGAAGCGCGTCCAATTTTCGATAAAAAATCAAAAACCTCGCTAGCAGAACCAGATAAAGACATGGTGAAGGTATTAGAAGCCGATCACAAAGGCACTCGCGACTTTGTAAACCAGCCAATAGGTAAAGCTAACGACGTGATGTACAGCTTTTTGGCATTGGTTCAAGATGACCCAACTATTCAGATCGTCAACTTAGCTCAGAAAGATTACGTGGAACGCTTTATACAAGGTGATCCTGATCTAGACGGAATCCCAGTACTTTCAGCGGCAGCACCGTTCAAAGCGGGTGGGAGAAAGAACGATCCGGCCAACTTTACTGAAGTGGAATCTGGTGAGTTGACGTTCAGAAACGCCGCCGATCTTTACTTGTATCCGAACACGTTAGTCGCACTCAAAGTGACGGGTAAAGAGGTGAAAGAGTGGCTTGAATGTTCAGCGGGTCAATTCAAACAAATTGATACAGCTTCATCCGCACCACAAAGTTTGATTGATTGGGACGACTTCCGTACGTACAACTTCGATGTCATTGATGGTGTTAACTACCAAATCGACATCACTAAGCCAGCGAAATACGACGGTAACTGTAAAGTAATCAATGAAGGCTCTGAGCGTATCGTTGGTTTAACTTATCAAGGCAAACCTATCGATTTGAAGCAAGATTTCATTATCGCTTCAAATAACTATCGCGCATACAGCAACAAGTTCCCCGGTACAGGTTCTGAATTTTTGGCATTCGATGCACCCGATGAAAACCGCACAGTATTGGCAAACTACATATCCCGTGTGAGCCAAGAAAATGGGCAATTTGCTCCGAGTGCTGATAACAATTGGTCATTCACCCCAATCACAAGTGACACAAAGCTGGATATCCGCTTTGAAACCTCACCAAGTGAAAAAGCAGCCGCCTTTATTAAAGAGAAAGGTCAATACCCAATGGAGCGCGTCGCAACCGATGATGTTGGATTTGGTGTATACCGATTGGAATTGCAAAAATAGCCACTACCTATTTAAAGCAACTCTGATTAAGATAAACCGCAGCCAAGGCTGCGGTTTTTTAATGCATTCCACCAATGCCAATATACAAACTGAAGTTTTCAGACAAAACTCGAAAATTCGCTTTTTCCACAGCTCGAGAGACCTCAACATTTTCATTTTTTGCCGAATGGAAATGATCATCGGCACCACCTGTCGTAAATAGCGGAGAGAAGAAGTCTTTCTTAATTTTCAAGTGATGTTTTGCACTGATAGAGGAAATGAATTCTGCTAAGCGAGTTTGCACTTTTTCTTCATTCAGTTCTTTCGAAAAGTAATCCATTTGGTAATCATCCATCAAACAGAATTGATGTTCGTAGATCAACAAATCACCATCATCGAAGAAAAAAAACTGTACACGCCTTTCATTATCTTCTTGTATCCAAGTATTGAGGACTTCTTTGTCATAATTCACTTTTAATACCGATAAGTGGCAATCATCTGCAAAAGTAAATAGAGGTAGAAGCATCAACATCCAAAGGAAATTTTTCATTTTAGATAACCTTAACTTTCATCTTTTTATTGGATCGAACTTCAATATGCCAACATTGATTGGAAATGTTCGTCTCATCAATATATTTTTCAATATACCCCTCTTCGACTAACTCATTGAGCCTTTTACCAAACTCCTTCTTATTAAAGGTTTCATTTTTAGCTCTTGTAGAACCGACACCAATGTCAATTACATTTAATTTCTTATACTCATCTTCACTGACAATATGCCTAGACATTCCATGCCCGGAAGCTTTCATTCGTTCTATTTCATTTGCCATCAAGTTTATAACATCCGTTCGGCTCTTATCTTTGTTTTCTTCGTAAACTTTTAAGACCTTATCACCTTTCCAGCTATATAATTTATACTGCTCTTTCAAATTATTTGTTGCCTGTCGATACATAATCGATGCTTGCTCCTGAGGAGTTCTTAATGTGCTCGTAATTACAGCATGCTTCATTCCGGATCGTGCCAAAGCTAACTTTATAATTGAAATTGCATTTACACTAACAATCCTCTTTGAATTAGGAATATTGTGTTTATAAGTAACCTTATATTCATTTAGCGAAAGTTTTGGTTCCGCTTTCAACATGCAATACTTATGTCTCGCCTTTATAGAACTTGACAACTTTGCTTGTTCCTTCTTATTAAAGAAAGCTAACAATGATGAAAATGTTCGACCTTTAGGGTCTACTCTTCCATCAGGTTTCCAACCTGGCATAATCTTGCGTTGAAATGCAACTATCTCTCGGATAGTATTTTTTCCTGCAATTCCGTCATCATCTAACTTTTTCTTTCCGAGAAAACTATTTAAAAGAACCTGAATAAGTTTTACATCATTTTCTTTATTAATTCCTTTCAACCCTACAGAAGCAGATATATTTAGCATCCCAACCCTTAAACCCCAAACAATAAAAATTGGGATAGATATGACCTTAAGTTCTTTTTAAAATCAATACTATAAAATAGATTCACCGAGGCAGCCCTCGGGTTAATGTAACCAGCACGAATATCAGTTACACTTCAGACAATGTCCTGAGGGATCCCCTCATAATTGTCCCAAAGCACAGCCATGTTGGAATAAGTTTTGAGCAAGCGTGGTCGCAGCTGCTAACAAGTCTTCCCTCATTATTGGATAGCCCGAATGCCGTAAGACTTCCATGCCTAAGCGAACTGTTGAGAGTACCTTTCGATTTCTGATGGTATTGGCTTGAAAGTGCTTATCCCAACCTTGCTTCTGTGCATGAACTCCAGCAAGCCAGAATGTAAGTTGAAGCATAAGAGCTATCAATAACATGATATCAAAACGCTCAGGGTGGCTAGTTCGGCTATGGCGGAGTCCTAACCCGTAAGCTGGGCTTTTCAAGTCTCGGAATGTTTCTTTGATCTGCATGCGTTTGGAATAGATTCTGACAAGTTGTTTTGGCGTTCGAGTACCTGTCGGTAAATTCGTTGCCAGTACCCATGGTTCTTTTGCTGAAGCAGAATAAATTTTAGGTGATGGGTGGTGACAATTGGTACGTGTAGAGCGCTGATTTTTCCTACCTTTCGGGCGAGATTTATACAGTGCAATTTGGCACGTGATGACATTACTTTTAGTCAGTCTCTTATAACCTAAAGTCTTTGCTCGGCTTAACCAGTACCAACCATGTTTCTCCACTGATTGATACCACGGTACTTTAAAGCCAGCATCACTGACGATGAGTGGTCTTGTATTCGTGGGTAAAATACTTGCAAGATCGGCTAGGAATTGGTCATGTGCAGACTTTGAACATTGCTCAGAAAGAGGAAATGCTTGCTCATAAAGTGTAACAGAACGACCTTGTAGTGCGACTGAAGCACGTAACACCATCAGACGTTTTTGCTCACGAATGTCTGACCAATCAACAAGAACAATAGGCATCGAATTGCCAGCACAAATGAAGTTGGCATGCCAACGATACACGGCGAGTCGTTCTTTATGCAGGTGGCGATTACCTAACAATCGATCCATCCGCTTGATGCTATGTTTTGTTCTTGCTTGCGTTGGTCAGTTACGACCAAGGTCGGTAAGCGTGAGCGTTTTACAGTTGAGTAAAGCATGGCAGGCTAGCGTTAAACTATGAAGTCGTTTTAAGTGCAGTTCAGGGCAGAATTGGTAGAGAGAGTCGTGTAAAATATTGAGTTCGCACATCTTGTCGTCTGGTCAGTTGATTTTTCGCAGAACCATTTGATCAAATGACAAGATGTGTATCCACCTTAAATTGATGATTTTTATATTAATCATCAGGGGATTCCTCAGGACAATGTCAGTCTCAGCCAATACGGATAGATATTACTAAATGGAAGAATTATTCAAACAGAATCTCGAACAATTCAATCTTTCAAATGATGAAATTGAATCCATTTTTTCTAATGCCAACCTACTTGAATTCCCTACTCGACACATTTTGACACACCAAGGGGAATCCCCTTATCATGCGTTCTTTTTGTTAGAAGGCTTGTGTCACGCATGTTATCTGACTAGTGATGGAAAGCAGTACAGCAAAGAGTTCTACTGGGAAGTGGATTGGCTAATCAGTTTTGAAAGCTTAGTAAAAAATGGACCTTCTCCGTATTTATTGGAATCTCTTACGCCAGTCAAATTGCTGTCGTTTCCAATTGAGTTAATTGAGCAATGGCGGGCTGAATCACATCCGCTTTATATCAAATTGCTGGAGACTCAGTTGATGTACAAAGAAGGTAAGGAACGCTTTATGTTGCTCCACTCTCCAGAAGAGCGTTACAGCCTATTTTGCGAAACTTACCCAGATTTGGTTTCAAGAATCACGGATTACCAAATCGCTGCATACCTTGGTATTACTCATATCAGCCTAAGCCGCATTAAAAAGCGCTTGAAAGAGAAAGTTAACAAAAGTTAATGAGTGCTTACCCCTCTTTGTCATACATTGGTCGATTCTAGATATACAGAGGTTTACTATGATCAATTGGCAACTCCTTTCTTTTACCCAACTTTCCACTATGCAGCTCTACCAAATGATCAAATTACGGGTGGATGTATTTGTTGTGGAGCAAGACTGCCCTTATCCTGAATTGGATGACAAAGACCATGCAGAAGGCGCTTTTCATCTATTGGGATATGATGGAGAAGAGCTGGTCGCCTGTGCCAGATTGCTTGCTGAAGGTATTAGCTATCCAAATGCTGCAAGTATCGGTCGAGTGGCGACCAAAGAAAGTGCGCGAGGCACCGGACTCGGGCATGAATTGATGCAGCAAGCCCTTACGAACTTAGAATCTGTGTGGGGTAATATTCCCGTTCAAATAAGCGCTCAAGAACACCTTAGCCAGTACTACGGAAAACATGGCTTTGTGCAGTGCACAGAAATGTACCTAGAAGATGGTATTCCCCATATTGGCATGGTCAGGGAAGCGAAAGAAAGGTGCCTATAAACCCAATCAACCTTGCACTTTTATTCTTGATTGCGGGCAACTTAATGGCGTCTGTATCGGATGTTGCTGTTAAGGTTCTGGGAGACGGTGCGAATGTTTTCCAATACATATTCATTCGCCAATTGGTTTCCGCTTTGATTGTTTTACCACTATGGATTCGGCTTCAACCAACCGAACGTAGATTAAAAGGCTTGCCTATCAACCTCCTACGGTCACATTTAGTGCTTATTGGCAGTGGTTGTATGGTGATAGCAATTACTCACTTACCGTTAGCAACGGCTAATGCAGTATTCTATGCCGCTCCGCTATTAATGCTTCCTCTTTCGGCTTGGTTACTCAAAGAAAAACCTCAAACGACTAAAATTATCGCCACATTCATTGGCTTTGCTGGTGTGCTACTGGTGCTTCGCCCTTCACAATTTCATTGGGCAGCCATTTTTGCTTTAGGCACGGCCGTAACGTTAGCGTTATTTAATGTATTGGTTCGCAAGCTTCCAGGCAATCAACCTGTCGCGGCCACTTTATTTTGGACCTCCATTTTCTCACTGCCAATCTCAGGTGCGTTAGCTTGGGCAAACTGGCAACCCATTTCTTTCGAGTCCTTATTGTGGATCGTTTTCAGTGCATGTTGCATTCTTGCCTACAATGGCTTTGCCGTTGCTGCCTACAAAAAAGCTGAAACATCGCAAATTGCCCTAGCGGAATATTCTGGATTGTTATTCGTTACGTTATTTGGCGTGTTGTGGTTTAACGAAATTCCAGACTGGCTCACTGCGGTCGGTATCTTACTGATTGTTTTGCCTATGATGCCTATTAAAGCCACCAAAAAGCGTCAATCTCCTTAATAACGTCTAAACTTTTTATGAAATGGTGAATACTTCAGCACTTTTCTCCGGTCTTTGTTGAAGTTATCACGCTATTCCTGAAATTTTCCACGCTCCGTGGTCACTCCAAGAATGGCTTCACGTAATTCATACAAAGGTGCAGTTAGACGTGGCTGAATATGCGCAACAGTTTAATCTTTGGGCGTCACAACAAACACTCTTAAGCTTAATGCTAGGGGTGATTTTGGTTTCCTATCTGCTAGAAGATTTAGCCATTCTTGGTGCGGCTGGACTTGCAACTCAAGGAGCCATGCCGACATCTATGGCTCTGATTGCTATCTTCATCGGTATCGCAACGGGTGATTTAGGGCTCTATTACTTAGGAAAATGGGCTCACCAATCTCGTGGGTTACGTTATCGCCTACTTTCTCACAAATCGATGCGCTGGGTTCGTCACAAACTGCACAACCGCCCTATTTTCAATCTATTCATTATTCGCTTTATCCCTGGTCTTCGGACATTGGGCTATTCCTTAAGTGGCTTTTTTCAACTGCCTCTCGCTTCTTTTATGTCTGCCGTACTGTTTGCGACAGCATTGTGGACGGCACTGATATTTGGCTGCACTTTCTGGCTGGGTCAACAGGCATGGATTCAAGCCAGCTCACATCAATGGTTACTGATACCAGTGCTGTTTATCACTTTGGTAATGGGTAACCGACTTATGAAATCTCGCTTTTCAAGGAGAGTATAATGACAAGTTCGCCGTTGGCACTAGACAGCCAGTTTGAAGCGATCGACGTTGAAACTGGCATCAACAAAGGGATGCCAAAGTTTGTACAGGATCAGCAAGGTAGTATTTCACCTTACGAATTTTTACCTGCTTGGGTGTTCTATACCCCAGTAGTGCTCCAAAGCTTTGCTCTTGCTCTGCGCTATGGTGATGTTCGCTTGCCACTAGTCGCTAATCCGAGCATTAAACTCAGCGGTATGGTGGGTGAATCCAAACACGATATCCTTTCTTTGGCTGGCAGCTATGCTCGCCAATGGGTTTCTCCCTTTATCACGGTATTCCAAACCGGTGAAGACGTAGCGGAGCAGTCGTCCAAGGCTTATCAGCAAATGCAAGATAGTGGATTGGATTTCCCTATCGTTGCAAAACCTGATCTCGGTTGCCGTGGTGCTGGCGTAAAGCTTTTACATAACATGGATCAACTGACGCAATACTTCGAAAGTTTCCCCAAGGATTCTCGATTCCTATTGCAAGAAAAAGCCCCTTACCCAGCTGAAGCGGGTGTGTTCTACGTTCGCTACCCCGGAGAAAAGAAAGGGAAAGTCATCTCTCTAACGTTGAAATACGCCCCATTTGTTGAAGGTGATGGGCAATCAACACTTAAAGAATTGATTGAGGCAGACCCTAGAGCAGGTCAACTGACGCATTTGTATTTCCCTCGCCACCAATCAAAGCTCAATCAAATATTACAGAAAGGAGAATCCTTTCAGTTGGCATTTGCTGGTAGCCATAGCCGAGGCAGCATATTTAGAAATGGAAATGCCTATATTTCCGAGAAGCTAACCGAGCAACTGGACCGCATATTCGATGATGTTGAAGGTTTTTGCTACGGGCGTCTGGATATTAAATTTCAGGATATTTATGAGCTCATGGACGGGAAGAACTTTACCATTTTGGAAATCAATGGAGCGAGCTCAGAAGCCGCACACATCTGGGATCGAAAAACCCCATTACGAGAAATTTTTTCCACCCTTTTATTCCAATATCGCACATTGTTTGCGATTGGCGCATTGCAGAAAAAAGCTGGGCATAAGCCACCATCGATAAGCCAGTTACTGGCAGCGTGGCGCGAAGAAAAACAGCTTATCAATGCGTATCCGCAAACCGATTAGAACAAGGACAACTTATGCAAATTGCGCCTATTTCGCTTACTGCTTCATTGCAAAATTTATCTTCCACCGTATTGGGGACCATTGAAACGATTGATCAAGGCATCGATTTACTGATGCAGATTAATTCGGATGATTATCAACTCGCAACACCACCATTAGTGACAAGCTCGATGGGTGAACATTGCCGTCATGTATTAGATATTTTTCATGCGCTTTCAGATTACGAAAATGGCGTAGATTACAACCTTCGCAGACGCGGACACGATGTGGAAAAAACGCGAGAGCTTGCCATTGTTGAATTCCAAGCCATAAAGCATTGGCTCAGCAAGCTAACACCTGAAGAATTGAAACGCTCGATATCCGTTAAAACAGAAGTTGCCTTATCAGAAACACTGAGCGCTGAACTCACTTCCCAGCTGGAGCGAGAAATCGCGTTTGCGGCAGCTCATACAACGCATCATTACGCGCTAATGAAAGTGCTGGCTCTCCAATTGGGTTATCAGACTGATAAAGAATTGGGATTCGCACCCGCTACCGCGACATACTTAAGGGAGCAAGACTAATGTGCACCGTATCTTGGCTGTTAAAGGATGATGGCTACCAGGTCTTTTTTAACCGAGACGAGCAAAAAAGCCGAGCTCAAGCTGTACCGCCCACGCCTTTTTGCCACCAAGGTGTCGAATACCTTATGCCGGTTGACCCTGATGGTGGTGGCAGCTGGATTGCAACGAACGAACATGGTCAGTCAATCTGTTTATTAAATTACTACCAAGGAAACGTTCCGAAGGGTGTATTAACAAGTCGAGGTTTGCTGGTTAAATCTTTAGCGGCTTTTCAAAACTATGCTCAAGTAGATGAATACTTGCAGTCGATTGATTTGAAATCTTTCGCACCTTTTTCATTACTGATTTTTGAACCCGATTTAACGCGTCATCACTCAACAGTAAAAGGGGTTTGTTGGACAGGGCAATCTTTGGTTTATATACGGCCTAACCCTCCATTAATCTCGTCTTCTGTCGATTACCAAAAAGCGTTTGAACTGAGAAGTGAATGTTACCAAGCGTATACATCCACTCACGCCAACGTCGATCAATTGCTGGAATTTCACGCTTCTCATATTCCAAGCAAGGGACACTTATCTACGTGTATGCATCGCAAAGACGCCCATACCGTCAGCTTCACGCATATTTTAGTGACGAGTTCGGAAAGAGGTATGAGCTATCACCCTGGCTCACCTTGCTGTGGTATTACGGAATCGTATCTCACTCAAAATAGAATCTCTTTAATCCCTTCATCCAATGTAAAAATTGCATAACGAGGAACCCATTATGAAACGCATGATCACCGTATTTTGTACGCTAGTATTAGGGATGTTCTCCGCCATGACCTATGCGGCAGACCCTATCTATACTGGCTTTTTTAGTAGCAAAGCGATTTCTGGTTATGACGCAGTCAGCTATTTCGAAGCCAGCGAACCACAAAAAGGCAGTAGCGACCATACCATCGAATATCAAGGCGCTGAATGGTATTTCACATCCAAAGAGAATCTCGATAAGTTCATTCAAAACCCCGAGAAATACGCACCTCAATATGGTGGATATTGTGCGTGGGCAGTCGGGGCTAAAAACGATACAGCGCCGGGCGATCCCCTTCAGTGGAACATTGTTGATGGCAAGCTGTACCTAAACTACGACGCGGACATTAAGTCTCGTTGGGAAAAAGACATCCCTGGTTTTATTAGTAGCGGCGACAAAAATTGGCCAGAGCTAGTCAGTAAGTAGGAGAAATCTATGCAAGTTACCTCTTCTCCGTTTCAGCTTCCCGCTGTCACACCGTTTCGAATAGTAGAGCGGGTTGCAGAACGAGTCACAGGGCTGCGTTATTTGGATTCCTTATACCAAAAGCGTCCAATGGATCTCGATTGTTTTGAGTTTATGGATTACACACTTCAAGCTCTTAATATCGACTATAACGTCCAACAAGGCTCATTAAATAGCATTCCAGAAGAAGGTCCCGTTGTCATTGTTGCCAACCATCCACTTGGGGCGATTGAAGGGGTGATATTGGCCGCTTTAGTTCGCCACCGAAGACCCGATGTAAAAGTGATGGCGAATGAATTGCTCAAACAACTTCCTGAGCTGTCTGATTTGTTCATTGGTGTGGATGTTTTTGAATCTAAAAATGCAATAAAAACAAACTTAACAGCGATGCGCAGTGCACACCAACATCTGGCTAATGGTGGAGCGCTGATCATTTTCCCAGCGGGTGAAGTGTCTACTTATCAAGATGCACAGCTACAAGACAAAACTTGGAGCCGTTCTGTTGCCAAGCTGGTTAAAAAAAGTGAGGCAACGTGTGTACCTATCTATATCGAAGGGAAAAACAGTTCGTTGTTTTATCTAGCGGGTAAAATACACCCACTTCTAAGAACCGCAATGTTAGGTAGAGAAATGATCGGGAAGCGATCGTCTCAAATACAGCTGTCCATCGGCGAACCCATTCTTTACTCAGAAATGAAATCTCTGAATTCGGAGCAAGATTTAGTTCACTACCTCAGGCTAAACACCTATTTACTTCGCAAGCAGTCCGGACAATCAAAGAGTGTACAACTGGCTTCATTCTCCACACCAGTTATGGATGCAATAGATAGTGAAAGGCTACAAGATGAAGTGAATGCGCTTCCAAGTGAATGCTTACTTCTCTCTCAAGGCGATTTTTCGGTTTATTGCGCGAGAAAAACACAGATCCCAAACCTGATTCAAGAGATTGGCAGAGTAAGAGAAGCGAATTTCCGAGATGTAGGTGAAGGCACTGGTAAGGCGTTAGATCTAGACCATTATGATGAGTATTACGATCATCTCTTTATTTGGCACAGTAAAGACAAACAGTTAGTCGGAAGCTATCGGTTGGGTAAAGTTGATGAAATCTTGCAGCAACATGGACTGAAAGGTCTGTACTCTCGTAGTTTGTTTAACTACAGCCAATCGTTTGTCGAAAGTCTCGACCATTCCATTGAGCTTGGTCGCTCTGTCGTCAATAAGCCTTATCAGAGAAACCTGCAATCTCTTTTGATGCTTTGGAAAGGTATTGCGAGCTATGTTTATCGTAATCCGAAGTACACGCATTTATACGGTCCCGTTAGCATAAGTAATGACTATAGCCAAATTGCACGTCAACTGATGGCAAGTTGCCTTTCCATTCATCACTACGATGAACATAAAGCCAACTTGGTCTCCCCATCGGTACCACTTAAAAAAGATGAATCGGTTTTTTGGCGTAATGACATGCTCAGTGCGTTAGGCAGCGTCCAGCTACTGTCCAAAGTGCTTGCTCGCATGGAAGAAGGCAAAGGGTTACCGGTACTTTTAAGGCAATACCTGGGCTTAAATGGTCAGTTAGTCTGTTTCAATGTCGACCCAGAATTTAACGACGCATTAGATGGGTTAATCGTAGTGGATTTACGTAATGTACCCGAAAGGACATTGGGGAAATACATGGGAAAAGAAGAAGCCAAAACTTATCTGGGTCATCACCCATAAGCACTTGAACTTATAAAGAAAAGAAAGCGACTTCCGCGATTGACTGAAGTCGCTTTACACCGTTCATTATTTACTTCGACCAAACCCGCCATCTGAGAGTCTAAAAAACATCACTGATACCGATTTTTGCTCAAGCTGTAATATGTCCAGCTTTCCATCATCATCCAATTTAAATCGAATTAGCTGCCCTTCTCTTATCTTACTGAGTGGCTTGTCGATTCCCTCAATCTTAACCAGTGCGTTGAGATCGGTCATAGGTAGCTCGTTAGAACGAAAAACCTGAGCAAGTGTATCTCCAGACTTAACAATATATTCCTTCCAAGCTTCCGTACGAGGAGCCTGTTGACTACTGGATGAAGATTGCTCGCTCAAACCTGTCGTTGTGATATACAAAGGTTTACGCACACTTTCTGGTTCTTTTTCATCCGGCACAGATTCACTAGGAGCTGGCAAAAGAAAAAGAATGACAACCGCAACAGATAGCCCAATAACGCCCCTTTGATGGAGCTTGGGCATACTTGCCCAATGATGTTTTATCTTGGAGCCTATTGCTCGTGCATCAACACCTTCGAACTTACTTTTTAGTTGATCGAATAATTTTGGCTGGCGAGTTCTAGCCACTCTCCGATTCATAATGCATATACCTTAGCGAACTGTCTTTCTATTATCTACGAACACGGTTCCTTAACAAAACGGACCGTTACACAAGTTAACAGTAACTTGACATATATTGGCATTTGCCGTTTCTTCACGCTAGTAGAACTGCTATCCTTTTGCTGCACAAATTCACACAATAGAGAGACAAGATGTCTGAAATCAAATTAGAAACCGTAGAGCAGAAAGCAAGCTACGGAATTGGTCTGCAAATGGGTCAACAATTGGCTGGTAGCGGTCTTGAAGGTTTGAATGTAGACGCGATCGCAAAAGGCATCGCTACTGCATTGACTGGCGGCATGCCTGAGATTGAAGTTGATGATATCAACAACGCACTTCAAGAGCTTCACACTCGTGCAGAATCTGCTCGCGCAGAAGTAGCAAAAGTAGCAGCAGCAGACGGTGAAGCGTTCCTGAAAGACAACGCTCTACGCTCTGAAGTAACCGTTCTTGAATCTGGTCTACAGTACGAAGTGATCACTGAAGGTACTGGCGAAATACCAAGTTCAGACAAATCTGTTCGTGTTCACTACCACGGCGAATTGACTGACGGTACTGTATTCGACAGCTCTGTTTCTCGCGGTCAACCTGCTGAGTTCCCTGTAACTGGCGTAATCAAAGGTTGGGTTGAAGCACTTCAATTGATGCCTGTTGGTTCTAAGTGGAAACTATACATTCCTCAAGATCTTGCATATGGCGAGCGCGGTGCTGGTGCATCTATCCCTCCTTATGCAGCTCTAGTATTCGAAGTAGAACTATTGGCTATCCTGTAATTTTACGTCGTCTCAAAAATGAAGCGGTGCTCAGCACCGCTTTTTTTACGTCTTAAAGTAAACTGCTCATTCCCGTTTTGTATTCTCGGCACGACTCTCCACTCAAAACGGAAAATCCGACTAGGATTAAGACACTCTAACCGCATCAAGAAGCTCCATTCAAAGTATCTTGAAATTTTAAAATGGTTTGAGTTTTAGTGCCTTTATATAGGAATGAGTTATGAAAATTAAAACAACGATTATCACATTATCTGCGCTGCTGCTTGTCTCTCCAAGCTACGCATTCTTCGGCTTTGGTTCTTCTGAGGAAAAACCCTCAGTAGACCTTAACTCACTTGCTAACGATGCTTTCTCAAGCCAAGTCGACACTCAAGCTGATTCAGATTTAGTAAAAATGCTAAGCTCGCAACTGGATGTTTCACCTACTCAGGCAACAGGCGGCGCTGGCGCGCTCTTAGCACTCGCTTCCAATTCTTTAGGAGCTTCGCAAACGACAGAACTTACTTCTGCGATTCCGGGTCTGAGTTCGTTAACTGGTTCAATACCAGGGCTATCAGGACTCGCGAGTAACTTTGGTGCCGTATCGGATATTTTTAGTAAACTAGGTCTGGACCCATCAATGGTGACACAGTTTGCCCCCATCATTCTGAAATACTTAGGTACACAGAATGCATCTTCAGGTCTTCTGGATTCGCTTGGGAAAATTTGGCAATAGAGCGTTAACGACCAGTAACACTCCAATCAATAATTGGGTGGTTTTTGACCACCCTCTCTTTAACAAACTGAAAAGTATGCCACTCTGAATTTTTAATCATGGAAGAGTAGGTATTATGAAAGACGAAACACTGTCAATTCATCACGGCTATCAAACCGATCCCACAACTAAAGCTGTTGCTACCCCGATATATCAAACCGTTGCTTATGAATTCGACAACGCTCAGCATGGCGCTGATCTCTTCAATTTAGAAGTCCCCGGAAATATCTATACTCGCATAATGAACCCTACTAATGACGTGCTAGAGCAAAGAATGGCTGCGTTAGAAGATGGGATTGCTGGGTTAGTTGTGAGTGCTGGTAGTGCCGCAATTAATTACGCGGTCCTAACGCTAGCTCAGAGTGGAGACAACATTGTCTCGACGCCTCAGCTCTATGGCGGTACCTACACTTTATTTGCGCATATGCTGCCACAACAAGGCATTGAGGTTAAGTTCGCAAAGGATGATAAACCTGAAAGTTTAGCTGAGTTAATCGATGAAAATACCAAAGCGGTTTATTGTGAGTCTATAGGCAATCCAGCAGGTAACATCGTCGACATTGAGAGCATTTCAACCTTAGCGCACGCGAAAGGCGTTCCCGTCATTGTTGATAATACGGTCGCAACACCTGTCCTTTGTAAACCTATTCAATTTGGTGCGGACATTGTCGTTCACTCCCTTACGAAATACGTAGGAGGTCACGGCACCACTCTTGGGGGAGTTATTGTTGATTCAGGAAAATTCCCATGGGCAAAGTATAAGGATCGATTCCCTGTATTCAATCAGCCTGAACCTTCCTACCATGGTGTTGTATACACAGAAGCCTTCGGTGAAGCAGCCTTTATAGGAAGAGCAAGAACAGTCCCACTGCGTAATACGGGGGCTGCTTTATCACCTATGAATGCATTCATGCTAATGCAAGGATTGGAAACCCTTTCCCTTAGAATGGAAAGACATTGCGATAACGCATTAAAGGTAGCCAAATATCTAGAACAGCATGAGAAAGTCAGTTGGGTTAGCTATGCGGGATTGGAGAGCTCTGATCATTACGGTCTGGCTCAAAAATACATGGGCGGTAAACCCTCTGCTATTTTGTCATTTGGTTTGAAAGATGGCTACGATGCCGGTGTGCGTTTTTACGATGCACTTAATCTTTTCAAGAGACTCGTAAATATCGGCGATGCCAAATCGCTTGCGTGTCATCCTGCTTCAACAACTCACAGGCAGATGAGTGTCGAAGAACAAGCAAACGCAGGTGTTGTACCTGAAATGATTCGCTTATCGGTTGGTATTGAACATATAGATGACATCATCGCAGACTTAGAACAAGCCTTAAAAGCTTAATCCCTAATTGGCAGGTACAAAAAAGCCGAGCATTACGCTCGGCTTTTAAGTTCTACACGAACTGATTACTCAGCAGCTGCTTCTTCAGCAACTTCTGGGCGATCAACAAGCTCAATGTAAGCCATTGGAGCTTTGTCACCAGTACGGAAACCGGCTTTTAGGATACGAGTGTAACCGCCCTGACGAGCAGCGAAACGTGGACCTAGTTCGTTAAATAGTTTTGCCACAACTTCGTTATCACGAGTGCGAGCAAATGCCAGACGACGGTTAGCAACGCTGTCAGTCTTAGCTAGTGTAATCAAAGGCTCAACGACGCGACGCAGCTCTTTTGCTTTTGGCAAAGTAGTCTTGATAACTTCATGACGTACTAGAGAGCTAGCCATGTTGCTGAACATCGCCTTGCGATGACTGCTGTTGCGGTTGAGTTGACGACCACTCTTACGATGGCGCATGACCTAATCCTTCTAACTATTATCGATTAATCTTCAGCGATCGACGCTGGTGGCCAGTTTTCTAGGCGCATGCCTAGAGACAGTCCACGTGAAGCAAGCACGTCTTTAATCTCAGTAAGAGACTTCTTACCAAGGTTAGGCGTTTTAAGTAGCTCAACCTCAGTACGCTGTACAAGATCACCGATGTAGTGAATCGCTTCTGCTTTCAAACAGTTAGCAGAGCGAACTGTTAGTTCAAGATCGTCTACAGGACGCAGTAGGATCGGATCGAACTCCGGCTTCTCTTCCTTCTCTTCAGGGACACGAATGTCACGAAGATCTACGAAGGCATCAAGTTGCTCAGCAAGGATTGTTGCAGAACGACGAATTGCTTCTTCTGGATCAAGAGTACCGTTCGTTTCCATATCGATAACAAGCTTATCCAAGTCAGTACGCTGCTCAACACGTGCCGCTTCTACAGTGTAGGCAATTTTGTCTACAGGACTGTAAGTAGCGTCAACAAGCAAACGACCGATTGGACGCTCATCTTCTTCAGTATGGATTCGAGACGATGCTGGAACATAACCACGACCACGTTCTACTTTAATACGCATAGCGATTTCAGCATTATCATCAGTTAGATGACAAATAACGTGCTCTGGGTTAGCGATCTCTACATCACCATCATGGGTGATGTCACCTGCAACAACAGGGCCCGAGCCTGATTTGTTCAGTGTAATAAACACTTCATCTTTGCCCTCTGCCACTTTAACAGCAAGACCTTTCAGGTTAAGAAGGATCTCAAGGATATCTTCTTGTACACCTTCTTTGGTGCTGTACTCGTGAAGAACGCCTTCAATCTCAACCTCGGTTACTGCGCAACCAGGCATAGAAGATAGAAGAATGCGACGAAGCGCATTACCTAGAGTATGACCAAAGCCACGCTCTAATGGCTCAAGAGTTACTTTTGCGTGTGTCGTGCTAACTTGTTCAATGTCAACAAGACGTGGCTTAAGAAATTCTGTTACAGAACCCTGCATTGTGTCCTCTCTTTAATTTAAACCTTACTTAGAGTAAAGCTCGACGATCAGGTGTTCGTTGATGTCAGCTGACAGATCTGAACGCTCAGGCAAACGCTTGAACGTACCTTCCATCTTGCCACCATCTACTTCAATCCAAGTTGGTTTTTCGCGTTGTTCAGCAACTTCAATAGCTGCCTTAATGCGAGATTGCTGTTTAGCTTTCTCACGAATAGATACAACGTCGTTAGCCGCAACTTTGAATGAAGGAACGTTTACAACTTTACCGTTTACTAGGATAGCTTTGTGGCTAACTAGCTGACGTGCTTCTGCGCGAGTTGCACCAAAGCCCATGCGGTAAACTACGTTATCAAGACGACCTTCAAGAAGCTGAAGTAGGTTTTCACCCGTGTTGCCTTTAAGGCGTGCAGCTTCTTTGTAGTAGTTACGGAATTGTTTTTCTAGAACGCCGTACATACGACGAACTTTTTGCTTCTCACGAAGCTGAACGCCATATTCAGATAGACGACCGCGACGAGCGCCGTGTACACCTGGTGCGTTATCGATTTTACACTTGGTATCAATCGCACGAACACCAGACTTAAGGAATAAGTCAGTGCCTTCGCGACGGCTAAGCTTCAGCTTAGGACCCAAATATCTTGCCATGATTCTTCTCCAACTTTCCTAGAAACGTTATACGCGACGTTTCTTAGGTGGACGACAACCGTTATGAGGGATCGGAGTCGCATCAACAATGTTTGTGATACGGAAACCCGCAGCGTTTAGAGCGCGGATAGTAGACTCACGACCAGGACCTGGGCCCTTGACCATAACTTCTAGGTTCTTTAAGCCATATTCTTTGGCCATTTCACCACAACGCTCAGCAGCAACCTGTGCAGCGAACGGTGTAGATTTACGAGAACCGCGGAAACCAGAACCGCCAGCTGTTGCCCATGCAAGAGCATTACCTTGACGGTCAGTGATGGTTACGATTGTGTTATTGAAAGAAGCATGGATGTGCGCTACGCCATCTGCTACTTGCTTGCGTACGCGCTTACGAGCGCGAGTTGGTTGTTTTGCCATTGTACTCTACCTTCCGATTATTTTTTGATCGGCTTGCGCGGACCCTTACGGGTGCGAGCGTTGGTTTTAGTACGCTGTCCACGTAGTGGTAGACTGCGACGATGACGAAGACCACGGTAACAACCAAGGTCCATAAGACGCTTGATGTTCATGGAAACTTCACGACGTAGATCACCTTCTACAGTGTACTTAGCTACACCATCACGCAGTTGATCAATCTGCTCTTCAGTTAGTTCACTGATCTTCACATTTTCAGCAATACTCACGTCAGCTAGAATAGCTTGAGCGCGAGTTTTACCGATGCCGTAAATTGCAGTTAATGCAATCACAGCATGCTTCTGATCAGGAATGTTAATGCCTGCTATACGGGCCACTATTCACTCCTAGTACTTATATAAGAAATTATCCGCAGCAAAGCCCGTAGAGGATACGCTGCGGGATACTACTTCTTTTGCACGCAAAAGGTAGGCCGAGGAATATACTCGACACTACCTTATATTTCAAGTAAAAATTTCTGCTTAAATTAGCCTTGGCGCTGCTTGTGCTTTGGCTCACTGCAAATCACGCGAACGACACCGTTACGCTTGATTACTTTACAGTTACGGCAGATTTTTTTAACGGAAGCACGAACTTTCATTGCTAAACTCCGTAATGAAATCTGAAACTACTGTCGAATTAACGACCGTAGCCTTTCAGATTCGCTTTTTTCAACACAGAATCATACTGTTGTGACATCAGATGAGTCTGTACCTGTGCCATAAAGTCCATGATAACAACAACTACGATAAGTAGTGATGTACCGCCAAAATAGAAACGTACGTTCCAAGCGATCATCATGAACTCGGGAATCAGACAGATAAAGGTAATGTATAGCGCACCTGCAAGGGTTAATCGCGTCATTACTTTATCAATGTACTTAGCTGTCTGCTCACCTGGGCGGATACCGGGTACGAACGCTCCAGACTTCTTCAAATTATCTGCTGTTTCACGCGGGTTGAAAACCAACGCTGTATAAAAGAAACAGAAGAAAATAATCGCTGCTGCATAAAGCATTACATACAGAGGCTGTCCAGGGCTAAGGGCCAAAGACACATCAGTTAACCAACTGAATGCGCTGTCCTCACCACCTGAGTTACCAAACCACTGCGCTAATGTTCCTGGGAACAAAATAATACTAGACGCAAAAATCGCTGGTATCACACCTGCCATATTAATTTTAAGAGGCAAGTGTGTGCTTTGCGCTGCAAAAACTTTACGACCTTGCTGACGTTTCGCATAGTTAACGACGATTCGACGTTGACCACGCTCCATGAAAACAACGAAATAAATCACTGCAAACGCTAAAACAGCAATTAGCAACAGAAGAAGTACGTTCAGTTCACCTTGACGCGCTTGCTCTATTGTTTGACCGATTGCCGATGGCAATCCAGCGACGATACCTGCAAAGATAATCAATGAGATACCGTTACCAATTCCTCGCTCAGTAATCTGTTCACCTAACCACATTAAGAACATGGTGCCGGTTACTAGACTGATGGTTGCAATAACAGTAAACATGGTTTGATCGATAACGACCAATTGACCTGTGACCATGCTTGGCAAAGCAGTTGCAATACCAATAGCTTGGAATGTAGCAAGTACAAGCGTGCCGTAACGCGTATATTGGCTTATCTTACGACGGCCGGCTTCACCCTCTTTCTTGAGTTCAGCTAACGCAGGATGAACTACAGTTAGCAGTTGGACAACAATCGATGCCGAAATATACGGCATGATGCCCAACGCTAATATAGAAGCACGCTCAAGTGCACCACCGGAGAACATGTTAAACATTTCTACGATGGTACCCTTTTGCTGTTCGAACAAATCGGCAAGTACAGCTGCGTCAATACCAGGGATCGGCACAAAAGAGCCCGCTCTGAATACTAAAAGTGCACCTAATACGAATAATAAGCGCGACTTTAGTTCAGCTAAGCCGCTTTGAGCACTACGAAAATCTTGTCCTGGTTTTTTAGCCATCTGTACCTCGTCCCTCGAGTATTAATCCTCGATTTTACCGCCTGCAGCTTCGATTGCAGCTTTAGCACCTTTAGTTACGCGTAGACCTTTAACAGTCACAGCTTTGCTGATTTCACCAGAAAGAACAACTTTAACAAATTCGATGTTCTTAGTGATTACGTTAGCAGCTTTCAAGCTGTTTAGATCAACTACGTCACCATCTACCTTCGCTAGTTCACCTAGACGAACTTCAGAAGTCACTAGGCTCTTACGAGAAGTGAAACCGAATTTTGGTAGACGCTGTTTCAAAGGCATTTGACCGCCTTCAAAACCTGGACGAACACTGCCGCCAGAACGTGATTTTTGACCTTTATGACCACGGCCACCTGTTTTACCAAGGCCTGAACCGATACCGCGACCTAAACGCTTCTTAGAAGGTTTAGAACCTGCAGCCGGTGATAGAGTATTCAAACGCATTCTGATTACTCCTCAACTTTAACCATGTAGTAAACCTTGTTGATCATTCCGCGCACGCACGGAGTATCTTCAAGTTCTACAGTGTGGTTGATACGACGAAGACCTAGACCACGCAAAGACGCTTTGTGCTTTGGTAGACGGCCAATTGAGCTTTTAGTTTGAGTTACTTTAATAGTTGCCATGGTGTTCTTACTCCGAAATAGATTCAACAGTTAGACCACGCTTAGCAGCAACCATCTCAGGAGACTTCATGCCACTCAGACCATCGATCGTCGCGCGAACGATGTTGATAGGGTTCGTAGAACCGTATGCTTTAGCAAGTACGTTATGAACACCTACAACTTCAAGTACTGCACGCATCGCACCACCTGCGATGATACCAGTACCTTCTGCAGCTGGCTGCATGTAAACTTTTGAGCCAGTGTGACGACCTTTCACCGCGTGGTGAAGAGTTCCGTCATTAAGCGCTACAGTAACCATGTTACGGCGCGCTTTTTCCATTGCTTTTTGAATCGCTGCTGGTACTTCACGAGCTTTGCCGTAACCGAAACCAACGCGACCATTACCGTCACCAACAACAGTTAGTGCAGTAAAACTAAAGATTCGACCACCTTTAACCGTTTTAGAAACACGGTTAACAGCAATTAGCTTTTCGTGCAAATCTGTAGCTTGTTGTTGTTCTTTAGCCATCTTCCAACCCTACCTTAGAATTTCAGACCAGCTTCGCGAGCAGAATCTGCTAGCGCCGCTACTCGACCGTGGTATTGGAAACCAGAACGATCGAAAGCAACATCAGAGATGCCTTTTTCGATAGCGCGCTCAGCAATAGCTTTACCTACAGCTTTAGCAGCGTCAACGTTACCAGTATTCTTAACTTGCTCACGGATCGCCTTTTCTACAGTAGAAGCGGCAGCGATAACCTCAGAGCCGTTTGATGCGATAACCTGTGCATACACGTGACGAGGAGTGCGGTGTACAACTAGGCGAGTCGCGCGAAGTTCTGCAATCTTACGACGTGCACGTGTAGCACGACGGATGCGAGATGCTTTCTTATCCATAGTGTTACCTTACTTCTTCTTAGCTTCTTTAGTACGCACATTTTCATCTGCGTAACGAACACCTTTACCTTTATAAGGCTCAGGCTCACGGTAAGAACGAATGTCAGCCGCAACTTGACCAACTAACTGCTTATCAGCACCAGTTAGGACAATTTCAGTTTGGCTTGGACATTCGGCTTTAATACCCGCTGGCACTTCGTGCTCAACTGGGTGAGAGAAGCCTAGAGTCAAGCTTACTGCGTTGCCTTTAACAGCAGCACGGTAACCAACACCCTTTAGAGTTAGCTTCTTAGTAAAGCCTTCAGTAACACCAACAACCATGTTGTTTGCAAGTGCACGAGCTGTACCAGCTTGTGCCCATGCGTTAGCTGCACCTTCGCGTGGACCGAAAGTTAGCTTGCTTTCTTCTTGAGAAAGCACAACAGCGTCGTTGAATACACGAGACAATTCGCCTTTAGGACCCTTAACGCTAAGTTCTTGGCCGTTTAGTTTCACCTCTACGCCAGCTGGAATAGCGACAGGTGCTTTAGCAACACGAGACATAGTCTACTCCTATTAAGCTACGTAGCAGATGATTTCACCACCAAGACCTGCTTTACGAGCAGCACGGTCAGACATCAGACCCTTGGAAGTGGACACTACAGCAACACCCAAACCGCCCATCACAGTAGGTAGCGAGTCTTTGTTTTTGTAGACACGCAGACCTGGACGTGAAACACGTTGGATTTGCTCGATTACTGGTTTAGCTTGGAAGTACTTAAGAGTTACTTCTAGCTCTGGTTTCGCTTCGCCGCTTACAGCGAAGTCTGCGATGTAACCTTCAGCTTTTAGTAGTGCAGCAATTGCAACTTTAAGCTTTGAAGAAGGCATTTTTACAGCAACTTTATTTGCTGCCTGACCGTTACGAACGCGGGTCAGCATATCCGAAATCGGATCTTGCATGCTCATAGATTTTACTCCAAATGATTAAGTGGCAATTACCAGCTAGCCTTACGAAGACCCGGAATCTCGCCTTTCATGCAAGCTTCACGAACCTTAATGCGGCTTAGACCGAATTTACGTAGGTAACCGTGTGGACGACCAGTTTGGTTGCAACGGTTGCGCTGACGTGATGCACTTGAATCACGTGGAAGAGATTGCAGTTTAAGAACCGCATTCCAACGATCTTCTTCAGATGCGTTAACATCGCTAATGATAGCTTTAAGCGCTGAACGCTTCTCAGCGAACTTAGCTACTAGCTTCGCGCGTTTAGTTTCGCGCGCTTTCATTGATTGTTTAGCCATAACAGTAACCCTTCACCTTACTTACGGAATGGGAAGTTAAAGGCAGCCAGCAGAGCACGGCCTTCCTCATCGGAGCTTGCAGACGTCGTGATAGTAATATCAAGACCGCGTACACGATCGACTTTATCGTAGTCGATTTCCGGGAAGATGATTTGCTCGCGAACGCCCATGCTGTAGTTACCACGACCGTCAAAAGACTTCGCGCTAACACCACGGAAATCACGTACACGTGGAAGTGCAATCGAGATTAAACGCTCGAAGAAATCCCACATACGTTCGCCACGTAAGGTTACTTTACAACCAATTGGGTAGCCTTCACGAATTTTGAAACCTGCAACAGATTTACGCGCTTTAGTGATAAGAGGCTTTTGACCAGAGATCGTTGCCATATCAGCTGCTGCGTTTTCTAGCAGTTTCTTATCGTTGATTGCTTCACCAACGCCCATGTTTAGGGTGATTTTTTCAATCCTAGGGACTTGCATGACGCTTGAGTAGCTGAACTCTTTGGTAAGCTCAGCAACTACAGACGACTTGTAGTAATCATGCAGTTTCGCCATAGTAGAACTCCAAATTACTTTCTATTAGTTAGAAACAGTTTCACCGTTTGATTTGAAGAAACGCACTTTTTTGCCTTCTTCAAAACGGAAACCGATACGGTCCGCTTTACCAGTAGCCGCATTGAAAACTGCAACGTTGGAAGCATCAATTGCTGCTTCTTGTTCAACGATGCCACCTTGTTGACCTAGAGCCGGTACAGGCTTTTGGTGCTTCTTAACAAGGTTGATACCTTCAACGATAACTTTACCAGTTTCAAGAACCTTAGTTACTTTACCGCGCTTGCCTTTATCTTTACCAGCAAGAACGATTACTTCGTCGTTACGACGGATTTTAGCTGCCATTTTGTGCCGCTCCTTACAGAACTTCTGGAGCCAGTGAAACAATCTTCATGAATTTCGCATTACGAAGTTCACGAGTCACTGGACCAAAGATACGTGTGCCGACTGGTTGCTCAGTAGTGTCATTCAACAATACACAAGCATTACGGTCGAAGCGAATGACAGAACCGTCTGGGCGACGTACGCCTTTTCGAGTGCGCACTACCACCGCTTTCAGAACATCACCTTTTTTAACTTTACCGCGAGGAATTGCTTCCTTAACAGTAACTTTGATGATATCTCCGATATGTGCATAACGGCGGTGAGAGCCACCCAGAACCTTAATACACATTACTCTACGAGCGCCGGAGTTATCCGCAGCGTCGAGTGTACTTTGCATTTGGATCATTTTAGTGCTCCGCTAAATATTAAAACTAGACCCTTCACGGGTCGGGCTGCCTCTTTATAAGGGCTGCGAATTGTACCACCCTTTTATGTACTTGGGTAGCCAAAAAATAAGCGGCTCCAAAAATAATTGGAGCCGCTTTTTCATCGTATCAAAACGAAATTAAAACTTCGCTTTTTCTACAACTTTTACCAAAGTCCAAGATTTCTTCTTAGACAGTGGACGGCACTCTTGAATCTCAACAGTATCGCCTAGGCCACACTCGTTGTTTTCGTCGTGCGCGTGCAGTTTAGTCGTGCGCTTTACGAACTTGCCGTAAATTGGGTGTTTCACCATGCGCTCGATAGCAACAACGATAGACTTATCCATCTTGTCGCTTACTACACGACCTTGTTGAGTACGAATTTTGTCGCTCATTATGCGCCTGCCTTCTCAGTCAAAACAGTTTTCACACGTGCGATATCACGGCGCACAGCTTTCAGAGTATGAGTTTGCTGTAGCTGACCAGTTGCAGCTTGCATGCGCAAGTTGAACTGTTCGCGTAGCAAATTCAATAGCTCAGCGTTAAGCTCTTCAACGCTTTTTTCGCGTAGATCTTGTGCTTTCATCACATCACCTGCTTAGTTACAAATGTAGTTTTTACAGGCAGTTTACGCGCCGCAAGGCGGAACGCTTCACGTGCCAACTCTTCAGGTACGCCATTCATTTCGTACATTACCTTTCCAGGTTGGATTTGGGCTACCCAGTACTCAACGTTACCTTTACCCTTACCCTGACGAACTTCAAGCGGTTTTTCTGTGATAGGTTTGTCTGGAAAAATACGAATCCAGATTTGACCTTGACGTTTAATGTGACGTGTCATAGCACGACGAGCCGCTTCAATCTGACGAGCAGTGATACGACCACGGCCTACAGCTTTAAGACCGAATTCGCCGAAGCTTACTTCAGTACCTTTAGCTAGACCACGGTTGCGACCAGTCTGAACCTTACGGAACTTAGTACGTTTAGGTTGTAGCATCAGTCGACTCCTTACTTACGGCCTTTACGCTGCTTCTTAGGCTTATCAGCCTTTGGCTCTACAGCATTAGCTGCTGGCATTCCGCCTAGGATCTCACCTTTGAAGATCCAAACTTTAATGCCGATTACACCGTATTGGGTGTGAGCCGAAGAAGTTGCGTAATCAATGTCAGCACGTAGAGTGTGTAGAGGTACACGACCTTCACGGTACCACTCTGAACGTGCAATTTCAGCGCCGCCTAGACGACCACTTACTTCCACTTTGATGCCTTTAGCGCCTAGACGCATAGCATTCTGTACCGCGCGCTTCATAGCACGACGGAACATAACACGACGCTCTAGTTGAGACGCGATGCTGTCACCCACAAGCTGAGCGTCAAGCTCTGGCTTGCGTACTTCAGCGATGTTGATTTGCGCTGGTACACCTGCAATTTTAGCTACAGCTGCGCGTAGCTTCTCTACGTCTTCACCTTTCTTACCGATTACAACACCTGGGCGAGCAGTGTGAATAGTCACACGAATACTCTTTGCAGGACGCTCGATAACGATGCGTGATAGAGACGCTTTTGAAAGTTCCTTCGTTAGGAACTGACGTACCTTGAAGTCGCCGTCTAGGTTGTCAGCGAAATCTTTGGTGTTAGCAAACCATGTAGCATTCCAAGGCTTAACGATGCCAAGACGAATACCATTTGGATGTACTTTCTGACCCATTGCTTACTCTCCTAGTCTCTTAGCGATCTGCTACAACAACAGTGATGTGGCTTGAACGCTTCAAGATACGATCCGCACGACCTTTTGCACGAGGCATAATACGCTTCATGGTTGGGCCTTCATCTACGAAGATTTTAGCGACATTCAGATCGTCGATGTCTGCACCTTCGTTGTGCTCTGCATTCGCGATTGCTGATTCAAGAACTTTTTTGATTAACTCTGCAGCTTTTTTATTGCTGAAAGTTAGTAGTTCAAGAGCCTGATCCACAGATTTACCGCGGATTTGATCAGCAACTAAGCGTGCTTTCTGAGGAGAAATACGAGCAAAGTTATGTTTAGCAATAGCTTCCATCATCTACTCCTTATTTCTTCTTAGCTTTCTTATCCGCAGCGTGACCGCGGTAAGTACGAGTTGGTGCGAATTCGCCCAGTTTGTGACCGATCATTTCTTCGGTTACAAATACTGGAACGTGCTGACGACCATTATGGACAGCGATGGTCAAACCGATCATTGTAGGAATGATCATTGAGCGACGGGACCAAGTCTTAATAGGCTTTTTGTCTCCGCTTTCCACCGCTTTCTCTACCTTCTTCAGCAAGTGTAGGTCAATAAATGGACCTTTCTTGAGAGAACGTGGCATGGCGATTCCTCTTATATAGATTACTTGTTACGACGACGTACGATGTACTTGTCAGTGCGTTTGTTCTTACGAGTCTTGAAGCCTTTAGTAGGCATACCCCATGGGGATACTGGGTGACGACCGCCAGATGTGCGACCTTCACCACCACCATGTGGGTGATCTACTGGGTTCATTACTACACCACGTACGGTTGGACGTACGCCGCGCCAGCGTGAAGCACCAGCTTTACCAAGTTCACGTAGCATATGCTCAGAGTTACCAACTTCACCGACTGTTGCACGGCCTTCTGATAACACTTTACGCATTTCACCAGAACGTAGACGGATAGTTACGTATGCACCGTCGCGAGCAACGATTTGAGCGTAAGCACCAGCCGAACGAGCTAGCTGAGCACCTTTACCAGGCTTAAGTTCAACACAGTGTACAGTAGAACCTACTGGGATGTTGCGCATCGGCAGAGTGTTACCTGCTTTGATTGGCGCATCTACACCAGATTGAATCTGGTCACCTGCTTGAACACCTTTTGGTGCGATGATGTAACGACGCTCACCGTCTGCGTACAGAACTAGAGCGATGTTTGCGCTACGGTTTGGATCGTATTCTAGACGCTCAACTTTCGCTGGGATACCGTCTTTAGTACGTTTGAAATCAATTACACGGTAATGGTGTTTATGACCACCACCGATGTGACGTACTGTAATACGACCGTTGTTATTACGACCACCATTCTTAGAGTTTTTCTCTAGAAGAGGTGCGTATGGCTTGCCCTTGTGTAGGTCAGCGTTAACAACTTTAACAACATGACGACGACCAGGGGAAGTCGGCTTACATTTAACAATAGCCATTTTTCAACTACTCCTGTTATTCCGCGCCGCCAACAAAGTCAAGATCTTGACCTTCTTTCAAAGTAACGTACGCTTTCTTAACGTCGCTGCGGCGACCTTGGCGTAGACCTTGACGTTTGGTCTTACCCTTAGTAATAAGAGTATTTACAGACTTAACTTCAACTTCAAAAAGCTTTTCTACAGCAGCTTTGATCTCTTTCTTAGTAGCATCTTGTGCAACTTTGAAAACGATAGTGTTCGCTTTCTCTGCAGCCATAGTTGCTTTTTCAGAGATGTGCGGAGCACGTAGAACTTTTAGGATACGCTCTTCAGTGATCATGCTAGCATCTCCTCAACTTGCTTAACTGCTTCTGCAGTCATCAGAACCTTGTCGAAAGCAACTAGGCTTACTGGATCAATACCAGCAACGTCACGTGCATCAACTTTGTATAGGTTACGAGCAGCTAAGAATAGATTCTCATCTACTTCGCCAGTTACGATAAGAACATCGTTAAGCTCAAGCTCTTTAAGCTTAGCTACTAGCTCTTTAGTTTTTGGCGCTTCAACTGAGAAGTTATCAACAACGATTAGACGCTCTTGACGAACCAACTCAGAAAGAATGCTCTTCATAGCACCGCGGTACATTTTTTTGTTTACTTTTTGGCTGTGATCCTGAGGTTTCGCAGCAAAAGTAACACCACCTGTACGCCAGATTGGGCTACGAATTGTACCAGCACGTGCACGGCCAGTACCTTTTTGACGCCATGGCTTAGCGCCACCGCCAGATACTTCAGAACGAGTCTTTTGAGCACGTGTACCTTGACGAGCACCTGCTGCGTACGCAACAACTACTTGGTGTACAAGAGCTTCGTTGAAGTCACGTCCGAAAGTAGTCTCGGAAACAGTTAGTGCATCAGCACCTTTAACTATCAATTCCATTACTTACTCCTAGACGTTATGCTTTAACAGCTGGTTTTACGATCACGTTACCGCCAGTCGCGCCTGGTACTGCACCTTTAATAAGAAGCAGATTGCGCTCAGCGTCAACACGTACGATCTCTAGGTTTTGAGTCGTTACACGCTCAGCACCCATGTGACCTGCCATTTTCTTGCCTTTAAACACGCGACCTGGAGTTTGACATTGGCCAATTGAACCCGGTGCACGGTGAGACAATGAGTTACCGTGAGTCATATCTTGAGTACGGAAGTTCCAACGCTTAACAGCGCCTTGGAAACCCTTACCTTTAGATGTACCAGTAACGTCTACTTTTTTAACTTCGTTGAAAAGTTCTACGTTTAGCTCTGAGCCAACTTCAAACTCTTCACCGTTTTCTAAACGGAATTCCCAAAGACCGCGGCCAGCTTCAACACCTGCTTTCGCAAAGTGACCAGCTTCAGCTTTAACAACACGGTTAGCTTTCTTAGTACCAGTAGTTACCTGGATTGCAGCGTAGCCATCAGACTCAAGAGTTTTAACTTGAGAAATACGGTTCGCTTCAACCTCAACAACGGTTACTGGGATAGAAACGCCTTCTTCGGTAAATACGCGGGTCATACCCACTTTACGTCCGACTAGACCAATCATTATTCTAATCTCCCTTAACCTAGGCTGATTTGTACGTCAACGCCAGCAGCTAGATCTAGGCGCATCAGAGCATCAACAGTTTTGTCTGTTGGCTCAACGATGTCGATTAGACGCTTGTGAGTACGGATTTCGTACTGATCACGCGCATCTTTGTTGACGTGTGGAGAGATAAGAACAGTGAAACGCTCTTTACGAGTAGGTAGTGGAATAGGACCACGAACCTGTGCGCCGGTACGCTTTGCTGTTTCAACGATTTCCGCAGTAGAAGCATCGATCAATTTATAATCGAAAGCTTTAAGGCGGATACGAATACGTTGGTTCTGCATGAGACAGAGCTCCAATAATAATAAATTACACAAACAATATCGCCACTCATACTCGCTAAAGCGAGAGAATGCCGATTGATTTATGTGAAACCGTAGTATCCAAATCGGACACATTGTCAGCTAATTTTCGATTAACTTTAACTACTAAGTAGAAGAGTTAATTGTATTAACTGCGAACATAAGCTGAGTTTACATTACTAAGCGGAACGCTTACTCCTCACTGCTCATTGGTTCACAACTGGCTAAGCCAGTGCGCGGTATTATACAGATCACAAATTGGTATGCAATAGACGATGGAAAAATAAGCGGGAAGTTTTTGGCAGTAAAAAGCCGAAGTAATCAAGTAGACTACTCCGGCTTTCAAAATTCTATTTAATTCTCATCAACGAACTGTGCCTGCTGATAGTTTTCAATGCCGACTTTATCAATTAGCCCTAGCTGTGTTTCGAGCCAATCAACATGCTCCTCTTCGTCTTCTAGAATCTCTTGGAATAAATCTCTAGAGACAAAATCACGAACACTTTCAGCATATGCGATAGCTTCTTTCAGATCTGGAATAGCGGTCATTTCGACTTTGAGGTCACACTCAAGCATTTCCTTTGTGTCCTCACCTATCATAAGCTTACCCAAATCTTGAAGATTAGGTAGCCCTTCTAAAAATAGGATTCGCTCTATAAGATGATCGGCATGCTTCATCTCATCAATAGATTCTTCGTATTCTTTATCTGCCAAATGCTTTAGCCCCCAATCTTTGTACATTCTTGCATGCAAAAAGTATTGGTTAATTGCTACTAACTCGTTCCCTAAAATAATGTTGAGGTGTTGAATAATTTTTGGATCACCTTTCATGACAAAGCCCTCCTTGATCGGCTTCTTTAACTTTAGAAGCAATCTCGAAGGTGTCAAAGCTATTTTAAGGCTGTCTCAATATTGAGCGTTAGCCGACTTTCTTAAACAATGTTGATACTGTGTCGTCAAGAATTTCCTTTGCACTTTTTATGCACTTTCCACACTGGGATCCGAGAGGCGTACACTGCCTAATTCCTTTGATATCAGTCACTCCTTCTTCAAGAGCTAGCTGTCGAATTTTTTTATCAGATACACCGTGGCAAATACAAACAAACATTTTCTACATCCAATCTATTACAATTAGAAATATAAACGAGAATGGTTAGCATTGCTAATCTTATTGGCATTTTGATTAGAAGAATTGGTTATATAAGAAAAGGAGGTTTAAGAGGTCGTTGAAATAGAAATAAAAAAAGGAGCCGAAGCTCCTTTTTAAGATGCGATTATCGCAAAATCATTCGATATTAGTCGAAGATTTTCGCAACAACACCAGCACCTACAGTACGACCACCTTCACGGATTGCGAAACGTAGACCTTCATCCATCGCGATTGGAGCGATTAGTTCAACAGTCATTTGTACGTTGTCGCCAGGCATTACCATTTCAACGCCTTCAGGAAGAGTGATGTCACCCGTTACGTCCGTAGTACGGAAGTAGAACTGTGGGCGGTAACCTTTGAAGAATGGAGTGTGGCGACCACCTTCGTCTTTAGACAGAACGTATACTTCTGACTCAAACTTAGTGTGTGGGTTGATTGAACCCGGTGCAGCCAGTACTTGACCACGCTCAACTTCTTCACGCTTAGTACCACGTAGAAGTGCACCAACGTTCTCGCCCGCACGACCTTCGTCTAGAAGCTTACGGAACATCTCAACACCAGTACATGTAGTAGTTGTAGTATCTTTGATACCAACGATTTCTACTTCATTACCTACGTTTAGGATACCACGCTCGATACGACCTGTTACAACCGTACCACGACCTTGAATAGAGAATACGTCTTCGATTGGTAGTAGGAACGGCTGATCTACAGCACGCTCTGGCTCTGGGATGTAAGAATCTAGTGCTTCTGCAAGCTCTACAATCTTGTCTTCCCACTGCTTCTCACCGTTTAGAGCGCCAAGAGCTGAACCTTGGATAACTGGTAGGTCATCACCTGGGAATTCGTACTCAGAAAGAAGTTCACGAACTTCCATTTCTACTAGCTCTAGAAGCTCTTCATCATCAACCATGTCACACTTGTTCATGAATACGATGATGTAAGGGATACCAACCTGACGGCCTAGTAGGATGTGCTCACGAGTTTGAGGCATTGGACCATCAGTCGCAGCTACAACTAGGATACCACCATCCATTTGGGCAGCACCTGTGATCATGTTTTTAACATAATCGGCGTGTCCTGGGCAGTCTACGTGTGCGTAGTGACGAGATGGAGTGTCGTACTCAACGTGAGAAGTTGCGATTGTGATACCGCGCTCACGCTCTTCTGGAGCGTTATCGATTGATGCGAAGTCTTTCGCTTCACCGCCGTACACTTTAGATAGAGTAGTACAGATTGCAGCAGTTAGAGTTGTTTTACCGTGGTCAACGTGGCCGATAGTACCAACGTTTACGTGCGGTTTCGTACGTTCAAATTTTTCTTTAGACACGATCGTGTTCCTTCCTAGTTATGATTCACCCTGAAATCTGCTCAAGGTGCGCCAGAATTTGCTATTTTATGCGCCAACGTGCGTCAGCGCAATAGGTTCGTTATTAATCAAATAACGATTATCCACGCTCTGAAATGATTGCTTCAGCAACATTTTTAGGCACTTCAGCGTACTCACTAAACTCCATAGAGTAAGAAGCACGACCTTGTGTCGCAGAACGTAAGTCAGTTGCGTACCCGAACATGGCTGACAACGGAACTTGTGCACGAATTATCTTCAGGCCAGCTGTCCCCTCGTCCATACCTTCAATGATGCCGCGACGACGGTTAAGATCGCCTACTACATCACCCATCCAGTCTTCTGGAGTCGTTACTTCAACCTTCATCATTGGCTCTAAAAGAACAGGTTGCGCTTCAAGTGCACCGTTCCTAAAGGCCATGGAGCCAGCGATTTTAAACGCCATCTCACTTGAGTCGACATCGTGGTATGAACCATCGAAGAGTGTTGCTTTAACATCCAGCACAGGATAGCCAGCCAACACACCGTTGTTCATTTGCTCCTCGATACCTTTCGATACGGAGCTGATGTATTCTTTAGGAACAGCACCACCAACGATCTCATCTACAAAAACAAACCCGTCACCAACTTCTGCAGGTTCTAGTTTCAGCCATACGTGTCCGTATTGACCTCTACCACCTGACTGGCGGACAAATTTGCCTTCAACTTCTGTGCTACCGCGAATTGTTTCACGGTAAGCAACTTGTGGTTTACCCACGTTGCAGTCCACACTGAATTCACGCTTCATGCGGTCAACAATAATTTCTAGATGGAGTTCTCCCATACCCGAAATCAGTACTTGACCTGTTTCATCATCAGTTTCAACACGAAAAGAAGGATCTTCTGCTGCCAGTTTACCTAGCGCAATACCCATTTTTTCCTGATCAGCTTGAGAACGAGGTTCAACTGCAATTTGAATTACTGGTTCAGGGAACTCCATGCGTTCAAGTACCACTTTATGATCTTGATTACACAGCGTGTCACCTGTTGTTACATCTTTTAGACCAACTGCAGCGGCAATGTCGCCAGCGCGAATCTCTTTAATCTCTTCACGCTTGTTTGAGTGCATCTGCACAATACGACCGAAACGTTCACGCTTCTGCTTAACAGAGTTATAGACGCTGTCTCCAGAGTTCACAACACCAGAGTAAACGCGCATGAATGTCAGCGTACCTACAAATGGGTCTGTCGCAATTTTAAACGCGAGAGCCGAAAATGGTTCGTTGTCGTCGGCATGACGCTCAACTTCATTTTCATCGTCGTCTATACCTTTGATTGCAGGTACATCAACAGGCGAAGGTAGGAATTCAATAACAGCATCCAATACGGCTTGCACACCTTTATTCTTGAACGCACTGCCACATGTTGCCAGTACGATTTCGTTGTTTAGTGTACGAGTACGTAGCGCATCCTTGATTTCAGCTTCAGTTAATTCACCGTCTTCAAGGTATTTGTCCATTAACTCTTCGCTTGCTTCAGCTGCTGCTTCAACTAGATTTGAATGCCACTCTTCAGCAAGTTCTTGCATGTCAGCTGGAATGTCTTCGTATGTAAACGTCATGCCTTGATCGGCTTCATTCCAGTTGATTGCTTTCATCTTGATAAGGTCGATGACACCTCTGAACTCATCTTCTGCACCAATATTTAATTGGATAGGAACTGGGTTCGCACCAAGACGATCTTTAATTTGGTTTACAACGCGTAGAAAATCTGCACCTGCACGGTCCATCTTATTTACAAATACCATACGAGGAACTTGGTACTTGTCTGCTTGACGCCATACAGTTTCAGACTGAGGTTCAACACCTGAAGAGCCACAGAACACAACCACTGCACCATCAAGTACACGGAGAGAACGCTCTACTTCGATAGTAAAGTCTACGTGTCCAGGGGTATCAATGATGTTTACGCGATGATCTTGGAACTGTGCTTCCATACCACGCCAGAAAGTAGTAGTTGCAGCTGAGGTGATGGTAATACCACGCTCCTGCTCCTGCTCCATCCAGTCCATGGTTGCAGCACCATCGTGAACTTCGCCGATTTTGTGAGAAAGGCCAGTGTAGAACAGAATACGCTCAGTTGTGGTTGTTTTTCCTGCGTCTACGTGAGCACAAATACCGATATTACGGTAGCGCTCAATAGGAGTTTTACGAGCCACGATTGTATCCTCTTACTAAGGTTCACCTTAGGAAATAGAAAGGTGCTGCGAGAGAACCTCGCAGCACAGAAGGTATTACCAGCGGTAATGTGCGAATGCTTTGTTAGCATCAGCCATACGGTGAACGTCTTCACGTTTCTTAACCGCAGTACCTTTGTTCTCAGACGCATCTAGCATTTCAGCAGCTAGGCGTTGAGCCATAGATTTTTCACCACGCTTGCGCGCAGCTTCAACCAACCAACGCATAGCAAGTGCGTTACGGCGAACCGGACGTACTTCTACAGGTACTTGGTAAGTTGAACCACCCACACGGCGAGATTTAACTTCTACCGCTGGGCGAACATTTTCAAGAGCTTCTTCAAATACAGCTAAGTGATCTTTACCAGATTTCTCAGCCATTGCTTCTAGTGCAGTGTAAACGATTTTCTCTGCAGTAGATTTCTTTCCGTCAACCATAAGGATGTTAACGAACTTTGCCAGCAATTCAGATTTGAACTTAGGATCTGGAAGGATCTTACGCTGACCAATTACGCGACGACGTGGCATGGATATTCTCCGTTGTCTTCTTCAGGTTATCCAAAACTTTTCAGTTTCTTCAAAAAATAAAAATGAAAATTTAGTGTTTGGCCTTACTTAACGCCTTTCTTTTTACAGAAAAGGGGCATTAAGACTTAGGACGCTTCACACCATACTTAGAACGACCTTGTTTACGGTCGTTTACGCCAGCACAGTCAAGTGCGCCGCGAACAGTGTGGTAACGTACACCCGGAAGGTCTTTAACACGACCACCACGGATTAGAACAACTGAGTGCTCTTGAAGGTTGTGACCTTCACCGCCGATGTACGAAGTCACTTCGAAGCCGTTCGTTAGACGAACACGACATACTTTACGAAGTGCTGAGTTAGGTTTTTTAGGTGTAGTAGTGTAAACACGAGTACATACACCACGTTTTTGTGGGCACGCTTCTAGTGCAGGCACGTTGCTTTTAACAACCTGCTTTGCACGAGGCTTACGTACCAACTGGTTAATAGTTGCCATTAACTAGCTCCTGAATTACTTGAAAGTAAGCTTTGTGAAAAATCTATTCCCCAAAATGCACCTATGTACAATTGGGGACGCAAAATTCTATGCAGCAGTGATGTGAGTGTCAAGAAATATACAGATCTTTTTTACCAGCTTAGCTTGTTTAGCGAAAAACACATAAAGACAAGCTCAAAGCATAACTGCATTTTTAGGGAGGATAATTGAATGCCGATGCGGCTTATTCCCACGTTAAGGTGGTTTCATGTGCCTCTGTGAGAGTGACCCAATCGTTAAAATCAGCTTTAACAACATTATCATCAATGCAGCTTCTCAGCCCTCTTGCATCCACATCGGGCATCAGTACATATATAGCCAGTTTACCGTTTGAGAGGTATTCAAAAGCATGATGGTGAGTGTTAGCGGCATAGACGGCATCTTCAACAAGCAAGATGATATCTTGTGAGGCTGCGTATTGCATAGCTTCATTTATTGCAGTTTGAGATTTGACGATGTGTAGCATGCTCTATTCTCAGAAAGTCAGTGCTTTACCAGCAGAATTCAATTTATCTATCATCTGTTTTCTAGATAATCGGCTTACATCAATGATTAACTCTGCATCTTTTAGTCCACGCTCATGGAGAGAGTCTTCACATATGAACACGTTTTCGATGTCATACAAATCGAAGAGCTTGAACATTGGAGCATAATCTTTACTGAGAATGTCAGATGTATTTTGCGATGCTAATAATTGAGCAACGCCATCACCGATAAACAAAACGGTTATGTCCTCACAATATGCCGATGCAGCCAAAAGCGCATCGACGCCTTCTCGTCCAGAATTTCGACCGTGAGGCAACGTTCTAAATACAAATGTTAACTTACTCAAAATTGAATCACTCTATCTTGGGTGAGCATTGCTTCAGCTAAGCTCCCCAAACCGGCTTGTTCAAAACCATGGGCTAGATTGTGCTGCGTCAATTGATGTTGTTCCGCTTCATCTTGGCTAACCACTCCACGTCTTAACGCGGCAGCGACGCAAGTCTCCATACGAATACCATTTGTTTGGGCTAACTCTTGCCACGCTTTTGTTAGATCAAACTCATCGTTAGCTGGTACCGATAATTGCGTTCCGTTGTAGACGCCATCTTGATAAAAGAAAACGCTGACTAGCGTATGCCCTTTTTCAATCAGTGCACATGCGAATTGGTAAGCATTTCGAGCGGATTGAGTGCCATATACCCCACCATTGACAACCAAAGTGTAGGTGAGAGGTACACTCACTTCTCACCGTCCTCAGTCTTACGCTGACGAATATACAAATAAACTGTGTGCTTTGAAATGTTGAGTCTATCCGCAACGCGGTTAATTGCGTCTTTTATGTCAAAAATACCTTTGTCATAGAGATCCATAACAATCTGACGATTTTTAGTGTTGTTAGAAACAGACTTATCTGCGTTGATGTCTTCTATCGTACGCTCGACCGTTTGATCCACCAGCTCTTCTACGTCGCTAGCAAAGTTAACGGAAGAGGCAGCCTCTTTCGCTTCTTCATTTGGCATAAATGCTTGCAAAACTTGAGAGAAAGGCACATCTAGGTTGATATTGATACATAAGAGACCAATAACACGGTTGTCACCGTTACGAATGGCGATTGTGATTGACTTCATCAACACCCCACCCTTCGCGCGAGTAAAATAAGAACGAGAAAAGTTACGTTCCGAGCCTTCAATATCCTTCAACATTTTTAACGCAAGATCGGTAATGGGTGAGCCAACCTGGCGACCAGTATTTTCTCCGTTTGCGATTTTAATGGCAGACGTATTTAGATCTTCGAGTGAGTGCAATACGATTTCACAGTGTGCACCAATTAAACTGGCAAGCCCATCGACCACCGCTTCGTATGAGCGAAGGATAATTTTATCGTGCTCAGAAAATGGCTTCACATCTATGGATTCCATCTCAAGCAGCGAATCTGCATAAATCGCATCTGATGTATTCACGTTCACCTTACCTAGTGCATATTTATTTCAATTATTTGCTAGAAGTTTATCAGAAAATTTTAATCGGGCACGGATAACCATACTATCTAGTGACTTAGAGCAAACATTGCATTGATTTCCTAGATACAGACGAAAAAAAGAGCTCCGGAGAGCTCTTTTTGAATATGTAGACCAATGCTTACTGAGTTGCAGTTTCTGCTTTGTCACCACCGTCGATTTCAAGCAATTCGACTTCAAATACCAGTGTCGAGTTCGCCGGAATAGTAGGAGTGTCTTGCTCACCGTAGGCTAGCTCTGGTGGGATAACAAACTTGTACTTAGAACCAACTTGCATTAACTGAACACCTTCAGTCCAGCCAGGAATTACTCGATTTAGAGGGAACGTAGCAGGTTGATCGCGATCGTATGAGCTATCAAACTTAGTGCCATCAATCAGAGTACCTGAGTAATGTACAACAACAGTATCAGTCTCTTTAGGTGAGTTGCCTTCCGCTGCGCTCAATACTTGGTAAAGAAGCCCAGATTCAGTAGCTGAAACGCCTTCTTGTTTAGAAAACTCTAAGCGGAAATCGTCGCCTTCTTTCTTAGCAGCAGCAGACTTCTCAGCCGCTTGTGCTTCCATTTTCTTAGCCACACGCTGATCCAACGACTCTAGAGCTGCACGAATTTCGTCTTCATTTAGCGCCGCCTTCTCACCAAAGACATCTTCGATGCCTTGAAGCACAAGCTCTTTTTTCAGCTCGATACCAATTTCTTTAGGCTTTTCGATGCTTGTGTTTAGGTAGTTTGCAAATGATACACCAATTGCGTATGCCGCTTTTTCATCTTCGTTCTGGAATGCCACAGCTGGAGCAGCTTGTTCTACTTTTGCGGTTTCTTCTACTTTCGGCTCTTCTTTTACTTCTTCTTGACAGCCTACAGCCAGAGCAACTGTTGCAGCTAGCAGTGACGCTTTAAACAAAGGTTTCATTTAATTCTCCAAATTATAAATGTTTGGCGGAGAGCCTCTCCGACATCCTTTAAATATCTTGCACAGTTTCGTGCAAAAAAGTTGTGGTATCAATATACTGGTTTCATGTCCACTGACACAAACCGGATTTCTACAGCGATGCGAACAGTTTCTCACTCTGTGGTTCTAACCATTGTCATTCTTTTGTTAAATGGGTGCTTTTTCACACAAAAAAATGACCAACGCTGGGTTATAGAACCATCTGGCACAACGAGCTTTGGTTTGAGCCGTGATGGACGCTTCGCTTTACTTTATTCAAAAGAACACCAATTGCTTCTATGGGATCTTGAAAATAACGAAGAGCTTGCCCAATTAGGCGCTCAAGATCCACAATCCAATACTGTCTCCCATATTCGAATTGCTGACAACGGACGCTTTGCCATTACCGCTACGCAACAGAATTTTGCAGTCTGGGACCTCGGTTGGACACAAGCTCAAGGGCTTTGGTCTATCTCTGATGGCGTGATCCGCGATATCGATATTTCCAGTAATGGTGAACAAGTTCTACTGGGCTTATCAAATGGGAAGGCCATTTATGTGGACTTAGTCACTGGACGACGTCTTGAGTTCCTTGCTCATCGGGAAAAAGTTAATTCTGTGGCTCTCTCCCCAAATGGCCGGTTTGCTCTATCTGGCGGAAACGACTACAACGCCTATTTATGGGACACCCAAACTGGGCTAGCACTCCATAAATTTGAGCACGATGCCCGAATCAACCGAGTTGCTCTTCAGCGCGACGGTAAACTTGCTTTTACGTCTGACGGGTCTAACGACGCGTTTGTCTGGGATTTATCTAACGGTGAGAGAGTATCCGAATTAAAAGCGTTCCAACGTCAACTGATATTCACATCGGCACGCTTTTCTGACGATGGTAAGCAGCTTGTTACTGGCACGCCTGGAGGTCGAGTCATGCTGTGGGATACGCAAAGTGGCAAACGTCTTGATTATTGGGAAGTCGAACCACAAAAAGATGCTCGCCCTCCTCGCGCTGTCGTGTATGATGCGTCCTTCGATGAACAGCAACGAATTATTTCTGGCACGTCAGCAGGCATTGCTCAAGCGTGGCAGATTGAAAGTGAGTAAGCACCATGCCAAACGAGAAAGAACTGCAAAAACGTATTGAAGACTTAGAATGCCAACTTGCTTTTCAAGAGCAAACCATTGATGAGTTGAACGACGCGTTAAGTCAGCAGCAACTGCTGATTACAAAGATGCAGGATCAAATGAAATATGTGGTCGGCAAGGTAAAAAATATGGATTCATCCAACTTGGCGGACGCTTCTGAGGAAACGCCCCCACCGCATTACTGATCTTTTTGACGTCGGAGCCGGGAAGCTATACCTACTTTACTCATCGGCAAAAATCTTAACGAGCAGTTCACCGTTAGTGTTAATACTAGCGCGGTACATACCTGAACTATTCATGCCGAAATGAATATCGCCATGCGAGTCCAACGCGATTAGCCCCCCTTCCCCACCCATGGATTTCAGTTCGCCTTGAATGATCGTTTCGCACGCAACATGAACATCTTCTTTTAGGTATTTCATTCGGGCAGCGACGTCTGCCGCCACTGTTTTTCGGATAAAGTATTCGCCCATTCCCGTTGTAGATACTGCAACATTGCCGTTTTCAGCGATGGTTCCACATCCTATTAACGCAGAATCTCCCACTCGACCATACTTTTTATTTGTTACCCCACCAGTACTGGTCGCTGCTGCTAAATTTCCTTGGCTATCCAACGCCACAGCGCCCACCGTGCCATATTTTTTATCGTCGGGGTACTTCGATTCTGATAAAGCAAACAAACCTTTTTCTTTCATGGTTTTCAGTTGCTCGTAACGACGCTCAGTATAAAAATAGTCTTGCTCGGTGTACTCATACCCATGCTCGAAAGCAAATTCTTCTGCACCTTCCCCAATCAATAAGACATGATTACTTTTTTTCATCACGTCACGGGCAAGAGCAATAGGGTTCTGGATATGACGAACTCCAGCAATCGCGCCAGCTTCACTCTCTGCTCCGTGCATCAATGATGCATCCATTTCAACCATTTCACTGTTGGTGAGTACCGAGCCTCTTCCTGCATTAAAAAGTGGGCAGTCTTCCATAACTTTTACTGCTTCGACCACAGCATCAAGCGCATCTCCTCCTTCAGACAGCACTTTGTGACCCGCCTTTACAGAAAGAGTCAATGCTTGCTGGAATTCAGCTCGCATTTCTGCCGTCATTTTGTCTCTTAAAATTGTTCCTGCACCACCATGTATTGCGATGGAAAAAGGCTTAGTCATTGTACTTTCCTAAAATCAGATTTACCGCTTACGTAATTTCTCACAGCCCATAAAAAAACGCCAACTGAGTCATCAGTCGGCGCTCTCAATTTTAGCTACTTAAGGTTACTTAAAAACAAACCTTAAGAATTAGTGGGAACTACAGCTTCCGCCACCACAGCAACCATCTTTCTCTTCGCCATGGTCGTGATCGTGGTCACCACCACAACATCCTTCTTCTTGATGGATATGCCCGTGTTCGATTTCATCCGCTGTTGCTTCACGCGTTGCAATGACTTCGACTTCAAAAGTCAGAGACTGACCCGCCAACATGTGGTTACCATCAACAACGACTTCATCGCCGTCCACTTCAGTTACTTCAACAGGGATAGGACCTTGATCAGTATCTGCTAGGAAACGCATACCCACTTCAATCTCATCGACGCCTTGGAATACGTTTGCTGGTACGCGCTGTACCAGTGCATCATTGTGCTCACCGTATGCATCTTCTGGAGAAACGTTCGCGGTAAACTTATCGCCTGCCACTTTACCATCCAGCTCTTTCTCAAGACCTGTGATTAGATTGTTGTGACCGTGAAGGTAGTCCAATGGCGCTTCGCTAGTTGACTCATCGACAACGACACCGTCTTCCGTTTTCACTTGGTATGCCAGACTAACAACCACGTTTTTTTCAATTTTCATGATGACTCCAAGGAGGTTTGAAATCCTGGGAGAAAGTCGATACCCAGGAAAAATATTGATTACCCCGCTATTATGGGGACGAAATATCAAAACACAATAAAAGCGCGGTTTTCTTTATTCGTACAGGCTCAATCTGGCTTAAAGATGCCAATCATGTCTTGTGCGGCGTGCTCGCTTTTTTCCACAGCTTCCGTGGTTCTTTGTTCAACATAGTCGCAGTCAACACATTCAACCACTTCCACACTGTTTTCTTCCCACCAGCGTAAGGTATCTTTTTCTTTACACTGCGGACATGCCGCACCAGCGATAAATCTTTTCTTCAGTTTCACGTTCACCTCTATTCCCAATTTTGGCGGGAATCATTTTCCATTTCACGTCCAAATATTTCTTCCAGTTCCTTACGAGCTTCTTTGGCTCGCATAGCCAACTCTTTATCTTCACTGTGCTCTGGAAGTAACTCTTCTAGCATCTTCATATCGAGCTTTTTGAAGTGCGATGTTGCGCGTTTCGCCTGATACGGGTGCATTCCAAGTTGAGTCAGTGTTTGACGACCTAAATCCAGTGCTCCTAAGAAGGTCTCTCGAGAAAACGCATCTACACCATGGTTCAACAGTTGATACGCCTCCACTCGGCTACGAGCTCGTGCCAATACCTTCAAGTTAGGGAAATGGTGACGACACAAATCCACTATTTTCATCACTTCATCAGGTGAATCGGTACATACTACTATTGCTTCAGCCTTGGCAGCACCTGCCGCTCTCAATAACTCGAGTTGGGTCGCGTCACCATAGAACACCTTATATCCAAACTTTCTGAGAAGCTGAATCTGGCTTGCATCACTTTCTAATACGGTAATGCGGATCTTATTGGCATACATTAGTCGTCCGACGACCTGACCAAAACGCCCGAACCCAGCGATGATTACCCTTGGCCTGCGATCAATCACATCCGACTTCATCCCATCGCCGTCATTGATAGTACGTGCAAACCAACACTTTTGAATCAGAAGTAATAAAGGCGTCGTTACCATCGAAATACTCACGACCACCAGCAAAAACGCAGCCAGCTCTGGGTCTAACAGGTTTTCTGCCTGCGCCGCGGTAAAAATAACAAAAGCGAATTCGCCGCCTTGGCTGAGTATCACAGCCATTGAACTCCGCGCTTTCGCACTGGTACCAAACAGTCGCCCTAACATGTAAAGCACACTGGCTTTAATTGAAATAAGTAAGACGACAGCAACCAGAACTTCAATCGGTTCAATAACCAACAATCCAAGGTTTACAGCCATGCCCACAGCAATAAAAAACAATCCGAGTAGCAAGCCTTTAAATGGCTCAATGGCGATTTCTAATTCATGTCGGTACTCACTTTCAGCAAGTAGAACGCCCGCAAGGAAAGTACCAAGGGCCATCGATAAACCGAGTTGCTGCATGATTAAGGCAATACCCACAACCAAGAGCAGCGCTGTGGCAGTGAAAAGTTCACGTACACCCGTTAATACGATGTATCGAAAAGCCGGTCTCAATAGATAATGACCTATTACTAACAGACCGACAATGCCGCCCAAAGTTTTCAGCGCATCCAACCAATCACCACCAGAGCCACCAGCCAAAATAGGGATGACGGCTAACATAGGAATAACGGCAATATCCTGAAACAGCAATACGGCAAAGCCAGACTGCCCGGTTTCGGTTCCCGTCCAACCCTGCTCTTCAATAACTCGCAGCGCTATCGCGGTTGAAGACAATGCCAGCCCCATCCCTATCACCAAACTACTCTGCCAAGACACGCCACCGTAATAGACTATCGATGAAATAACGGTTGTAGTAATAAGAACCTGCGCTCCCCCTAACCCTAAAATAGGTCGTCGCATTTGCCAGAGTTTGCTTGGGTTAAGTTCTAATCCAATCAGGAATAAAAGCAGCACCACCCCAAATTCAGCAAAGTGCAAAATGGCTTCTACATCACTGATAAGCCCCATACCCCAAGGACCAATCGCAATTCCCGCGAGTAAATAGCCTAATACTGAACCGAGCCCCATGCGTTGTGCCAACGGAACAGCCACCACCGCGGCAGACAGGAAAATCGCGGTACTGGTGAGAATCTCATTCGTCGCAGCCATTCTTCCTCCCATCATCCAAAGGGTTTAGCAACCAGTGCCGGTATTGCTCGGCATGTTGGTAGCGCTCGCCATCTGTAGCGTTCCTCGCCCAGTAAAGCGTCAAAGGATCTATCCAGTGCATTCTGCACAGTAATGCCGTTAGCTCGAACGGCTGCAAAATCTCTTCAAGTGGGTACTTGTTGTAACCACTCGCAGCAAACGCATTCTCTGCACCACCTGTTGTGATCACGCTTCGCCAGTATTTTCCGGCCAACGCGCAACCTTCACCAAACGCAAATCCTTTTCCAAGTACTCTGTCCATCCACTCTTTTAACAGTGCTGGGCAGGAATACATATAAAGAGGGTGCTGGAAAACGATGACATCATGATCGAGTAACAACTGGTGTTCATGAGCAACATCTATAAAGAAATCAGGGTAATGCGCATAGAGATCATGAATAGTCACGTGGTCTAACCCACGGATCTGCTTGATCATCACTTGGTTTGCGACAGAGTTATCTGGATCGGGGTGAACGTAAATCACCAAAATCTTAGGCAGCGATTGAGTTTTTTCTTGAATAACGGTCATGCTTTCTGACGTCTTCCCTTACGGCATGTTGTTGTTTTTCCGTAGTTCCATCATAACGTAAATAGTATAATGATCGACATTTATCATGAATCCCCATAGTATTCGAACCGTTAAATTCTCTTATTCGACACGAGCACTATGATTACCTTTTCTGACATCCAACTCCTTCGAGGTGGCAAACCTCTGCTAGATCAAGCCAGCGCGACCATTCACCCCGGAGACAAAGTCGGTTTGGTCGGAAAAAATGGCTGTGGTAAATCCACCTTATTTGCACTACTAAAAGACGAACTGTCTATTGACGCTGGCACCTTTCATAAGCCTAGTCAATGGGAGCTTGCTTGGGTAGCACAGGAAACACCTGCTCTTGAAAGGGAAGCTTTGGATTATGTCATTGATGGTGACAGAGAATTTCGAGAGCTCGAAGCAAAACTGGACATCGCCGAGCAACAAGATAACGGAAATCTGGTTGCAGAACTTCACGGAAAAATTGAAGTTATAGGCGGATACGCCATCAAAGCACGTGCCGCTGAATTGCTGGATGGCTTGGGTTTCAGCCAAGAACAAATGAGCTGGAACCTTACGCAATTCTCCGGTGGGTGGCGAATGCGACTTAACCTAGCACAAGCGCTATTGTGCCGTTCTGACTTGCTGTTACTTGATGAACCGACCAACCACCTAGACTTAGATGCGGTAATGTGGCTTGAACGTTGGCTGCAAAATTACCCCGGCACCTTAATTTTAATCTCACACGATAGGGACTTTCTTGATCCTATCGTTGGTCGAATCATACACGTAGAAAATCAGCTTCTTAATGAGTACACCGGTAACTACTCATCGTTTGAAAATCAACGTGCGCAAAAGCTTATTTTGCAACAAGCCATGTTCCAGAAGCAGCAAAAGCAAATGGCGCATATGCAGAGCTACATTGACCGGTTCCGTTACAAAGCTTCCAAAGCACGTCAGGCCCAAAGCCGAATAAAAGCGTTGGAGAAAATGGAAAAGGTATTGCCTGCTCAGTTTGATAATCCATTCAATTTTGAATTTAGAGAGCCCGCTGCGTTACCCAATCCGATTTTAATGATGGATCAGGTCTCCGCCGGATACGATGAAAACTTAATCCTCGAGAAAATTCGGCTTAATCTTGTACCGGGCAGCCGTATTGGTTTGCTTGGTCGAAATGGCGCTGGTAAATCAACACTGATAAAACTGCTTTCAGGCGAACTGCAATCGCAATCGGGTGACTTTACTTATTCTCAAGGCGTAAAGATTGGTTACTTTGCGCAGCACCAACTTGAAACTCTGCACCCTGAAGAAACACCGCTTCAACACATGATGCAGATTGCGCCTGACAAAAATGAACAGCAACTCCGAGATTACTTAGGCAGCTTTGGCTTCCAAGGAGATAAGGCTCTGGAAAAAGTCGCCCCGTTCTCCGGTGGTGAAAAAGCCCGTTTGGTATTGGCGTTAGTTGTGTGGCAAAAACCCAACCTTTTGTTACTTGATGAACCGACCAACCACCTTGATTTAGATATGCGCCAAGCACTCACCATGGCACTACAAACCTTTGAAGGCGCCATGGTAATAGTAAGCCACGATAGGTACTTACTGCGCGCAACCACCGATGATTTGTATTTGGTTCACGATCGTCAAGTTGCCCCTTTCGACGGTGACTTGAGCGACTACTACAAATGGCTGACAGAACAGCAAAAAGCAGAACGTAAAGAACTGCAAGCAGCCACTCCAGAAAAAAGTACGGATAACAGTGCAGCAGCGCGAAAAGAGCAAAAGCGAAAAGAAGCGGAGTTTCGTAAACTGACTGCGCCAATTCGCAAAAACCTGACAAAGCTGGAACAAAAGATGGATAAACTCGGTCAAATTTTGTCAGACACCGAAACACAGCTTGGCGATACCGATCTGTATCAAGCGGAAAATAAAGCTAAGCTTAATGAAGTACTGGCGCAACAAGCCTCTGCAAAGTCCGAGCTCGAAGACATAGAAATGGAGTGGATGGCAGAGCAGGAAGCCCTTGAGCAGATGGAACTGGAGATGAACTAGAATGCCCAAAGACACGCAATTAATGTCGCTCACTTTAGAACGTTTGTGGCAATTTAGCCTACAGTACTACAGTGTGCGTCAGGTAAAAGAAGCGTGTCTTACTCTTCAAAACCAGTACCAAGGAAATGTAAACCTTCTTTTATTGCTGAAATGGCTGGACGAGCAGAAGCTGGCTTTTGATAAAGAAGACTGGCACCTAGTACAAGATTGCCTGATTCGATCCGAGAACTTATTGGTAAATTACCGAGAACTGCGGCGTAAATCCAAGTCTCACCTGCCCGATACACTCTACCGAGAAACCTTGCAATTTGAATTGCTGCTGGAAAAACAGCAGCAATCTGATTTAGTTGATTGCCTCAATAACCTCAAACTGTCAGCAAACCATGGCGATTCTATGGTGAGTACATATTGCCAATACCTACAAGCCGATCACTTAATTTCATTTTTTGAAGATTCATCTTCTACTGGCTGAACCCCATAAGACGCCATCGCGTCGGCTACTTTCTCTTCCACACTTTGCTCTGGTTTTACCCAATAACTTGGTGCAATCACGGAAGAAATACTGGATATTTCAATGGTAATAATCCCTTTCAATGGGAAATTACCCGCTTTTTGAACCAGTATTCGTTCGCTCTCCAAGACAGATTCCCCCCGCCAACGTGCGTATTTTCCTTTTCCAGTTAATTTAACGCCGCGCTGGCGAAAAATATCCAACATACAAACGCAAACATTAGCGTTTTCCCTCAAATTCGTTACGGACTGAGGAGAGGCAATATCTGCGATCAATAACGTATTTGAATCCACTAAATGAAAAATTTCTTTTGGTGAGACATTAGGTTGCCCTGATAAATCAGACGTTGATAGCCAGCAAAGAACGCTGTTTTTAGCAATATCATTCAAATCAAATTGCATCGGCATCACCAAATAAACACAACACAACTAGCGGTAAGCAAACCCATAGTGACATTAAAACACTTCCACGCAGTGACACTCGACAGCCATCGTCGAATCAAAGTACCGAAACCCACCCACACTGATGACGTATGCAGCTGTACAAGCCAAAAAATCATTCCCATAGCCACAACAGACCACCAGAATTGGTCACCCGAAAATGAAAAGGTCCCTACAGCGGTAAGTGACATGATCCAAGCTTTAGGGTTAAGGTACTGGAACAGTGCTGCTTCAAACAGAGTCATTGGCCTTGAACTATCATCATCGCGACCTGTTGGTGGCGCTGCTGTGCCAATTCGCCACGCCAAAAGCAGTAAATAGGCACTGGATGCCACTCTCAGTATTTGCTGCACTTCCGGGTAACGTTCAAACACAACACCAAGCCCTGCCGCAATCAAGATCATTTGAGTCAAAAGCCCAAAGCCAATTCCAACAAAGTGTGGCACCGTTCGGCGGTACCCAAAGTTAGCTCCCGAAGCCGTCAACATAACGTTATTAGGCCCCGGGGTTCCAGTCATCACGGTTGCAAACAATGCGACCGAGGTAAAAAACTGCCAATCCATAAATTTGCTCCTCTTCACATTGTATCGATACAATTTGGTATTTAAGTTGAATAATTAAAATTGTGTGCACATATTGACCATAACAATGGAATAATCTCAGTGCAAAAGGTTTATTGTCACCATGACAATTGAAACAATCATCGTCGATAAAACGTTATCCTCCCCTTTGTATCATCAAGTGGCGGATGCCATTGCTCTGCAAATAGAAGAAGGCATCATCCGTGCTAACGATAAACTGCCAACCCATAGGGCATTAGCGGATAAGTTAGGGGTTACAGTTGGTACCATTACTCGTGCCTATGCAGAAGCCGAAAGGCGAGGGTTAGTCGAAGCGCGCGTGGGTGCTGGTACCTATATTCGAGATAATTCGAAAGCCAATTGGGTATTTGAAGAGAGTGTGGAAGAAGCCGAAGAGTGTAATTTTGGCTACAACATTCCCCCTTTACTGGATAGAGCCGGTATTTTGTCGGAAGCAATGAATTCTCTATCTCACAATAACGCGGCGTTGAATCAATTTATGCTGTACCAAAAACCTACAGGTATCGATTCGCATCGCATGATCGTAGCCAACTGGCTGAAAACCCAAGGGGTTCATGTGCAAGCTCAAAAGCTGTTGTTTAGTAGTGGAGCACAACACGCGATTCAAATGGTACTAAGCGCATTTACGCGAGCGGGAGATACCATTTTATGTGAGAAACTCACCTACCCAGGACTACTGAGTTTGGCGCGGCAAAACCAGTTGTCTTTAAAAGGCGTAGATATGGATGAAGAAGGCATTACGCCTACCGCTTTAGAGTCTGCATGTAAACAGAACCAGTCAGCGCGCTTTATCTACCTTACACCCACTCTGCAAAACCCAACCACCGCGACAATGAGTGTGGAGAGACGTGAAGCCATTCTTAACGTCTGTAAACAATACCAAGTCATTGCTATTGAAGACGACGTTAACGGTCTATTGCCAAAACAAGCGCCCCCTCCTTTGGTTAATTCTATGCCAGAACAAGTTATCCATATTGGTGCTTTTTCTAAATGTTTAGCACCGGGGCTGCGTGTAGGTTTCGTGTAAGCACCTGATCATTTGTATCAGCAATTGAGTATGACATTGCAAAACCATAGCTGGATGATCAGCCCACTGTTGACCGCATTAACGTGCCAAATGATACAAACCAACCAAGCCGAACATGTCATAGACACCATACGTAAAGAAATGGATGTTAGGCTCGCACTGGCAAAGCAATACCTTGGTTCGTTCGATATCAGCTACCAGAAAGATTGTTTCCATTTGTGGTTAACGCTTCCAGAGCAATGGCGATTAAGTGATTTCGTTCAACAAGCGGCTTCAAGGAATGTCATTATCAAATCAGGGGAGCTTTTTGTCCCTCCTGGTGGTGCCGTTCCTCCAGCTATTCGTTTATCTCTCAGTTCACCAGTTACTCACCAACAATTGGAACAAGGGCTTAACGTTCTGGCAGAATTACTTCACAGTAACCCTATTTCGGACTTTTCATTATGATCCCATTTAAACCCGCATTTGGGTTAAGCAATGCGCACATTCAAACGTTAGTCTCACGCTTTATCCGACGTAAGCCGTTGTTTGAACCAATAAGAGAAAGGCTTGAGCTGCCCGATGGTGATTTTGTTGATCTGGCGTGGAGTGAAGCCCCTACAGCCAACACCTCCAAACCCATATTTATTTTATTTCATGGTTTAGAAGGCAGTTTTGATAGCCCTTATGCCAATGGATTAATGCACGCATTTGCAAAAGAAGGGTGGTTAGCAGTAATGATGCATTTTCGTGGTTGCAGTGGTGAGCCAAACCGACTCCCTCGAGCCTACCACTCGGGTGAAACAGAGGATGCTCGCTTTTTCATCGAACACCTAACACAACGTTTTCCTCGGCAAGTAAAAGTAGCAGTAGGTGTCTCCTTAGGGGGGAATATGCTGGTCAACTACCTCGCAAAGTACACAGAAAACACTCTGCTTAATGCGGCATCGGTTGTGTCCGCTCCACTGGATTTATTGGCATGTTCTCAGCGCATTAATCGAGGCTTTTCCAAAGTGTATCAAAGCTACCTGCTCTCATCACTCAAAGAGAATGCCGTCGCTAAGCTGCCCTTAGTTCAGAAAGTCTTGCCCCTTACAGAAAGAGAAGTCAACGAGATTGATTCCATGTTTGATTTCGATGACGTCATTACCTCTCGGTTGCATGGATTTGAGGATGCACACCATTATTATCAAACTTGTTCTGGGCTTCCGATGCTCAAAAGAATTCGGATTCCAACGGACATCATTCATGCACAAGACGATCCTTTCATGACAGAAGCGGTTATTCCAACTACGCCTCTTCCTGAACATGTGAAGTACCATTTGCTCCCTAAAGGTGGGCATGTAGGATTTGTTAGTGGTCACCTCTTTAAGCCAACGTTTTGGTTAGAAGAAGCATTACCTGAAAATTTTTCTCATTACTTAAAAGAGGAAGCCTGTAACGCGCAGAGTGCGATTAATGGTAAGATTGCGACGACATAAAATTTTGAGGTATTTATGATCGTCCCTTGGGAACAAATTGAGACTGATACACTCACGAATTTAATTAAAGAGTTCGTACTAAGAGAAGGTACTGATTACGGTGCCAGTGAAATCAGCCTAAATGAAAAAGTGGACCATGTGCGTGCTCAACTGCAAAGTGGTCAAGCGGTTGTCGTGTTTTCTGAGCTTCATGAAACGGTTGATATACAAGTACATCCCAGTCGCTGAAATCAAGCGTTGCCTCAAGCTCCGATTCATTGAGTTCAAGTAAAAGTGCCCCTAATGGGTGTTTCATTCGATTACGTGATTAGGGCAGTGTTTATTATTTATACCGCTTCCCCTACACTGATTCCCTATAACGATAACTAGAGACAAGGACAGTCATGTCAGCAAAACACCCAATCATTGCCGTTACAGGCTCGTCAGGCGCGGGAACCACCACCACTTCTGAAGCGTTTCGCAAGATGTTCAATATGATGAACGTCAAATCAGCGTTAGTCGAAGGGGATAGCTTTCACCGATTTACGCGCCCAGAGATGGACGTGGAAATTCGCAAAGCAAAAGAGCAAGGTCGACATATAAGCTATTTTGGCCCTCAAGCAAACGACTTCCCCGCATTGGAACAGTTTTTCCGAACTTATGGCGAAAAAGGTTCGGGACAAGTTAGGCGTTATTTACACTCATTTGATGAAGCAGTACCTTACAACCAAATGCCCGGTACATTTACTCCGTGGCAACAACTGCCTGAAAACTCCGATGTTCTATTCTACGAGGGGTTACATGGCGGCGTAATGGATGGCGATGTCAATGTATCCCAACATGTTGATCTACTGATTGGCATGGTACCTATTGTAAACCTCGAATGGATCCAGAAGTTTGTGCGTGACACACGCGACAGAGGGCACTCTAAAGAAGCGGTTACAGACTCTATAGTGCGTTCGATGGACGACTATTTAAACTACATTACGCCACAATTTTCGCGTACACACATAAACTTTCAGCGTGTCCCTACTGTAGATACTTCTAATCCTCTTGCCGCAAAAGGCATCCCCAGTTTAGATGAAAGTTTTGTTGTCATCCGACTTCGCGGCATTAAAAACGTCGACTATCCATACCTACTGTCTATGATTCAAGGGTCATTCATGTCGCGTCATAACACGCTTGTTGTACCCGGCGGGAAGATGAGTTTTGCCATGGAATTGATCGTCCAACCGATACTTCAACAGCTCATCGAAACCGGTAAAATCGGCTAGTGATAAAAAGAAAAGTATGCAAAGTTGCCATAGCGTGATCATGTGCACATTTTTGCTTAGATAAACCCAGCCGCGTACCGATCAAAGTCAAGAAATCGTTTCAGAAAAAGGATACTATTTCTAACCGAAACATATGATAGCTTGCAGCATCAACTATAACACCCTATTCTAAATGACCAGTTCAATCTGGCTCAGTCGATACGGAAAGCTGCTGAGCAAACCCTGCAGAGGAAGAAAGATATTATGGTTCTAGGTAAACCTCAAACCGATCCAACATTAGAGTGGTTCCTTTCACACTGTCATATTCACAAGTACCCTTCTAAGAGTACTCTGATTCATGCGGGTGAAAAGGCAGAGACCCTGTACTACATCGTGAAAGGTTCTGTTGCCGTGCTTATCAAGGATGAAGAAGGCAAAGAGATGATCTTGTCTTACCTCAACCAAGGCGATTTCATTGGTGAACTTGGTCTATTTGAAGAAGACCAAGAACGTACCGCTTGGGTGCGTGCAAAAACACCATGTGAAGTAGCAGAAATTTCGTTTAAGAAGTTCCGTCAGTTAATTCAAGTTAACCCTGATATTCTGATGCGCCTTTCTTCTCAAATGGCTAACCGTCTTCAAACTACTAGCCAAAAAGTAGGCGACCTTGCTTTCCTAGACGTTACTGGCCGTATCGCTCAGACACTTCTGAACTTAGCGAAACAACCAGATGCGATGACGCACCCAGATGGCATGCAAATCAAGATTACACGCCAGGAAATTGGTCAGATTGTTGGCTGTTCACGTGAAACCGTTGGTCGTATCTTGAAGATGCTGGAAGAGCAAAACCTGATTTCAGCACACGGTAAAACTATCGTGGTATACGGAACGCGTTAATAAAGAAAGCGTTTCGATTAAGAATAAAAAAAACCACCAACATCGTTGGTGGTTTTTTATTTCTTTTGCTTATCTCTGATGAAGAGGGCAACAAGCTCTAAAGAGAGCGTTGCCTTACCGCTTCAAACAAGCAAATCCCAGAAGCTACTGAAACATTCAGGCTAGACACACTTCCAGCCATCGGGATCTTAATCAAGTCATCGCACGTTTCACGCGTCAAACGTCGCATACCATCACCTTCTGCCCCCATAACAACCGCTAACGGACCAGAAAGCTTCGCTTGATAAATGTCGTGAGTGGCTTCACCTGCCGTCCCCACAAACCAAACACCTTGTTCTTGCAACGCGCGCATGGTTCGAGCGAGATTGGTGACTCGCACTAACGGTACCGTCTCTGCTGCGCCACATGCGACCTTACTTACCGTTGCCGTTAAAGGAGATGAACGATCCTTCGGAACGATGACGGCGGCAACACCAGCCGCATCGGCATTCCTTAAACAAGCACCAAGGTTATGTGGGTCTGTTACGCCATCTAACACTAATAAAAGCGGCTGTTCGTGTTGAGCTAAGATTCCATCTAAATCATTTTCATTCAATTGCTTAGCGGGTTTAACACGTGCAATGATACCTTGATGGTTTGCACCACTGGCTTTGTCATCCAACGCTTTTCTGCCCATTTGCTGAATGGATACTCCAACATTTTGCAATTCATTCAGCAACGGCAGCAGTCGCTCGTCTTGACGACCTTTTAAAACGTATGCCTCAATAAAGCGCACCGGATCTTTTTCCAGCACCGCTTTTACGGCATGAATGCCATAAATAAATTCGTTACTCATTACCTGACCTGTTCAGATTATTTCTGTTTTCCCTGAGACTTTCGATTTTTCGCTCGGGACTTCTTCTTGCGCGCTTTTTCAGATTTACTCTTCTTTTTCGCAGAGGAAGACTCTTTCGAACCATCGGGACGCTTAGTTGGTTCAACCATCGCTTTCGCTTTTGCACCCGGCTTTCTCGATTTTACTGTTGCCTTCTTTTTACTGTGCGCTTTTTTATCAGACTGCGCCGCACGCTTCTTGGCTGTTTTGCCTTTTCCGCGTAGCTTACGGCTTGTTTCGACCAATTCAAAGTCAATTTGACGATCGTCTAAATTCACCGACAACACTTTTACTTTTACAGCATCGCCTAAACGATAGATATTACCGAAGCTTTCACCAATAAGCCTTTGACCAATTGGATCAAATTGATAGTAATCATTTGCAAGGGAAGAGATATGCACAAGACCATCAATGTGAAGCTCAGTTAGACGTACAAAAAAACCAAAGCCCGTAACATTGGCAATCACACCATCCAACTCTTCACCGACATGATCTTGCATGTATTCACATTTCAGCCAATCTGACACGTCACGCGTGGCATCATCAGCACGACGTTCGGTCATGGAGCACTGCTCACCATACACATCCATATCGTCAAAGGAATAATGGAAACCACCGGTTGGGGTCCAGCGATCGGTATTGCGACCTTCCTCCTTGGCAATCAGGTACTTAATAGCACGATGCAGTAACAGATCGGGGTAGCGACGAATAGGCGATGTAAAGTGCGCGTATCGTTTTAGTGCCAGGCCAAAGTGACCCGCATTATCGGCATTGTAAACCGCTTGCTTCATTGAACGAAGCAGCATGGTCTGAATAAGCTCTTTATCCTGACGCTCACCGATTTGTTTCATCAGGCTGGCGTAATCTGTAGGAGAAGGTTCTAAGCCACCCGTTAGGTTAAGCCCAAGCTCACCAAGGAAATCTCGAAACCCTTGCAGACGCTCTTCTCCAGGAGTTTCGTGGATACGATACAGCGAAGGCTCTTTTGCTTTTTCAACCAAAGACGCCGAGGCAATATTGGCTAAAATCATGCATTCTTCGATGATCTTATGCGCATCATTCCGAACCACTGGCTCAATGCGATCAATCTTACGGTCCGGGTTGAAGATAAACTTAGCTTCTACTGTTTCAAATTCAATGGCGCCACGACTATCACGAGCTTGCTTCAGAACGCCATACATTTTATGAAGCTCTTCTAAATGCGAAACCAGTGGTTGGTATCGTTCACGGAGTTCTTCATCTCCATCCAAGATAGCACCAACTTTGTTGTACGTTAGGCGAGCATGAGAATTCATGACAGCTTCGTAGTGCTTGTATCCAGATAACTTCCCTGAAGCAGAAATCGTCATTTCGCATACCATGCACAAACGATCAACTTGCGGGTTTAAGGAGCACAGCCCGTTAGACAGCACCTCAGGGAGCATAGGAACAACCTGCGATGGAAAATAAACGGAGTTACCTCGATTGATGGCTTCTTTATCCAGAGCCGTATTCGGGCGAACATAATAGCTCACATCTGCAATCGCCACCCAAAGGCGCCAACCGCCGCTGCGCTTCGCTTCGCAGTAAACGGCATCATCGAAATCTCGAGCGTCTTCTCCATCTATTGTGACCAATGGCAATTCACGTAAATCGACTCGCCCTTTCTTTGCTTCTTCTGGGACGTGTTCCGTTAGGTCGGCAATTTGTTTGTCGACCTCTTCCGGCCAAACATCAGGAATTTGATGGGTTCGAATGGCAATTTGGGTTTCCATGCCTGGTGCCATATTTTCACCAAGCACTTCCAATATTTTTCCTGTCATACCTCGAGAGCGGCTTGCACGGCTTGTAATTTCGATGACGACGACATTTCCCATCCGAGCTCCACAACGGTGCTCTTTAGGGATCAGGATATCTTGGCTGATTCGGGAGTCATCAGGCACCACATACGAGTACTCGTGCTCCATAAAGTAACGACCAACAATTTGGGTCTTGCGCTCTTCCAATATCCGAACAAGGCGTCCTTCTTTACGACCGCGCTTATCTGTCCCTGTCGGCTGTACTAATACGTAATCACCATGGATGATGGTTTTCATCTGGTGATGAGGCAGCAAAATATCATTATCTCTTCCTTTGCTACCTTCTGGTCTTACCCATCCAAATCCGTCTTTGTGTCCAATCACATGCCCTTTAGCCAGCTCAAGTTTTTCTGGCAATACGTAACATTGACGGCGAGTAAATACCAACTGCCCATCACGCTCCATCGCACGTAAACGTCGACGAAGCCCTTCATACTGCTCTTCCCCTTTTAGCTCCAGTGCGTCAAATAAATCGTTTCGATTCATCGGCACATTTGCCTGAGTCAGAAATTCAATAATGAACTCCCGGCTAGGAATCGGGTTTTCATATTTACCGGATTCGCGCTCAGCAAAAGGATCAATGGGAGTGTTTTGAGACATAAGCAGGCCTGCTATAGATTGGATAGATCTTAAGTATATCTAAATCTGACGGTTACCGACAGCGCACACCGCTTTCTCAGGAAATATATCGTCACGTACGAGCAATCCACTACAAGTCAGTTATCCGTCATATTGGTCAAATTGTGACAATTCAGTGGCACATATATTCAGCTAAACAAAAGTTAGGCAATATATAAACAAAGCAAATACCTGCTTGAAACTTTGTATGGTTCTTTTGTAAGATGCGCGACTCTCTTTGTTCGTCCAATAATATTTATGTCATTTTCTAAACTTCGCGAGAATCTTCGCTTTAACTCGCGGTGGATTTTTTGCCTTTTAATATTGAACGCTGTTTTATTATCAGCGATAGGCATCCCTTATGTAAGCTGGATGGATATTCCAGAAGGTAGCTGGCTATCCTACCCTTACATTTTTTCTACCCAAATTGGGCTGTTTGGTCTGATGGCGTTGCTGTGCTCGCTTCCTTCTCTATTACTAATCTGGCTGCCAACACGGCTCTTTAGATGCATAGCCGTATTACCTTTCATCGTCACCGCAATACTAGTTGCTGTCGATACCCAGGTGTATAACCAATATCGCTTTCATCTAAATGGCTTTGTCTTTGAGTTGCTGATTCAAGGTGGAGACCAAATCATTGATGTGTCATGGTTTACATTACTCGTTGGCGGGGTGGTCGCCTTTGGCCTTATCAACGCTATTATCATGACTATTGTTTTAGCAAACCGTTGGATTGAAACAAAGAAACGCTACTTGTTACTTGGAATCACGGTTTGGTTTAGCTGCTTGGTATTCAGCCAATTTACTCATGCTTGGAAATACGCCAATTTCGATCAAGTGATACCGAGTTACAGCCATCACTGGCCACTATATTTGCCATTAACCGCAAATGATTACCTTGAAGATAACGGCTGGGTAGAGCAACAAGCAGGACGCGATGCTCATACAAAAATTGATCACCAAAAAGTAACCAACTTGAACTACCCGTTGAAACCCATTCAGCAGGCTGAAAATGCAAAAACACCTAATATCTTGATGATCGTATTGGATGCATGGCGTTTTGATGATGCCAATGTGCAGGTAACACCAAATATTGAACAATTTGGTCAGAGAAGTTTAGTGTTTAAAGAGCACCTTAGCGGTGGCAACTCGACCCAAATGGGGATATTTAGCTTATTCTATGGCATCCCTTCCACCTATTGGGATGCGGTACGCTCTGGCCAGCAGCAGCCCGTGTTAATGGAGACCTTGCACTCAAAGAATTACGAAATGTCCATCCACGGATCTGCGCCTTTACATAGCCCACCATTCGATCGCACAGTATTTGCTGGCGTGAAAGATTTAACCGTTACCACACCAGGTAATACGCCAGCAGAGCGCGATCGTAAAATCACAGACGACTTCTTACAGTTCTTGGAAAAACGAGATCCAAACAAGCCTTACTTTGGATTCATGTTTTACGATGCCGCGCACGGGACTTCTTTTCCAGCAGAGATGGAGACACCTTTTACGCCTTATTGGGATCGCGTCGATCACGTTAAATTAAACAATGACTTCGACCCAACAGAGTACCGTAACCGCTATAGAAACTCGCTGTACTACATCGACAAATTGGTCGGGGAAATATTGGACGAGTTGGAAGCATCAGGTGAATTGGAAAATACCATCATCGTTATTACGTCTGATCACGGTGAAGAATTTAACGATTACAAAAAGAACTATTGGGGACACGGCAGCAACTACGCTCCCGCTCAGGTTCACGTTCCGTTCTACTTATATCACCCTGAAAAAGAAGCCGATATTATTCACACCAGAACCAGTCATCTAGATGTAGCGCCAACATTAATGAAGCAGCCATTGAGTGTGTCGAACGATGTTCGTGATTATAGTGTTGGAGAAGATTTGTTCACCACGAACAGACAAGAAAACTGGGTTATTGTCGGCAGTTACATGGATTATGGAATTGTGGGCGGAAATGAAATTATCGTCAATCGACCGGGTGGCTATACGGAAATCACCGACCTAAAGCTCAACAAAAAAGCTGAGCGTACTATGCCAAACCGTGAATTAACAAAACTGCTTCAGCAAATGTCTGTATATGCAAAGTGATTGCTTACGGAAATACTAGAAGCTAAAACGATAAGACGAGAGTATAAGCGCACTTAGCCGTCCGCTTATCTTTTTAATAAAATGAGAAGCTCAGCGTTGTCGCTCAACATATCGGCGATCGTACAATGGTCCAGCTCTGCTAAAAAAGCCAATTTTGCACGTGCCAGATGCGCTTTCAGTTTACACGCTGGCGTAATATGGCAAAAATCCGGTGCGCAGTTCACCACGTCTAAAGGCTCGATATCCCTTACCACATTTCCTATAACAATGGTTTCTGCTGGGCGACCTAAGCATATCCCACCATTTTTACCACGAATCGTTTTCACGTAACCAAGCTGACCTAGCTTATTAATAATCTTAACCATATGATTTTTAGACACATCAAAAGTGTCACTGACCTTTTGGATGCTCGTCAATTCACCCGCAGGCAAAGAAGCCAGATATATCAAGGCGCGAATACCAAAATCGGTAAAGTTCGTAAGTTGCAAATCAATTTCCTCTTGTCTGAGTAAATTGTAAATCTTCCATTGACTAAAAGATATATTTTAGATACAACTTTAAACATGCATTATAAATACATGTTTAAATAGGAAGCCCAAATGCTCAAGCAATCAACCATAGATATCGTAAAATCCACAGCACCACTTTTAGCCCAAACGGGTCCAGCTTTAACCGCACATTTCTACAATAGAATGTTTACCCACAACCCTGAATTAAATGACATATTTAACCTAACTCACCAAGAAAATGGAGCGCAAAGAGAGGCGTTATTCAATGCTGTACATGGGTACGCGGCAAACATTGACAATATTGAAGTGCTTCTTCCTGTCGTTGAAAAAATAGCCCAGAAACACACAAGTTTTAATATCACTGAAGAGCAATACCAAATCGTTGGTAGCCACCTTCTGGCAACCATAGATGAGTTGTTCACACCTGGTCAGGAAGTTTTAGACGCTTGGGGAGAAGCTTACGGATTCTTAGCTCAAGTGTTTATCGATCGGGAGGAAACAATCTACTCTGAGACGGAAGCAAAAACAGGGGGATGGCGCGGTACCCGAGAGTTTGTACTAAAAGAGAAGCACAAAGAAAGTGCCGTCATCACCAGCTTTGTTTTTGAACCCGTAGATCAGCAACCAGTCGTTGATTTTATACCTGGGCAGTATGTAGGCATTTATTTAACACCAGAGCAATTTGAATACCAAGAAATCAGACAATACAGTTTGTCAGATACACCAAATGGCAACAGCTATAGGATTTCGGTAAAGCGCGAATCAGAAGGTGTTGTTTCAAACTTCTTACACGACCACTTGAATGTTGGCGACACAGTTAAGCTGGCACCACCGTGTGGAGACTTTTTTTTCACCAGTGATCAGTTTACACCCGTCGCTCTCATTTCTGCGGGCGTTGGAGTCACTCCATTACTCTCAATGCTAGAAACGATAAAAAGTACTCATAAAGCCCCTATTCACTGGCTACATGCAGCAGAAAACCAAATTCATCATGCATTCTCTAAACGTGTAAACGAGCTAGAAAAGTCCTATGAATTCGTTAACCAATTCAATTGGTATCGAGAACATAAAGGGGAAGAAGGAGTGAGATCGGGGTTAATGGCGCTGGAACAGATCAAGGAACGTATTAACTGGGAAGAAACGGATTTCTATTTCTGCGGTCCTGTCGCCTTCATGCAGTTCGCAGCTAGTCAGCTATTGGAGCTAGGCGTGTCAAAAGAACGTATTCATTATGAATGCTTCGGTCCTCATAAGGTACTGTAAGCCTAACTGACAAAATCAACATGCCCGACACGTTGGGCATGTTGAATCTACCAGAATGTGGAACGTCGTTTTGCTCTCGCGATTATGTTTTCAGGCATACGTTGCTCTAGCCCTTGCCGCAACATAGAAATCCTTCGGTGTTGTCGTTTATCTGGTGTTACCGAATTATACAGCCACCGATAGGCGTCTTCATAATCCAAAGGGCTGCCATAGTCTCGAAGTAAAAGTTCAGCTAAATGAATTCGAGCGTTAATGTTCCCCATGGATGCTGCTTCTCGAAGGTAAGGAATAGCACGCTCTTTATCTTGCTGAACCAAAGTCCCTCTAGAATAATACCGCCCTATTTGCTCTAGAGCCGCAGGTAAACCTTGGTGTGCTGCATTTTCCATATAGTAGAGACCTAACTCCACATCTTGATCAACACATACTCCCCAAGCCAGCATATCGCCATATAGAAATTCATAAGCAGGCAGGCTTATTCGAGTCGCACGAGCAACGATATCCTCTACAAGCTGGCAACTGTCGGCCTTCACTCGCTCGAGATGTTTGTTCTTTTCAATCAGATTGATCAGTTCAGCTTCGGAGTAAACTGGCACTGGCCCCCCAATATGGCTATCTGCACTCGCAATGCCAACTCGGGAACACAATGCGAGTAACAACGAAGCCGTCACAGCTCGTAGTTTCATAATCGCACTCTTTATTCATACCGTGCTTTTGTATCGGCAATAACTGCTAACTCTTTAGACAAGTATTGCCGATCTTTGGCAATATTTTGCCAGAGAGCGAATAAAAAGTAATCGGAAAAGATATAAAAAATGCCAGCTTAAGTAAGCTGGCATTCTAAATTATCTAAAGTTCAGTTGGTTACGAGTTGAATGGGTGAACTTTGATGATGGTTTCATTGCGGTCAGGACCTGTAGAAACGATATCTACTGGTACACCTGTCAACTCTTCAATGCGCTTAATGTAGTCAAGAGCAGCTTGAGGAAGCGCATCGATTGACTTAGCACCGAAAGTAGTCTCAGACCAACCAGGCATGGTTTCGTAAATTGGCGTAGCTTCTTCAAATGATTCAGCAGCCATTGGCGAAACCTCTAGGATAGAGCCATCTTTCATCTTGTAACCAGTACAGATTTTCAGCTCTTCTAGACCGTCCAGTACGTCCAGCTTCGTTAAACAGAAACCAGAAATAGAGTTGATCTGAATTGCACGGCGCATCGCCACTGCATCAAACCAACCAGTACGGCGTAGGCGACCCGTTGTCGCACCAAACTCGTGACCTACATCACCTAGGTGTTTACCAACAGGATCTTGCTTATCTAGACCATCATACAGCTCGGTAGGGAAAGGACCTGAACCTACACGTGTACAATATGCCTTAGTAATACCAAGGATATAACCGATGTGACGAGGACCAAAACCAGAACCTGCTGCAACACCACCAGCTGTCGTGTTAGATGACGTTACATATGGGTAAGTACCATGGTCAATATCAAGTAGCGTACCTTGAGCACCTTCAAACATGATCTTATCACCACGCTTACGAGCAGCATCAAGTTCATCAGTCACGTCGATAACCATAGACGTTAGAAGGTCGGCATAGCTCATCGCTTGCTCAAGCACTTCTTCGTAACTTACTGGCTCAACTTTGTAGAAGTTCGCTAACTGGAAATTATGGTATTCCATAACTTCTTTCAGTTTCTCTGCGAATGCTTCTTTATCGAATAAATCACCCACACGAAGACCGCGACGAGCAACTTTATCTTCATAAGCAGGGCCGATACCACGACCTGTTGTACCAATTGCTTTTTTGCCAAGAGCGATTTCGCGCGCTTGATCAAGAGCAATGTGATAAGGAAGAATTAAAGGACAAGCTTCAGAAATGAAAAGACGCTCGCTCACTGGGATGCCACGCTCTTCAAGAGGTTTCATTTCTTTTAGAAGTGCTTCAGGTGATAGAACAACACCATTACCGATAACACATTTTACGTTATCGCGAAGAATACCTGATGGAATTAAATGAAGAACGGTTTTTTCACCGTCGATGACTAGAGTGTGACCTGCATTGTGACCGCCTTGGTAGCGAACCACGTATTTTGCATCTTCAGTTAAAAGGTCTACGATTTTACCTTTACCTTCGTCACCCCACTGGGTGCCTAGAACGACTACGTTATTTCCCATCTTTCCAAGTCTGATTGCTAGTTAAAAATGGATTCTAGCACCTTAAAATAAAAGATGCAGTCATTTTTTAGGCATAAAAGTGAAACACTTGCTTAACCTTATGTCCCGGAAGGAATAATAATCAAGTATTAGAATAATAACAGGCGAAAGCCCTTATATTTATAGTGAAAATCGTTGTGTACTAAGCTCTGAAAGGCATCTAAGCAAATACGTAAGCGATGACCGCTCCAGTCACAACTAAACAACCGCCAATTCTTCTCAGCTGATTATCTTCTTGATCGCTAAGCTGCTTGATCATATTACGCCACCCGTTAGGGGCAAGTAACGGACCAAGACCTTCAACAACGAGAACTAATCCAAGTGCAAGCCATAGGGAGTCTGACATAACGTATCTTCTTGATATTAGGTTAATGGGTACAAAAAAGCCCCTTTCGGGGCTTTATATATCTTATTTCTTGGCGCTACTTAGCTACTTGGCCTCTAGCGTCATTCATGTACTTGAAGAACTCACTGTTCGGGTCAAGCACAAGAATATCACTCTTACTGCTGAATGATTTCTCATACGCATTTAGAGAGCGAAGGAAGCTAAAGAATTCAGGATCTTTACTGTATGAATCAGAGTAAATCTTAGCAGCTCTCGCATCGGCTTCACCTCGTGTGACTCGCGCAGTTCTGTCTGCTTCAGCCAGCACGGTTGCCACTTCAAGTTCCGCTTGAGCACGAATAACTTCGGCTTTCTCACGACCTTGAGAACGGTGCTTACGCGCTACAGATTCACGCTCAGCACGCATACGACGATAGATGGATTCACTGATTTCATCTGGTAAGTTGATTTTCTTCATACGGAAGTCAACTACTTCAATACCTAAATCGTTACTTGCGCTTACGCGAGTATCGTTAAGTACATCAGCCATGATCTTGTCACGCTCACCGTCGATCTCTAGCGCTTGTTTAGCCGCTTCAGATGCTAACTCTTCGGTGTTCAAATCTTCTGGAAGTACATCGACATTTCGAGGACCAGATACAATCTGCTTGATCTCACGAGCACCGATTTCAGAACGAAGAACATCCGTTACTTTACGCTCAAGTAGTGCTTGAGCTGTCAGTGAGTCGCCGCCACCCGTTGCCAGGTAGTACTGACCAAAGTCATCAATTCTCCACTTAACGTAAGAATCGATGATCACGTCTTTTTTCTCAGATGTTACAAAACGGTCGGCACGTCCATCCATCGTTTGAATACGAGCATCAAGACGTTTTACGCGATCAAACAACGGTAATTTGAAATGCAGACCAGGGTTATAAATCTTTGAGATGATAACAGGTTCCCCGTTTTCATCTAGAACGTCTACAACTGTTTCTATGTCGTTTTCAACAACGGTTTCCGTTTTCGTGTCTTTTTGTACCTCACCGAAGCGGATTACAATACCCTTTTCACCTTCAGGAATCACAAACACAGACATGAGAAACAGCGCGAGTGCTACAACGAGTACAGGGATCATTAATTTACGCATAATTAGTATCTCCCTTGACGTGAGCCGTTAGAGCGAGACTGCGTAGATGATGAGGTATCAGTACGCTCTGATTCCAATTCAATCTGATCATATGCAGATGTCGATTTCGCCTTACGTTTAGTATTTGAAGCCTCTGCTGCCTGACCTGTAATCTTGTCGATTGGCAAGTACAGTAGGTTACCGCTAGACTCAGAGTCAATGAGAACCTTCGATGTACTGGTGTACACCTCTTCCATTGTATCTAAGTACAAACGATCACGAGTTACATCAGGAGCCGCTTGATATTCAGGCAGTAGCTTCTCAAATTGAGCAACCTGACCAAGAGCTTCATTGATTGTCCGTTCAGAGTAACCCAAAGCTTCTTTCTTCAAACGTTCTGAACGACCAGTCGCTTTAGGTAAGATTTCATTCTTATAAGCTTCTGCTTCACGAACAAAACGCTCTTCATCTTCTCGAGCCGCAATCGCGTCATCAAACGCATCTTTAACCTGCTCAGGTGGACGCGCTGATTGGAAGTTCACATCCACAACCACAATGCCCATATCGTAACCATCGATAATACGATTTAACGTTTCTTGCGTGCTTTGACGAATTTGCTGACGGCCACTCGTAAGAATGCTATCCATCAGGGAATCACCAATTACCGCACGAAGCGCTGAATCAGTAGCCTGACGCAAGCTGTCATCGGCATTAGTTACTGTATACAGATATTTGTATGGGTCAGAAACACGGTACTGAACACCCATTTCAACGGTTACAACGTTTTCATCTTTTGTAAGCATCAAGCCAGAAGCTCTTAGTGAGCGAATCGCTTGTACGTTAACCAGTTCATAAGAATCGATAAATTTAGGGTGCCACTTAAGACCAGGACCTTCGATACGGTCTTCTTTACCTAGGCGTAAAACAACAGAACGCTCTGCTTCGCCGACGGTGTAGAAACCAGACACTACCCAAATTACGATGGCAACAACTGCAATCAAACCTAAACCGATAGCACCACCGCCACCGATAGAAGCTCTGTTGCCTCCGCGCTTACCAAATTTTCCACCCAGTTTCTGACTCAGTTTATTAAACACTTCATCTAAATCTGGTGGACCTTGATCACGACCACGATTTTTATTCCCCCAAGGGTCTTTATCGCGGCCATTATCGCCGTTGTTATTTCCAGGCTCATTCCACGCCATTAGAAAGCTCCATCATTTGATATGACGTTATACTGTAGCAGTCCTTTAAGTAACTATAAAGTCACCTAAAACTGCCCCTTCTCTTTTTTCTAGTCTAGACCAATCTACTTGTTGCATTCGGACGTCGATCAGTAAGTTACCTTCCTTATCATACGCTTCTTGTTGAATACTTTTCAATTGGAAGAATGTACTTCGAAATTTCCCCTGATATTGGGGCGGAATTCGGAGGTGATACTGCACCATTTGACTAGCCAACCGTTTGGTTAGCGCATCAAACAACAGTTTCAAGCCTTCGCCTTCCATTGCCGAAACCCATACACGTTGAGGTATACCCTCTTCGTCATATTCAATTCTGGGTTTCTGACCTTCCATATTGTCAATCTTGTTCATGACGACGAGCATTGGCACCTCATGGGCATCAATCTCTTCTAGTACTTCATGAACAGCATGGATATTCTCACGAAAACGCTCGTCACTGGCATCGACAACATGTAACAAAATGTCAGCTTCTTGCGTTTCTTGTAATGTGGCTTTAAATGCAGCAACTAAGTCATGGGGAAGATGTCGGATAAATCCAACGGTATCCGCCAAAATAGCAACTCCCACATCGTCTAATTCAATCTTACGTAAAGTTGGGTCTAACGTAGCAAATAATTGATCCGCTGCGTAAACACCCGCTTCTGTGATCCGATTAAATAATGTCGATTTACCCGCATTGGTGTAACCGACCAAAGATAAGGTTGGGATTTCTGCACGATTACGAGCTCGGCGACCTTGCTCCCTTTGCTTCGCTACCTTATCAAGGCGTCGAAGAATGGCTTTTATACGATCACGCAATAAACGTCGGTCAGTTTCTAGCTGAGTTTCACCTGGTCCTCGAAGACCTATCCCACCTTTTTGTCGCTCCAAATGCGTCCAACCACGAATTAGGCGCGTCGAGAGATGGCGTAATTGAGCCAATTCGACTTGCAGCTTACCTTCATGGGTTCGAGCTCGTTGAGCAAAGATATCTAAGATCAGACCGGTTCGGTCCAATACACGACACTTAAAGAGTTGTTCGAGGTTTCTTTCTTGGGCAGGAGAAAGGGAGTGGTTAAAGATCACGATTTCAGCTCCAGCGCTTAGCACTGCTTGAGCAATTTCCTGAGCTTTACCCTCCCCGACATAGTATTTAGGGTGTGGGGACTGACGACTGCCTGTGACAACTTGCAGAACTTCAACCCCTGCGGACTTCACTAGCATTTCACATTCTGCTAGATCATCCCATTCACCTTCTTGCGTGAAGTTGATATGAACAAGTACAGCCTGTTCACCGGCTTCATAACGGTCAAACAAGCACTCAACTCCTTACTAAAGTACTATTAATCTTCAGATTTCTCTTGTGGACGCTCAGAAGAACGTTCTGTGTTGCTGTGGTGCGTTACCGCACGAGCAGGTACCACAGTAGAGATCGCATGCTTGTAAACCATTTGGTTAACAGTGTTTTTCAACAAGATCACAAACTGATCAAAAGATTCGATCTGACCTTGAAGTTTAATACCGTTAACGAGGTAGATAGATACGGGTACACGCTCACGACGTAGCGCATTTAGAAATGGGTCTTGTAAAGACTGCCCCTTAGCCATTTTATTTTCCTTATTTGATTGTATTTTTAATTTTATTTAGCTATTCCGAGAGCTGTTTTTGCATTCGAGCTAAATGAAAAAGTGCGCAAAAACGATCACATTATACACAGTGAAGTCAATCAGATGCTATGGCATTTGACATAGTTTCTTGTGCATCTTCAATGTTTTCGCTATCTAACCAAGTTAAATCATTCCAGCTGCGCAGCCAGGTGATCTGTCGCTTGGCCAATTGACGGGTTGCACAGATTCCGCGAAAAACCGCATCATCCAACGTACAATTCCCATCCAAATAGTCCCACATTTGCCTGTAACCAACACATCGAATCGAAGGTAGATCCGGATGAAGATCTTTTCTAGCGTATAACGCTTGAACTTCTTCTTCAAATCCAGCACTGATCATTTTTTCGAATCGAAGCTCGATACGGCGGTGGAGCTCTGCCCTTTCCTTGGGGGCTATCGCAAATTGCTTTACCCTAAATGGCAAGGGTTTACCTTGCTTTTTGGTCAGTTCAGTAAGAGTTTTACCTGAAATTTTGTAAACTTCCAATGCCCGTGACAATCTTTGTGGATCATTCGGGTGAATTCTCTTCGCTGATACAGGATCAATTTCTTTCAGTTTATCGTGCAACGCTGACCAGCCTAAAGTCAACGCATCTTGCTCTATTTCTTGACGAATTGCAGGATCTGCCGCAGGCAAAGGCGATAGTCCTTCTAATAGAGCTTTGTAATACAGCATAGTTCCGCCAACCAGTAGCGGAATTTTCCCTTTCGAAGCGATATCATGCATTTGTTCGAGTGCGTCTCGACGAAAATCCGCTGCGGAATACGATTCGCTAGGATCGAGAATATCGATCAGGCGGTGCGGTGCAAGTTCTTGCTCTCGCTCATCGGGTTTTGCCGTTCCAATATCCATACCTTTATAGATCAAAGCGGAATCAACGCTAATGATCTCAACAGGGTATTTTTGTCTTAATCGTATTGCTACTTCGGTTTTACCCGACGCTGTCGGTCCCATTAAAAACAGGGCCAATGGAAGTTTATCTGTCATCACGAATTCAATACTGCAATGGTTGATGCGAAGTCAATCGGCTGACAAAACACTGGATCATCGACAGGCAGTCGCCCGTCATTCAGGTTTTCAATATCCGATATTAATTGTATGGCTTCTGATGTTGAATAGGTTGCTTTAACCTGAGTGACTTCAGTCGCCAACCAATTAGAAACTAACTTCGCTTCAATCTCTTGGGTTTGGTTCTGCAGATACGATAACAGATCTGGTATCAAGAGTTGTAAGTTTTGCTGCCTGATAGGCTGTGGCACCGCCATTACCATGATACTGCGTGCATTTTTTTCACGCAGCTGAATTCCGAGCCGTTGCAGCAAAGTATCAAATTGTGAAACCTGCTCAACCAAGTTCTTATCCAGTTTGATCGAAAGTGGTACAAGAAGAGGCTGCGCTTTTAAAGGCGCTTTACTCGCCGACAGTTGGCATTGAGTTCGGTGCCACTCTGCTCTCGGTAAGTTAACCAGCACACATTCTGGCTTCGCTTCCATCAACAAATATTGCTTACCAACAATCGTAAATGCTTTACCCAATACAAAGTGATCACGTTTCGTTTCTAGAGCATCTTGGGGTTTTGATGTACTTGCCCCTGTGTGCTCAATGGGTTTTGTATCTTCAGGGGTGTTAAGTAGCTCTTTGTATGCTTTGACTTCCTGCCAACTTGGCGCTTCTTCTTTAAACTGCGGTTTACTTCTACTGCCAACAGACCCGGAAATATTTGGCGTTTTTGTTTGCTGCCATTCATTGTTTGTGGCTGATGAGCGGTTTGTCGTTGATGAGAAGCTTGTTGATGGTGACAAGTTTTTTTGATGATGCTCGGTAATATCACTTGGTATAGCATCGGTAATTCGCTGAGTGGAAAGTGCTTCGTTGTAGGACACTGGCTCAGCTTTTCTTGGGTATGCTGGCGAACTCGCAATAGCTTCCATTACACGGTGTTGTTCTTCATTAGTCGTCGGTTGATGATATGCCGACGCACGTGTTTCTACAGGAGTAATAACTTCGCTTTGCGACAATGCATCACTCAATGCTTGGTAAATAAAGTCATGTACCAGCCTTGCTTGATGGAAACGTACTTCGTGTTTCGCAGGATGCACATTCACATCAACCTGGTGTGGGTCGAGTTCAATGAACAATACGTAGGTGGCATACTGATCGGGGCTTAAGCTGTTTTCATAGCTCTGGCGAATGGCATGATTGATCAGTTTATCTCTCATCATTCGCCCATTCACATAACAATATTGTAAGTCGCTTTGCTGACGCGCCCCTTCTGGAGTCGTTATCCAGCCATGTAATTTCAGCCCCTGGTGCTCCAGCTCAATCTTCAACATGTGCCTAACAAATGCACCGCCACAAACCGCTGCAATACGCGCCTCTTCCTGCCTTTCGGTTTTTGCTGCGCGATACTGTCGAATCATTTTCCCGTTATGACGTAAATTGATGGTCACATCAAAGCGACTTAAGGCAATGCGCTTCAGCAATTCATCAATATGTGAGAATTCTGTTTTCTCAGTACGTAAGAATTTTCGGCGAGCAGGCGTGTTAAAAAACAAATCCAACACTTCAACGGAAGTCCCAATCGGGTGTGCGGTTGGCTGGAGTTTTACTTCCATATCTCGACCTTCACTGTACGCAGACCATGCCTGATCTTGAGTTGCAGGTCGTGATGTCATCGTCAATCGAGCAACGGAGCTAATACTGGCCAGCGCCTCACCTCGAAACCCTAAACTCATGATGGCTTCGAGGTCATCTAACGTATGGATCTTCGATGTAGCATGACGACTCAGCGCAAGTCCAAGCTCATCTTTAATGATACCTTTGCCGTTATCTCGAACACGAATAAGCTTAGCGCCACCTTTATCAATATCGATATCTATACGAGTTGCGCCTGAATCTAAACTATTTTCAACCAGTTCTTTTACAACAGACGCGGGTCTTTCGACCACTTCACCTGCGGCAATTTGGTTCGCTAATCGTGCAGGCAGTATCTTTATCGTCATTATTTGCTCGGGATGATCAAAATCTGCCCTACTGATAAGGTGTCAGATTTAAGGTTGTTCACTTTTTTGATTGCGGAAGTCGTTACGCCATATTGGGAAGCAATTTTGCCAAGGTATTCACCTTTTCTCACTTTGTGTTTCACCACTGGCTTATCTTTCAATTTAACTTGAATTTTTAACTTCTGCCCTACTCTTAGCGTATTCGATTTCAACTTATTTTGCTGTTTAATGCTCGCAACAGACACCTTATATTTACTCGCAATCTTACCTAGATACTCGCCCGGTTTGACTACATGCGTAATGACCTGTGTTTTCACAGACGGTGTAGTTGGGGCGTCTCCAGAGATGAGTAGCACTTGCCCAACCGAAATATTGGTGCTTTTTAGCTTATTCGTCGCGACAATGGCTTTTGTTGTCGTTCCGTATTTTTGTGCAATTCGCGACAGCGACTCTCCGCGTACCACTTTGTGTTTAATGGTCGCCCCTTTGTTCGCCAACCAGGTACCTTCCGGTGGGTTTGCCTCAAAGTAACTCACAATCGCTTTCGATAATGCTTTTGCTAGTTTGTTTTGATGCGAACGCTGGAACAACAGTTTTTCTTCTACCGGGTTAGACATAAAACCCGTTTCAACCAATACCGATGGGATATCGGGAGATTTCAAGACCGCTAAGCTTGCATGAACGGGCTCTTTCTTATGAAGACGAGTTACTTTGCCCATTTCTTTCAGAATTTTGGTCGCAACCTTGTACCCTTCTTTTTGTGAATGACTGAATTTGAGATCCAGTAAAGTCTGGCTGACGTTTCTGTCGTTATTAACCTTAGATAATACTTCACCCGCACCACCTAAAAGCTCTGATTGTTCCTCGTGTTTTTCAACCCAGCGAGCAATTTCACTATTGGCACGGCGAACATTGAGCACAAAAACAGAACCACCGCGTGGCTGTGGTGAACGGAAACTGTCAGCATGCACTGACACAAGAAGGTGTGCTTTATTCTTACGAGCGATCGAAGAGCGCTTGTTCAGATTAACAAAGTAATCCCCTGTTCGAGTAAGAACAGCTCGTACCCCGCGGACTTGGTTTAATTCGCTGGCTAATTTCTTTGAAATGATGAGCGTGGCATGCTTTTCATATTTTTTTGTGGGGCCAATAGATCCGGGATCTTCACCGCCATGCCCTGGATCAATGGCAATAATCACGTCAGCATTGCCTAAAAATTGGGAAGCATCCTTACTCGGGGAAGGTTTAGAAGGAACAATTGGATTTGATGGCTGAGCTTTGACTGGTTTACTGACTTTACCGTGAGGCAAATCAATCACAAGACGATGACCATACTGACCACCAGGTGTCGGTCTTAATTTGAATAAATTCGGGGTAGTTTTCTTCTTCAGTTCGAAGACTAAGCGATAAGTCCCTTTAGTCGGTGGGGTACTTTTTCGAATTTTCTTCAATACGGCTGAATCTTTCACATTGATGGGAAGTTTAGCCTTCACATTCGTTTGTTTAAGATCGACAACCAATCGCACTGGATTCGTTAGTGTAAAGTAGCTGTAATTGGCTTCACTGCTCAAATCAATGACGATACGAGTTTCTTCAGGTGAGGGCCAAACCCTCACTCCCTCAAGCGTATTCGCCGATACTTTGGCAGTAACCCCGAACAGAAAAAAGAAAGCAAGCAGTAAAAACGCTCGAAATTGCTTATAAATCAACACGACTCCAAGTTCTTAAGCAAAGCATGACCATAATCCGTATTCGCTGTGACCGTAGCAATACGCTGAGTCTGGTCATATTTCAATTCAATATCCAAGTCAGGAGAAGGCAGAAGCCCTTCACCTTTTTCGGGCCACTCTACCAGGCAGATCGCATCAGGAGTAAAATAGTCACGAATACCCATAAATTCCAATTCTTCTGGGTCTGCCAGTCGATACAAGTCAAAATGATAAACTTGCCAATCTTTTAACTGGTAGGGCTCCACCAATGTATAGGTTGGGCTTTTAACATTACCAATATGCCCTAAAAACCGTATAAAGCCGCGGCTGAATGTCGTCTTGCCTGCACCCAGATCACCATGCAAGTAAATAGTTGTTTGCTGGGTACATGCCTTCGCTATTCGCTGTCCAAATTCGACCGTCGCGTTTTCATCAATGAGGGAATATTGTTTCATGTTCATTTGTTGCATGTTCCAGTGCCGATCAACGACTATATAAAATTCAAAAGAAACGGAATAGTAAACCGTGTTGGTTTTGAGAGACAAGATCTTATCTGTCAAGAAACGATAAAAAATGCTCCATATGGCACCTCCTATCCTAGACTAGCCCTATTTAACCTCAGCTTTGTATAAGAAACAGCATAACTCATTGAATTAACTGAAAGCTGTACTTTATGCCCTTTCTAGCCAGAGGTTTTTGTTGATAACAAGGCGAATTAACGCGTCAATAGCGAGCCTAGTACAAGTAAATTCAACGCCGTTAGCGGTAAAAACAGCGACTAGAAAGATGTTCTGTTATCCAAAGCTGAAGTTATATATCTAAGCTCAGTTCTGGAAAGGTGTTCTTTTTACTTATAGGATCAGTTAGAATCGTCGCCCATTTTTCACGCTATTAGCATCATGGATTACTCCGAACTCGCCGTCAAAATTAAACAGTGGGCTATAGAACTTGGCTTCCAGAAAGTTGGCATTTGCGATGTCGACTTAAAAGAGCACGAGAAACCGCTGCAAGACTGGCTGGATGCAGGATACCACGGAGAAATGGACTGGATGGCTCGACACGGTATGATGCGAGCTAGACCCAATGAGTTATTGCCTGGAACCGTTCGGGTGATCAGCGCTCGTATGAACTACCTTCCTCCAGAAGCTCAATTTGCAAGTAACCTTAACGACACCACCCAAGGTTACATTAGCCGATACGCCCTTGGTCGGGATTATCACAAATTAGTGCGCAATCAGCTTAAAAAGCTTGGACAACGTATAGAGCAAGAGGCGGGAAAATTTGGATACCGTCCATTTGTTGATTCGGCACCACTCTTAGAGCGCCCATTAGCTCAGAAGGCTGGGTTAGGCTGGACAGGAAAACACTCACTTATATTAGATGAAGGCGCCGGTTCTTGGTTCTTTCTAGGTGAACTGTTGATTGATTTGCCTTTACCTATTGATGAGCCATCTACCGATCAATGCGGAAGCTGCAAGGCATGCATAACCTCATGCCCAACGGGTGCCATCATAAGTGAAGGCGTAATCGACTCTCGACTTTGCATTTCATATTTAACTATTGAGTTGAGTGGAAAAATTCCAGTAGAGCTTCGCTCTAAAATGGGGAACAGGATATACGGTTGTGACGATTGCCAATTGGTATGTCCATGGAACCGAGAAGCAGACATCACGGATCAAACCGATTTTTATCGACGCGATGCATTTGGGTCTTCCGATCTGATTACTTTGATATCTTGGTCTGAACAAGAATTTTTGAAAAAGATGGAAGGCTCTGCGATTCGACGCATTGGCCACATTCAGTGGATGAGAAATATTGCGGTCGCGATGGGAAATGCGCCCTTTTCTCAGGATATCGTCTATGCTCTTCGTGAACGAATTGGAATAGATGACAATTTAGATGAACACATCCAATGGGCAATCGACAGTCAAATGGCAAAAACACCCATCAAGGACAGGAAAAAAGAACGCTTAATCAGGATAATCCAAAAGGGTTTACCTAGAGATGCATAGCAGCCTATGTAACTGACCACTTATAAAACGCTACCAAATTTATTTCCTGTAATTAAAAGTTCAAAATCTGAGACGGTATTTGTACCTATAATTTGATGTGATTCTCAAAAAGTGCTCTATGTGGAAAAAAGTGAATTTGGTAGCACAGATAGCTGGATAACGAAAAGTTAAACACAGACACAATAAATGACGAGGATCAAAAAAATACGAGTTAATGATCTTAACTCTTACATTTACTAAAAAATGAAAATACCCCTCATCGCTTGATATACAAAGACTTACATGAGTTTCATCTTTAGCTGTGACGCCGAAAGTAAAAGAAAGATCCTTGCAAATCCTTTCAAAATTTCTTAATAAAACAATTTATCAACCAAGTTATCCACAGAACGTTGATTGTGGATAAGTCTGTTAGCTAAATTGTAAACATGCGGCACGCTCCCCTATATACTTATCAAAAGCAGTGGAAAACTGAGCGCCGTCTATGGCGTTGACTAGCTGTAAATTGAAAACGAAAAAAAACACCCGACTGGGTGATTGTTTTGTTTCTTTCTGGGGTAATGCTTCACAGCATTGATAAAGAGCGGTTGATGCGTCTTCACATCATTCCCTTTCGGGAGAATCGTCACTAACAGTTTTAGTGAGAATTTTTACTTTCTAAGCGCTTTTAGTATCTAAACAAGTTAGTTTCTAAGCGAAGAAATTTGGAGCGACACACGAGGTTCGAACTCGTGACCTCAACCTTGGCAAGGTTGCGCTCTACCAGCTGAGCTAGTGTCGCATGATTCATCGCAGTAGCAATCAATCTGAATGTGGTTGCGGGGGCCGGATTTGAACCGACGACCTTCGGGTTATGAGCCCGACGAGCTACCAAGCTGCTCCACCCCGCGTCCGTATTGTAGTCATCATTTAAAGCATGATGAGCGCTTATTTTTCCCTTCGAGGGAAAGAATCTGGAGCGACACACGAGGTTCGAACTCGTGACCTCAACCTTGGCAAGGTTGCGCTCTACCAGCTGAGCTAGTGTCGCAGATCATCGTTAAGCACGATAAGAGCTTTTGTACTTTCTTGCTAGAAAGTGGAGCGACACACGAGGTTCGAACTCGTGACCTCAACCTTGGCAAGGTTGCGCTCTACCAGCTGAGCTAGTGTCGCATGATTCATCGCATTAGCAATCAATCTAAATGTGGTTGCGGGGGCCGGATTTGAACCGACGACCTTCGGGTTATGAGCCCGACGAGCTACCAAGCTGCTCCACCCCGCGTCCGTATTGTAGTCATCATTCAAAGCATGATGAGCGCTTATATTTCCCTTTGAGGGAAAGAATTTGGAGCGACACACGAGGTTCGAACTCGTGACCTCAACCTTGGCAAGGTTGCGCTCTACCAGCTGAGCTAGTGTCGCATGATTCATCGCAATAGCAATCAATCTAAATTTGGTTGCGGGGGCCGGATTTGAACCGACGACCTTCGGGTTATGAGCCCGACGAGCTACCAAGCTGCTCCACCCCGCGTCCGTATTGTAGTCATCAATTAAAGCATGATGAAAGCTTTTCATTTCCAAACTAAGTGGAAATTGGAGCGACACACGAGGTTCGAACTCGTGACCTCAACCTTGGCAAGGTTGCGCTCTACCAGCTGAGCTAGTGTCGCATTCACAACGTTTCCGTCGTTTAGGGCTGCGAATTATAAGAGCATTTTCTTTTGATGCAAGCCCTTCATTCAAAAAAATCAAAAAAACTGTCAGTTTGATTGAAAAAGAAACAAAAGCCACTGTATTCGTTCATCCCTTAATCAATTCAATCATTAAGGTTGATTCTAAAAGACTCGAAATTCACAGATACCCGTATTCTCCAACACCTCAGAAAGACAATACGGGAAGAATTGAGAAGTACTTAGATGCTAAATACTTGCTTGCGATAAAACTGAAGTTCAGCAATGGACTCTCGAATATCATCCAAAGCAAGGTGGCTACCTGTTTTAGAAAATTGTGTTAGCACCTCTGGCTGCCAGCGACGTGTCAGTTCTTTAATGGTACTGACATCGATATATCGGTAGTGGAAGTATGCTTCAAGCTCTGGCATGAACTCATAAAGAAAACGGCGATCCTGCCCAACACTGTTGCCGCAGATTGGCGACTTACCAGCAGGTACCCATTTTTTTAAGAATTCTATGGTTTGATCGATGGCTTGCTGCTCTGTCACTGTACTTTGTTTAACACGAGCCACTAAGCCACTGCCTGTATGAGTGGTTGTGCACCATTCATCCATTTTCGCAAGCTCTTCTTCAGGTTGATGAATAGCGAGAACGGGTCCTTCAGCGAGAATATTGAGCTCACTATCGGTAACAATGGTAGCGATTTCAATGATCTTATGGGTTTCAGGGTCTAACCCTGTCATCTCGAGATCGATCCAAATTAAGTTTTGATCGCTGAACGACATAGATGAATTGCCTATTTTGTTGATAAAAGAGGTATCATACCCACCTATTTTGGAATTCCAACCAAAGAAGTTGATAATCCGTGGCAAAAAAGAAAAAGCTCACAAAAGGTCAAGTACGACGCGTTCGTCATAACCAAAAAAAGCGATTAACCCAAGAAGAAACCATCCAATGGGAAGAGTCTATGTTGGGAGCAGCCAAGTCAGGGCTGGTCATCACTCGTTTTGGTCAACACGCCGACATTGAAGACAGTGAATCTGGAAACGTTCATCGCTGCAATCTCAGACGTGGTATTGAAAGTTTAGTCTCTGGTGACAAAGTTATCTGGCGATCTGGTCATGAATCTATGGCAGGCATCGCGGGGGTGGTTGAAGCCGTCGAGCCGAGAACCTCCATTTTGACCCGTCCTGACTACTACGACGGCTTAAAACCTGTCGCTGCGAACATTGACCAAATGGTGATCGTATCCTCTGTATTACCTGAACTTTCTCTGAATATTATTGACCGCTACCTTGTTGCTTCCGAGACATTGAATATTGAACCTTTAATCGTCTTGAATAAAATCGACTTGCTTGACAGTACCCAGCGCGAAACCTACAGCGAATGGTTAACGGCATACGAAAAAATTGGCTACAAAGTTCTGTTGGTCAGTAAGGAATCCGGAGAAGGGATAGAAGAACTGCAAGTCGAGCTTAAAGATAGAATTAACATCTTTGTGGGACAATCTGGTGTCGGAAAATCCAGCTTAGTCAACGCACTAATGCCAGAAGTTGATGCTGAAGAAGGCGCCGTTTCGGAAAACTCGGGATTGGGGCAACACACAACGACCACCGCGAGACTGTACCATTTCCCTAAAGGGGGCGACCTTATCGACTCTCCTGGAGTTCGTGAATTCGGTCTTTGGCACTTAGAAGCAGAAGAAGTTACGGAAGCTTTTGTCGAATTTCGACCGTTCTTAGGTGGCTGCAAATTTCGCGATTGTAAACACAATGATGACCCTGGCTGTATTATTCGTGAAGCGGTCGAACGCGGAGAGATCAGCAGTGTTCGTTTTGAAAACTACCACCGCATTATTGAGAGCATGGGCGAGAACAAAGCCAACAGGCAGTACTCACGCAATAAAAAAGCAGATTTGTAATCATAAGACTCCCACTTGGCGATATTTGCCACAAATTTGTGGCAAATCGTAAACCCTTATTGTAAAGAAGCTGACAACAGAAGTGAGATTCAGTAACATCTCGCGCCGACTTGTAGAACAAATTGGAATCAATTGTGTTAGATAAAATTAAAGTGAGTCTCCAGTATTGGATTCCACAACATGGATTAACGCGCCTTGTCGGTAAACTGGCGAGCGCAAAAGCAGGCAGCCTAACCACAGCCGTAATTCGTTGGTTTATCAAGCAGTACAACGTCAACATGGACGAAGCTTTGCATTCGGACCCTGCTTATTTCAAAACTTTCAATGAGTTTTTCGTACGTGAGCTAAAAGAAGGGGCTCGCCCTCTTGCTGAAGGTGATTCCGTCATTTCGCACCCAGCCGATGCCTGTGTAAGCCAATTCGGTCCAATTGAAGACGGTCAGCTTATTCAAGCAAAAGGTCACAACTATTCGGCGCAAGAGTTACTAGGTGGCAGTGAAACCTTGGCTAAAGAGTTTGTTGATGGCGAATTTGCAACGCTTTATCTATCTCCACGTGACTACCACAGGGTACATATGCCTTGTGATGGCACACTGCGTAAAATGATTTATGTGCCAGGCGATTTGTTTTCAGTAAACCCATTAACAGCGGAAAACGTTCCTAACTTATTCGCTCGCAACGAACGTGTTGTTTGTATCTTCGATACTGAATTTGGTCCGATGGCACAAGTGCTGGTTGGAGCAACCATTGTTGGCAGCATCGAGCTAATATGGGCAGGCACTGTCACTCCACCTCGTGGTAACACGGTTTATACTTGGGATTACCCAGCAGAAGGCAACAAATCTGTTGTACTGAAAAAGGGTGAGGAAATGGGTCGCTTTAAGCTTGGTTCAACCGTTATCAACCTATTCGCGAAAGACAGCATCAAGTTCGATGACAGTATGCAGCTAAACGCTCCGACGATAATGGGTACACCTTACGCGCATCAATCGAAAGACTAACTGCACAGTATACTCAAATAAAGATACCCCGATGAAGGCAGGTGAAAACCTGCCTTTTTTGATAAAAAACAAACTTCTATTCAATAGCCACGCGCACCTTTCCAAATTACCGACACGATCTAAGTACACCACCGAATCTTAATTTATTCTGCCTCTAGGTTAAGGCTTCAACGAGATAGATTATGGTAAAAAGCAACTCCTCGGTTTGGTTTAAACTCGCTTTCAGTTTCGCCATTCCCGTTATTGTCCTTCTTGTTCCTACCGATTCTATTCCTATCGATAACCTGACGTTGGTACAACATCGTTTACTCACGATATTCTTGCTTGCAGCATTGCTTTGGGTTTTGGAGCCAGTCCCTGTTTTCGCAACTTCAATCCTCATCATTGCACTTCAACTCGTGATGATTTCGGATAAAGGGCTATATCCATTTCGAATCGCCCCCGAACATCATGAGTTAGGAGAACTTCTCACATATACCGATATTTTTAGTGCGTTCTCTTCACCCATTATCATTTTGTTTATGGGTGGATTTGCGCTCGCGATTGCCGCCGCCAAATACGATCTAGACAATAATTTAGCCCGAGTCCTCCTGAAACCCTTTGGCCACCAGCCTAGATTCATCATGTTAGGTCTTATGCTGATAACCGCTGTGTTTTCCATGTTTATGTCGAACACCGCAACGACAGTAATGATGCTTGCCCTACTTGGTCCGATTGTGGCTTCAGCTCCAAAAGGAGACACAGGCATCAAAGCCTTGGTGCTTTGCATTCCTATTGCCGCAAATACGGGAGGTATTGCCACACCAATAGGGACACCACCCAACGCTATCGCTTTACAGTATCTAACTGGTGAGCACAGTATTGATTTTCTATCTTGGATGATGATGGGGCTGCCATTTGTCTTTATTCAACTGACCATCGCTTGGCTACTTCTGCAAAAGCTTTTTCCTGCCTCTCAAAAAAGTATGACACTCAAACTCAGTGGCACTTTTAAGCGAGGTTGGCGAGCCATTACAGTTTACATAACCTTTGCACTCACCATTGTGTTGTGGATGACGACGAAATTTCACGGCATGAATACGTATGTGGTTTCCATCATTCCGCTCACGGTATTCACCCTCACCGGAATTATGGGAAAAGCAGAGCTCAAGCAAATCAATTGGGACGTGTTATGGCTGGTTGCAGGTGGCATAGCGATTGGTATCGGGCTGGACAAAACGGGGTTAGCCAGCGCTCTGGCTCATGCTATCGATTATGAATCGCTATCGCCAATTGCCGTCGTACTCACACTGTCTGTCGTGTGCTGGCTGATGGCCAACTTTATGTCGAACACCGCGACCGCTAACCTTTTGATGCCCATTGCTGCTGCGATTGGAGCATCGATGCCTTCACTGGCAAGTATTGGGGGTTTGCAATCACTGCTCGTCGTTGTGGCTTTTTCGGCATCCTTAGGCATGATTTTGCCCGTTTCCACTCCACCGAATTCTCTAGCGTACTCCACAGGGCTAATAGACAGCAAAGATATGGCAAAAACTGGCGTTATCATGGGCATAATTGGACTTGGAATCGTATACTCTGCGATGTGGATATTTTACTGATCTGACGGAGCCCAAACATGATCATCATTGCCCATCGTGGTGCACGAGCGACCCACCCTGAAAACACCTTGTCTGCTTTTCAAGCAGCCCTTGATAGTGGTGCACCTGCGATAGAGCTGGATATCCACGAACACGATGGTGAACTATGGGTTATCCACGACAAATGGCTTAATCGGACCACAAATGGCATAGGGTTACTCAAGTGGTTTGACCGTGATGCATTAAGCAAACTTGATGCGGGCAATGGCGAGAGGATCCCAACATTAAAGCAGGTGCTCGCTCTTGTAAAAGGTCAATGTGCTTTGAATATTGAGCTCAAGGGGATCTCGGATCTGTCTTTACTCTATCATCATATCGATCTCGCTACGGAGCAGTTCCAATTCTCGAATCACCAGTTAATTGTTTCTTCTTTTAACCATGACTGGCTTGCCGAAATACAGCGAACTAAGCCAAGCGTGCTCATTGGCGCTTTAACTAGCTCAAAGGGTCTCGATAAAGCTGAGTTTGCTGAAAACCTGAACGCAGTATCGATAAACATTAGCCTTGATGTGATGGATGAAGACTATGTCAAAGACGCGAAACAACGTGGACTTTCTGTTTATGTTTATACCGTTAATCAACTTGAAGACTGGCAATGGCTGAGTGAAATCGGAGTGGATGGCGTATTCTGTGATTGCCCAAATAAAGCAATAGAACACTTCCCACAACCCCAAAAATTTCACTGGAAATAAAGCTAGTTGTTGCCCAGTAATTCAGGCATAGTGAGTTTTTTATAACCACCTGATCTTCAAACGCGATGTCATACGAATGGCTTGCTTTAGCAGCCGCTTTTCTCTGGGCAATTTCCAGCATTATATCTGTCACACCCGCGAGACATTTAGGTTCCTTTTCCTACAGCCGGTGGCGGATGGGTTGTACTTCCATCATTCTCATTATTATGGCGCTATTTACCGGTGGTTGGGCAACCATCACCAGTGAACACATTTTACCTATGGCGCTATCTGGGCTAGTGGGAATATTCATTGGGGATACCGCTCTGTTCGCGTGTATGAACCGTATGGGGCCAAGACAAGCAGGCTTGCTTTTTTCTTGCCATGCCGTGTTTTCAGCCATTCTGGGGTACTGGATATTCAGCGAAACATTAAGCGGAACTGAACTATTCGGATCGGTACTGGTTTTTTCAGGTGTAATGACCGCCATTTTCTTTGGAAAGAAAAAACAAGGTCAACACGAGTGGGAAGTGATACAAGGCAGCGTCGCCATTGGGCTCGCGTTAGGTTTGCTCGCGGCGATTTGTCAGGCTTTAGGTGGGGTCATTGCAAAACCTGTCATGCAGGGCAACATCGACCCCGTTGCTGCGTCAGCCATTCGGATGATTACCGCATTTCTTGCGCATTGTGCTTTTAGAATGACCGGAGCCAAACTGTCTCGCCCGATTAAACCCATCAATTTACGCATCCTTTGGATATGCGCCATTAATGGTTTTTTAGCAATGGCGGTTGGTATGACACTGATTCTTTATGCCCTGCGAGACGGCAATGTCGGCATGGTCGCATTACTCTCTTCAACCACACCAATCATGGTATTGCCTTTACTGTGGGTTTACACGCGACAACGCCCAAACCCCTATGCTTGGATAGGCGCAATCTTAGCGGTAATAGGGACGGGTATTCTTGTTACTTAACGGGTCCTCTAGCTAAAAATAAAACAAAAAAACCAAACGCTATTGAGAACCATTTGCATTTAAAATATTTTAGAGATATATTGGCAAAGTCTGTGGAACGAGAGTACGACTCAATCCCGACCTTGAATCCTAAATACCTTTGGTAATGAGGTATCGAAGCTTCCTACTTCGAGAAACATTACTGCATCGACAAGTTAAGATACTTGTTTCAACGTAAGTGCTGCTTATCGAATTGTTGATGCCAAATACATTGTGATAAACAAAAACCACCGCTTAGGTGGTTTTTGTTTATTTGTACTCGCCCAGCCGCAATTCGTGCTCTCTCTAGCCGAACTCAAGCTCTTGGAAACGAAAACGCTGTGACGCGATCAATATGCTCTTCGCCCAGTGCTAACATAACCAAACGGTCGATCCCCAGCGCAACACCAGCACACTGTGGCAACCCTGCTTTTAAGGCCTCGATTAGATGATAATCAATGGGCTGCTCGCTCAAACCCATGCCGATTCGCTGCTGATTGTCTTGTTCAAATCGCGATAACTGCTCGGAGGGGTTATCCAGTTCATGGAACCCATTCGCGAGTTCAATCCCCTTGAAATAGACTTCAAATCGATCCGCTACTCTCGGGTCTTGTTGATTGATTTTTGCTAGTGCTGCTTGGGAGGCAGGAAAATCATACACAAATACAGGGGCATCCTGCCCTATCTTGTTTTCAACACCAACGCTAAACAACAGCTGTAATAACGTGTCTCTGTCTTCTTCTGACTGCGCGATATCACTTAAGCCCAATTCGCCTGCCGCTCGCTTTAAGGTATCCATGGAACCTTCCAGTGGGCACACCCCTAACACCGACAAAAAGGCATTTTGATAGGTCATGCGATCCGCTTTCTCGCAAGTAAGAGTAAGTTGAAGTAGCTCATCCATTTCATCCATCAAATCATGATGATTAAATCCAATTCGATACCACTCCAACATAGTAAATTCGGGATTGTGAAATCGCCCGTTTTCTTCATTTCGAAACGACTTACAAATCTGATAGATCGAGCCACTGCCTGCGGCAAGCAGACGTTTCATGTGAAACTCAGGGCTGGTCATTAAATAGAGAGAACGCCCGCCAGCATAGTCTGGTCCCACAAATTGGGTTTGGAAGGTATGTAAGTGAATATCCGTTACCGTTGCGTGGCTCATCGCGGGTGTATCGACTTCCAATACATCGTTGCGTTGAAAAAACGCACGTATCTTTCCAATCAATTCCGCGCGTTGCTTCAACTGCGCAATATCAGCGGTCGGTTGCCAGTTCATGGTGGACATACAATCTCTCTTTGAGTGTTTAAGCGCCTTATTTTAGCCCTGCACCTCTCTCTCTTCCAGCGGTGATTCCTCATCCGCCACCATTATTGTTCACATTGGACGTCAGTGACTAAAATCACATATTTTGGAAATTTTATGCTCTTGTTTGCATTACCGAAGCAAAAACCTAAATGAATCAATTTTTCCGTATTGGAGCTCTTTTAATATACCTACAGGAATCAAGGTTTTTTAGGATTAATGGGTTCAACAGAATCCAGCAGGGACGGCTCGCTACACGTGCGCTGTCGTTTTTGCATTTGTCGTTACTAACCGGAGGTAACTGTGCAGACTATAACCACAGATATCGCAGTCATCGGCGCTGGCGGCGCTGGTCTTCGCACTGCAATCGCTGCTGCTGAAGCAAACCCAGAATTAGACATCGCTCTTATTTCTAAAGTCTACCCCATGCGCTCTCATACCGTTGCTGCAGAAGGGGGATCCGCAGCCGTTATCAAAGATGAGGACAGCCTCGACAACCACTTCAACGATACCGTTGGTGGTGGAGACTGGTTGTGTGAACAAGATGTGGTGGAATACTTCGTAGAAAACGCCACTCGCGAAATGATTCAAATGGAACAATGGGGCTGCCCTTGGAGCCGCAAAGAAAACGGCGAAGTGAACGTTCGCCGATTTGGTGGCATGAAAGTGGAGCGCACTTGGTTTGCGGCAGATAAAACGGGCTTTCACATGCTTCACACCCTGTTCCAAACCTCGATAAAATACTCCAACATTCATCGGTTTGATGAGTATTTTGTGGTCGACTTGCTGGTCAACGACGGTGAAATTCAGGGGGTGATTGCCATTCACATGTCAGAGGGTGAACTCGTTGTCATCAAAGCCAAATCCGTGGTTCTCGCAACGGGTGGCGCTGGACGCGTTTATCACTGCAATACCAATGGCGGCATTGTGACTGGCGATGGAATGGCGATGGCATACCGCCACGGTGTACCACTCCGCGATATGGAATTTGTGCAATACCATCCAACAGGATTACCGGGAACCGGTATTTTAATGACCGAAGGTTGCCGTGGTGAAGGCGGTATTATCGTCAATAAAAACGGCTACCGATATTTGCAAGATTACGGCATGGGGCCGGAAACGCCTGTTGGTCAACCCAAAAACAAATACATGGAGCTAGGTCCAAGAGATAAAGTTTCCCAAGCTTTCTGGCACGAGCAACAAAAAGGCAACACCATTAAACATCCTTTGGGTGATGTGGTTCACCTCGATCTTCGCCACCTTGGAGAAGAGTATCTGCATGAGCGCTTGCCTTTCATTTGCGAACTGGCCAAAGCGTACGTAAATGTCGACCCAGCCAAAGAACCCATTCCAATTAGACCAACAGTGCATTACACCATGGGTGGTATAGAAACGGATAAAGGTTGTGAAACTCGCATTAAAGGTTTATTTGCCGTCGGTGAATGCGCATCGGTTGGGTTGCACGGCGCGAACAGGCTGGGTTCCAACTCTCTGGCTGAATTTGTGGTCTTCGGACGAGTCGCAGGTGAAAACGCCGCGAAGCATACCGAAGAATTCACTGGGTGGAACGACGACGCTATCGCTTCTCAAATCCAGGATGTAGAAGCTCGAATTCAAGCATTGCTGAATCAAGAAGGTGATGAAAACTGGGCGGATATTCGCACAGAAATGGGTCATACCATGGAAGCGGGTTGCGGTATTTATCGTCAAGAAGATCTGATGCAAGCCACCATTGAAAAAATCACCGAGCTCAAAGCGCGATATAAGCGCATCATCATTAAAGATAAAGGAAAGGTATTCAATACGGATTTGTTGTATGCCATTGAGGTCGGCTATGGGTTAGAAGTTGCGGAAACCATGGTGCATTCAGCCATATTGCGCAAAGAATCCCGTGGGGCTCATCAACGTTTAGATGATGGCTATACCGATAGAGATGACAAGCAGTTCTTGAAGCATTCACTTGCTTTTTATCAGCCCGATGCTGCACCCACCATCGATTACAGCGAAGTAAGAATCACCAAGTCACAGCCTAAGGCACGTTTATACGGAGAAGCCGCAGAAAAAGCCGCTGCCGCTGAAGCCGCCAAATCCGCAGAGGAGAAAGCATGATGTCAGCCACTCGTATTCAAAAAGTCGACATTCTGCGTTATGACCCTGAAAAAGACGCAGAGCCTCACTTCCAGACATTTGACGTCCCATTCGATGAAACCATGTCGGTACTCGATGCTTTAGGCTACGTGAAAGATCATTTGGACAAAGAGTTGTCTTACCGTTGGTCGTGTCGAATGGCGATTTGTGGCTCATGTGGGATCATGGTCAATGGGGTGCCCAAACTGGCTTGTAAAAGCTTCCTACGAGATTACCCCGACGGTGTGAAAATCGAGCCTTTGGCGAATTTCCCTATCGAAAAAGATCTAATCGTGGATATGACCCCATTCATTGAGCGTCTCGAAGCCATCAAACCCTACATTATCGGTAACGATCGTAAGCCGGAAGATGGAACAAACATCCAAACCCCAGAGCAAATGGCGAAGTATAAGCAGTTTGCTGGCTGCATCAATTGCGGGCTCTGCTACGCGGCCTGCCCTCAATTTGGTCTTAACCCAGAATTCATGGGGCCTGCAGCATTAACACTGGCGCATCGCTACAACCTCGACAGCCGTGATCACGGTAAAGCAGAGCGTATGGGTTTGATAAACGGTCAGAATGGCGCGTGGGGCTGTACTTTTGTGGGCTACTGTTCCGATGTTTGCCCTAAAAATGTCGACCCAGCAGCAGCGGTAAACCAAGGCAAAGTAGCATCGTCTATGGATTTTGTTATCGCCATGCTGAAGCCACAAGATGAACAGGTAAAGGAGGCATAACCATGAGTAACCGCAAACCTTACGTTCGTGAAATCAACCGGACGTGGTGGAAAGATCATCCCTTCTACCGATTCTATATGCTTCGTGAGGCAACAGTACTTCCGTTGGTGCTTTTTACTTTATTCCTCACTTTTGGTTTGGGTGCTTTAGTAAAAGGACCAGAAGCTTGGCAAAGCTGGCTAGCCTTCATGGCAAACCCGATTGTTGTTGCCATAAACGTCGTTGCGCTGGCAGGTAGCCTGCTTCACGCTCAGACGTTTTTCAGCATGATGCCGCAAGTGATACCAATTCGTTTGAAAGGAAAACCCGTCGAGAAGAAGCTCATTGTAATAAGCCAATGGGCAGCAGTGGCGGTAATTTCTCTGGTTGTACTCATCGTGGTGTAAGGAGCATAAAATGAAACCTAATTATTCGGTAAACAAAACGCCTCAACGCTCCGACGAACCGATTTGGTGGGGGTTGTTTGGTGCAGGGGGAACGTGGTTTGCCATGATTACCCCTATTACTATCTTAATCCTCGGCGTACTGGTTCCACTAGGGATTATTGATGTACAAGCTCTCAGTTACGAGCGTGTTTCTGAGTTTGCGACCTCACTCATTGGTGCTCTATTCATCATTGGTACGCTTTCTTTACCTATGTGGCATGCGATGCATCGAATTCACCACGGAATGCACGATTTGAAATTCCATACTGGTGTTGTTGGGAAAATTGCGTGCTATGCATTTTCTGGTCTTATAACGGCACTTTCTATTGTATTTATCTTTATGATTTAAGCTGAAAAAGAAAGGGAGGTTAGCTCCCTTTCTTTTCCTACAGCAGAAGTTTCTATCACCTTGCTTACAAATATGTACAATTTTCACTCTATAAATTTACTCACTTACTCACTATAATCCCGCCGCTTATCGCTTAAGACCCTCTATAGCTCATTTGTTCGAGGTAGAGACAACCCGTTCTCAGCAGCAACAAATTGAGCCAAATAAGAAATCACGGAAGAGCATAAATAAAGACTGGTGATTGCCAGAGCTTTGACACATTAACCATGACCGAAATACCCCGAACTCGGGATAAAAGGTTCTGGTTCTCATTGGAACCGAAGCACAACTCGCTTCATTTTAAATAGTAAGTGTAATGTTCAAACCATCTGTTTTTCTGACTGTAATATGTACCTGGATGCTCTCTGGCTGCCAAATTGATCCTAATACCGTTAATCATGAATTGGGTCAGCCAGCGCTCACCAAAACTACCGTTCATGTTTACTCTGAGATTGAGCACTGCCAAACGGTCGCTGATATCCCTAACTGCGATTTTAAGAAGGGTATTTATGTATTAGCTATCGACCCAACGGTCACGAAAGAGCAGCATCAACGAGTCGTTGATCAAGCTGAAAATTTTGTCCATTGGTCGAACCAAGATGTTCATAACCAATTCAATAATAAGACGATTGTTATAGGCATTTTGGCAAGTAACCCAACAAGCGCATCCGATCAAGATCCGTTTGCCGTCGCATTGGCATCCGCTACCCAGCAAGTACACGCGATAGAGTGGATTTATACCCAGAATGGTGAAGATGAAACGTTGCGGCTTACGGCTTACCAAAAGCTCATGCAGATGTTTGACTATTATGTGGATGGAAACAGCCATACTTTGGTGGGCAGTGACCTCAACGATGCCTACCAAGATTTTAAAAACAAGTTGAACATCTACAAACAAACAGCAAAACAACAAAGCTTCGAGGCACTCCACCTCAATGAGTGCCTGCATGGGAACGGACAACTCAACGCTGATCGTGCTCTTGGTACTCCAACACCTTGCAAGAAAGACGGAACTATCCACGCTGGAGGCATCGTCAATCCATTGCATGAGAAAACACACAGCAACTTAAATGCCGGTGTTTTACTCGGGCTATTGTACGAATACAAAGTAGACTCAACACGAAATGCAGGCGGTGGTGAGTTTATTGGCAGCCAAGGCTCCCCTTTTATCAATAAAGGCGACATCGCATCTGGGCTCTATCCGTCAGATGGTCCCAATATGTACTTAACATGGGCGAACCCAGCGCTTAAGCCCTTGAATGATTACTTAAATACGTACTTCTTCTCGAACAAGTAATCCAATGGCGCTCTAGATTAACAAGGGCGTCTCTTATTCCATGAATGTCGCTATTTCATCGAGTGGTTTCTTATAGGTAGCGTGTTGAGGAATGGTAGCGCCTTCCTCAGGGTAGCCAGTTACGATCAACATGTATGGGCGGTCGTTGCTATTGTCTCGTCCGCATATTTTGCTCAAGAAACTCATGGGTTTTGGTGTGTGAGTAAGCGTACCCAACCCTGCGTTGTGCAAGGCTTGTAGTAAAAAACCTGTCGCAATACCAACCGACTCATGCACATAGTAGTTGGTTTGGTTTTCGTCGTTCTCCATCCCTCCGCGCTTTTGAGAAAATACAGCAATTAGCCACGGTGCTTTTTCTAGGTAAGGTTTGCTGGCGTTAGTCCCAAGTGGTTTAAGCGCATCAAGCCATTCTTGCCCTGCCCTTCCTTGATAAAAAGACTGTTCGAGCTCTTCTGCCGCTTGGCGAATTTGAGCTTTCACGTCTGCACTATTGATCGCGACAAAGTGCCAAGGTTGATGATTCGCTCCGCTTGGCGCTGTTCCAGCCGCTTTAATACAACTTTCAATAATGGACTTGGGCACTGAACGGTCGGAGAACTGACGAATAGAGTGGCGTCGCTTGATGAGATCGTAGTTTTGATTCGCACGTTTCGACATTTCTTCCACTGGGTATTCGATAAAATCATCCAGTGGCAATTGAGATTCTTCAGACATACGGCTTCCTTGCTTTTTTATTTATCAGGTTACTATAGCGACAAATAAAAGGCAGAAGCGTGCTTTGTATTTATGAGGGTGTGAGACTGAGAGCGTTATTCAATTTTTACCACAATAAAACAAGAACAGCCCCTAGAAGTTGAGACAAAAAATGCGCCACTAAGGCGCATTTTTGGGATGTGTACTCAAACACTCTCTTTAGCTATTTGGGCATTCAAATGGACCCACATAACGCCACTCTTTGCTTCGGTTATGCTGAGAAACATTTGCAGGTGGTAATTTGCCTTTGCTCCAATGATTCGCTTCGTATACATGCCCCATGAACAAGACATTCTCACCACTGTTGTACTGATGGTTTTGATTCCAAGTCTTAGGTTGAACGTCTTTCACATCCAATGTCCATGCTTCTGATGTAGCAGGAGTACCTTTTCTGGTCCACCATTTTGCGCGGTATACTTTGTTGTTGAACAGTACTTTATTGCCGCCAACGTAAGTACGCCCTTTCTTCCACGCAGGGTATTTCGCTTGTTCTGCTTTCGATGCGTTCAAACATTTATGAGCACTTTGAGATTCGAAAAATACCCAGCCTTGAGTACTACAAGCCCAAAGCTTTCCAGTATTAGCATCAAATGCATTCTTTCCTGCATCAGATAAGTAGCGACATTCTTGCGCGTCAGGTTGACCTGCGGTGCTATCAAATGTCTGGAAAGCACTAGCTTGACTAGAAAAACCAAGAGTAAGCGTAAATAGGGTTGCAAGTGCCTTGGTAGGTAAGTTCATCAGAGAGCTCCTTTATATGTGATCTTAGTTCCAACTAAACGCCGCGAATCATAAAGGATGACGATACCGCTTCATATAAACTTAAGTTTATTTAATAAATTTATAACTTAAATTATAAAAAAACCGCTCACGTAGGAGCGGTTTCGTAACGATTTGTATCAGGTTATCGTTATTTTACACGACCAACGTATTCGCCGTTACGTGTATCAACCTTAATAACTTCGCCGATAGCGATGAACAGAGGTACACGAACAACTGCACCTGTTACCAGCGTTGCTGGCTTGCCACCTGTACCTTGAGTATCACCTTTCAGACCAGGATCTGTTTCAGTGACTTCAAGCTCTACAAAGTTTGGTGGTGTTACTGCAATTGGGTTACCGTTCCAAAGCGTAATCATACAAGTGTCGTTTTCTACCAACCACTTAGCGTTGTCACCCACCGCTTTAAGATCCGCTGCGATTTGCTCAAATGACTCGCTGTTCATGAAGTGGTAAAACTCACCGTCGTTGTATAGGTAGTCCAGATCGATGTCCATTACGTCTGCAACTTCAACTGTGTCGCCAGACTTGAACGTCTTTTCCAAAACTTTACCGGAAAGCAGCTTACGGATTTTTACGCGGTTGAATGCTTGACCTTTACCCGGCTTAACATACTCGTTTTCGAGAATGACACACGGCTCATTATCAAGCATAATTTTAAGACCGCCTTTAAATTCATTCGTGCTAACAGTAGCCATTTTTTCCTCTTACCATCTTCGAGTTCAATTTAATGCCGCACATCATAACCCGAAAAGCTGTTTCTGTTGAGCAAAACTGGCTCAAACAATTAGCGAATGCGATCTCCGATCCCTACAAGTTGTTGCAAGCGGTTGAAATAGACCCTACCCCTTGGCAAAAAGGGTTAGCCGCACGCGAACTGTTTGCGATGCGCGTGCCACAAAGCTTTGTCGAACGAATGGAAAAGGGCAACCCTAACGATCCTTTACTCAAGCAAGTTCTGCCCTTAATGGAAGAATTTGACGTGCATAAAGGCTATTCGGCCGATCCTCTGGAAGAGCAAGATAACGACCAGCCGGGGTTGCTGCATAAATACAAGTCTCGCGTATTGATGATCGTTAAAGGTGGCTGCGCCATCAACTGCCGTTACTGTTTTCGCCGTCATTTCCCTTATCAAGACAACAAAGGCTCTAAATCCGTTTGGGAGCAGAATTTGGCGTACATTGCCAAGCGCCCAGAGATCAATGAAGTCATTCTTTCTGGTGGCGATCCTCTTATGGCGAAGGACAGCGAGTTGGAATGGCTGGTCTCACGTATAGAAGCAATAGAGCATGTGAGAACGCTAAGAATTCACTCTCGGCTCCCTGTCGTCATTCCTTCTCGTATTACCGATGAGCTGTGTTACTTACTTAGGGGAAGTCGTTTGAATGTCGTGATGGTGACACACATTAATCACGCCAATGAAATCGATGGTGAACTTTCAGCTTACCTTGCCAAGCTCAAACAAGCTGGCGTGACGTTATTGAACCAGAGTGTGTTGCTGCGTGGGGTTAATGATTCTTCAGAGGCACTTATAAAGCTCAGTGAAGCTCTGTTTGCATCCGGTGTCTTGCCTTACTACATCCATGTTCTGGATAAAGTTCAGGGCGCGGCGCACTTCTATGTTTCGGATAAACAAGCAAAAGCACTAATGGCCGAAGTCATTGAAGAAGTATCAGGGTATTTAGTACCCAAGTTAGCACGCGAGATCGGCGGTAGAAAAAGCAAAACGCCACTGGATTTACACTTGGAATAAAGCTCCTGACCAATCAGGAGCTCCAAATTCGAATTTTAAATCGAGAAGTTCACAAACGGGAAACAAGGCAAAAATCCATTGTCTGCGCAGTTTAGCAAGCCAATCTGTACACCTTCAATTTGCTTGGTTTTGTTGAACACGCCAAGCTGGACGTTCGACTTCTCAGACAAGCTAACCAAGCCAACATCAGCCATGGTAAATCCTTCTGAATAGTTTACAGCACTGAAGTTGACGCCTTTTACATCGTGAGTCACATTCACTACGCCTAAGTTGGCGCCTTTCGTCGTGCCCATATTCCAGTTAAACATCCCAAGAGACACCCCTTTCATCTCTTGGTTTACTTTTGATGCGCCAAAGAACATGCCTAAGTTTAAACCTGTCATCGTATCGGTCTCAGACATGCCTAACACTGACACATCGACACCTTTAACAGCACTCACTTTTCCGTGTAAAACAGACAAACGAACACCACCAACCGCATCACTAGCAGGTGCGTTAAAGCCATCCAGCGTAGAGAACATTGCGGCAGAATCTTGCGCCAATGCATAAGGGGATGCCATAGTCATCGATAGAGCAATTACTGACATTTGTTTTTTCATTGATCAAGTCTCCAAAGACTCAAAGGAACAGGAGCGCGAAATATAAGCGACTTATGCCTACCTTGCAATCTATTGATCATGACGTATTTAAACGTCAAATATAGCCATTTTTACGATCAATATTTGTTGTCATTTCCATAAAAATAATTCATTAAAAAGCCTAGTGGAATAAAGAAATTTTAACCCCATATTTGCACTCTATTCGGGAGTGTATTACATGATTGAAATTTCAAATTGGTTAGACTTAGGACCATTTTCTTGGTGGGACCTACTTTGCTGCACCGTATGTGGCTCTCTTATTGGCATTGAACGCCAAACACGTGGAAAGCCAGTTGGAATACGTACGTCTATTCTGATCATTTCTGGAACCTATTTTTTCATGTCGCTGGCGGTACACCTTTCTCCCAACAGTTTGGATCACGCTCGTGTACTTGGGCAGATTATTACTGGGGTAGGATTTTTAGGGGCTGGGGTTATGATGACACTAGATGGGAAGATCCACGGCGTCACCTCCGCGTCCATTATATGGGTACTGGCCGCACTTGGACTCATGACTGGGTTAGGGTTTGGTCAACAAGCAATACTTGTCACGATCCTAATGCTTTCCATTTTGCTCGGTGTCGATAAGCTGGAAAGCAGTTTTAGGAGCTTGCGTCGAGGTGTCCATCAAACAATGGGGAAACGGAGTAAGAAATAAAGCAGCCATTCATACATCACAGACGTTCTAATGGCTGACAGCTTGAATGATCTCGTTAGGCTCAGCGTCTTGTGCGATAAATCGAGTTCTTACACTGCGCCAAAGGTGAAGATACCCATCATATTTGTGAACAGGTATTAATTCAAAATGCCCTTCGAGTAAACAATCTTGGGTTACACCTTCAGGTAATCGATAAGGTGTTAAACGCACTTCGGTTTCTAGTTGTTCTATAAGCTGTGAACCTAATTCTATCGATTCACAAGGCAAAATAAGAACCCAACCTCCATCTCCTGATGAAGCGAAAATATCAAACGAACGAAGCCTCTCCTTAAGAACGACTTGTACATGCGATTTAACTTGTTCTTTTGCTAACTCAGATAGGCATTCTGTATCTTTTACGGAGTACGCCGCAATGCAAAGAAAAGGACGCTCCTTAAGCGAAGAAAGTTTTGCCTCTAACCCTTTGAGATTTAATAACCCAGTTTCATCATCGAGGTGCATCAGTTTATCTTCATAAGATTGAATCAAAGACCAATTCTTATTAATCAATAACGTAACGACGAACAGATAAGAAACAAACCATGTTACCAACCAATAGTGTTTGTATTTCCACAACTGATATAAATGCTGTTGCCAATGTTGGTCGATACTCAAATGCAAACGCGTATTTTGAGAAGCATCGCTGATCTCACCAGACTTTTTGTAAGTAAACAGACCCGTTTGGTTGTCGCCTGGATAGGGAAGGATAAGGTACTCCTTCCCTAAATTGCGCTTAATCTGGCTCGCCAGAACATCCATTGCCAACACGCCTGCTAACTCTCCATCTCGATACACTGCTGCACTTAAAGTAACCACCGACTTTCCGGTAAAGAGATCGCGGTATTCTCCTGTAAAAGTGATATCACGACGGTTATTGGCAAGCCCGTACTGCAAAGTGTTTCGCCAAAAAGGTCGATGTTTGAGAACATCATCAAAAGTACTGCTCGTGATGTTTCGCGCCAGCTTAGAAGGCGATGAAATAATGTATTTATCTTTAGAAATAAAGTAGATGGAAGAAATTGCTTCGCGGGTGTTCACTAGATAAGACATCACGTGAGCGCTAGGCACCCAAAAATGCGCATCTTGGTATAGTGAGGTACGCGCATCACACATGTCGGCAACACCAGTGATGATAAAATCCGAATGAATGGTAGAACGTCCCTCACCTAGTCCTTCGAACGAGCACGTTTTGCCTTCCACAACGGTATGTAAATGAGGGGGAGAATCAGAGACATTAAATTGCGATAGCACCGTCATTTCATGCTCCACCGCTCTTAATGTGTTCGACATATCTTTCAACGCCACAGCCACATGCTTTTTTTCTGCTGTAAATTCTTCCGACGCTTCATTAAGTGCGTCCACAACAAGAAGAAGCAGAAAAAGACCGTACAAAGCCGTTACGCCCAGCGAAGAACGCTTAATTGGAAAGTTGTGATGATGGCTCACAGGATTAACCTAGCTACTTATTTTTATGCCTCTAACATACCAGAACAATATGCGACATAAAGTGAATTTTCAGCTTAGATTAACGAAACCCACTCCACCTATAGAGCGTTTATCTAAATTATATAAAATCGATAAAATAATTGAATGTTTAAGATATAAAAAAGCCCCGCATAACTGCGAGGCTCTTATCATCCGAGAGGAGGAGGCTTACATCATGCCGCCCATGCCGCCCATTCCACCCATGCCGCCCATATCAGGCATTGCTGGTGCATCTTTCTGAGGTAAGTCAGTCACCATCGCTTCTGTTGTGATCATAAGACCCGCAACCGATGCTGCAAATTGCAGTGCTGAACGCGTAACTTTCGTTGGGTCAAGAATACCCATTGCGATCATGTCGCCGTATTCACCCGTCGCAGCGTTGTAACCGTAGTTATCTTCACCAGCACGTACATTGTTTGCAACTACAGACTCTTCATCACCTGCGTTGCTTGTGATTTGACGAATTGGTGCTTCCATTGCACGTAGTGCAACGCGGATACCTACGTTTTGCTCTTCGTTGTCACCTTCAAGCTCAGTCAGCTTAGAAGCTGCGCGGATTAGTGCAACACCACCGCCCGCTACTACACCTTCTTCAACCGCTGCACGAGTCGCATGAAGTGCATCTTCAACGCGGTCTTTCTTCTCTTTCATTTCAACTTCAGTCGCTGCGCCGACTTTGATTACTGCAACACCGCCTGCTAGCTTAGCAACGCGCTCTTGTAGTTTTTCTTTGTCGTAGTCTGAAGTTGCTTCTTCGATTTGCTGACGGATTTGAGCAACACGACCTTCAATAGCAGTTTGCTCACCCGCACCATCGATGATGGTAGAGTTTTCTTTCGTGATGGTTACACGCTTCGCTTGACCTAGGTCTTCTAGCGTTACTTTTTCAAGTTCTAGACCAATCTCTTCAGAAATCACAGTACCGCCAGTTAGAATAGCGATATCTTGTAGCATTGCTTTACGACGGTCACCAAAACCAGGCGCTTTAACTGCTGCTACTTTCACGATGCCACGCATATTGTTCACAACAAGTGTTGCTAACGCTTCGCCTTCTACATCTTCAGCGATGATAAGAAGAGGACGAGAGGCTTTCGCTACTGCTTCTAGAGTAGGAAGCAATTCGCGGATATTAGATACTTTCTTGTCAACAAGAAGGATGAATGGGTTTTCTAGGTCAACCGCACCAGCTTCTTGGTTGTTGATGAAGTAAGGAGACAGGTAACCGCGGTCAAACTGCATACCTTCAACAACGTCTAGCTCATCTTGCAGTGCCTGACCTTCTTCAACAGTGATTACACCGTCAAGACCAACACGCTCCATTGCTTCTGCAATGATTTCGCCTACGCTCTTGTCAGAGTTAGCTGAAATCGTACCAACTTGCTCGATCTCTTTCTTGCCTTTACATTCAACTGAAATGTTGCCCAGCTCAATCACAGCAGCCGCGACTGCTTTATCGATACCACGCTTAAGATCCATTGGGTTCATGCCAGCTGCGACCGCTTTCAAACCTTCGTTAACGATAGATTGAGCCAGTACAGTAGCAGTGGTTGTTCCATCACCTGCCGCGTCATTTGCTTGAGAGGCCACTTCTTTAACCATTTGTGCGCCCATGTTCTGGAACTTGTCTTCCAGTTCAATTTCGCGCGCAACAGAAACACCATCTTTAGTAATGGTTGGAGCACCGAACGATTTGTCTAGGACAACGTTGCGGCCTTTAGGACCTAGCGTGACTTTTACAGCGTCAGCCAGAACGTTAACACCTTCTAGCATTTTGATTCGTGCGTCGTTACCAAATTTAACGTCTTTAGCAGCCATCTTTAATTTCCCTTTCTTAATTCGTTTTTAGTCTGTCGTTTTTTGAATCAGAGTAAAAATTACTCAACGATTGCTTTTACTCAACGATTGCCATGATGTCATTTTCAGACATGATCAGAACTTCTTTGCCGTCAATCTTTTCAGATTTCGTGCCGTAGCCTTCAGCAAAAATAACGCTATCACCAACTTTAACGTCCAGCGGTTGCACAGTACCGTTTTCTAGGATGCGGCCCTTGCCTACAGCCAAAACCGTACCACGTGTCGATTTTTCCGCAGCAGAACCAGTTAGAACGATGCCGCCGGCAGATTTGGATTCAACTTCTTGGCGTTCAACGATAACTCGGTCGTGTAAAGGACGGATATTCATCGGTCGTCTCTCCTGATTAGATGATTCTATTTGATGTAAGAAATGCCGTTAAAACGGCTTGTGGATCATATATAGGGCGTACATAGAGATAACCCAAGGGGGGCAATGCGTTTTTTTGTGACGAGTGTTGAAAAATCAAACAGCTTTTCGAGAAATTTCACGTTTGTTGCTCGAAGTAACTGTTTCCACCTCAACTTTCGAGCCCTCCGTCGCATTGTGGCTCCAATGTGTATTCTTCTGTATCCTACGCGTTCTTCAAGATAAATTAAGTTGTCACTATCAATGCAAGATAAACATGGATTACTCACTGCACCTATCCCCGCAGTGCTCAGAAACATGACCCTACCGATGATTGTGGGTCTGATTTCGATCCTTATGTTTAATCTTGTGGACACTTTTTTCATTTCTTTGCTTGGTACTCAGGCTCTGGCTGCGATCAGCTTTACTTTTCCCGTCACCTTTGCCGTCAATTGCATCACGATGGGTATTGGCATGGGGCTTTCGACCAACGTCGGTCGGCTGCTTGGGCAAGGTAACAATCAAGATGCGGCAAGGTTTTCTTCCCACGGTTTAATCCTAGCGGTCATTCTCGTCAGTATCGCATCAACCATCGGATTACTGACCATCACCCCGCTGTTTTCTCTTCTCGGGGCGACCCCAGATCTGATCCCACTCATCAAAGAGTACATGGTGGTATGGTATTTAACGATCCCAATGTTAGTCATTCCCATGGCGGGAAACAGTGCGATTCGTGCAACTGGTGATACCAAAACTCCGGCAAAAATTATGATGCTGGCTGGTGTCATTAACGGCGTACTCGACCCACTGCTTATCTTTGGTTACGGCCCGTTTCCTGAATTGGGAATAAAAGGGGCTGCTATAGCCAGTGCACTCAGCTACATGGGCGCTTTGTGTGGATCTTTGTACGTACTCATAAAAAGAGAAAAGCTGCTGGCACTCCCGTACTTTCCGTCCCTCATTCAAGATTGGCGTGCCATCTTAAAAATTGGCACACCCGCCGCCTTGTCTAATGCGATGTCACCTATTTCAGGTGCGATACTCATGATTATATTAGCGAGCCACGGTACAGAAGCCGTTGCCGCTTATGGTGCCGCGCAACGTGTCGAATCTATTTTGATTTTGGTTTTGATGGCACTGACCTCCGCTTTAACGCCCTTTATGGCGCAAAATTTTGGTGCAAAGAATCCAACGCGCAGTTTTAACGCCTTATTTGTGTGTATGCGATTTTCGATTCTTTTTCAGCTGCTCATCTTTATCATGATGGTTCCATTGAGCATGCCTATTGCTTCACTTTTCTCACAAGAGCAAAGTGTGAGAGATTTACTTTGGCATTACTTGCTGGTGGTCCCGTTCAGTTATGGGTTTCAAGGCATATTAATGGTGCTGGCTAGTGGGCTCAATGCACTACATAAACCCATGCACGCCTTTAGTTGGAGTGCGATGCGTTTGTTTATATTCACATTGCCTTTTGCCTACATTGGTAGTGAGTGGTATCAGGTTGAAGGGCTTTTTATCGGTATTGCGGCAGGTAATATCGTTGGTGGAACACTGGGATACTTGTACGCACTTAAAATACGCAACGAAGTGATCGAAGCTCACGAGCTGGAAACAAGTCGATAGCTAAAAACCAGAGAAAGTCTCTTTCAAACAAAAAAACCGCTGAAAAGTCAGCGGTTTTTATTAAGTAAGTTAGTCTTGAATGTTCAGTATTAGAACAACTCTTTCGCAACTTTGAACAAGTCATCGCGTACTGGACGCTTCATGTTCTCTATGCAGTCAATAATGTCGTGGTGAACAAGTTGTTCTTTCTGAATACCCACACAACGACCGCCATGACCTTCTTGTAGAAGGTGAACAGCGTAGTTACCCATGCGAGATGCAAGAACACGGTCAAATGCTGTTGGACGACCGCCACGTTGGATATGCCCCAATACTGTCGCACGAGTTTCGCGTCCAGTAGCAGATTCAATCTCTTTAGCAAGCTCGTTAGCATCCATCATCAGCTCAGTTAAAGCGATGATTGCGTGCTTCTTACCTTTCTTGATACCGTCTTGAATATTGGCAATCAACTCATCATTACTCAAACCTGTTTCTGGCGTAATGATGTATTCACAACCACCAGCAATTGCAGACATCAACGTCAAATCACCACAGTGGCGACCCATGATTTCTACAATCGAAATACGCTGGTGAGAAGATGACGTATCACGCAGACGGTCAATGGCGTCGATAACAGTATTCAATGCTGTTAAGTAACCAATGGTGTAATCTGTACCAGCGATATCGTTATCAATCGTGCCCGGCAAACCAATACATGGGTAACCCATTTCGGTCAGCTTTTTCGCGCCCATGTAAGAGCCGTCACCGCCAACAACAACTAGGGCTTCAATACCGTGCTCTTTCAGGTTTTCGATCGCTTTCTCGCGAACTTCTACTTCTTTAAATTCTGGGAAACGAGCTGAACCAAGGAAGGTACCGCCTTTATTGATCACATCAGATACACTGCAGCGATCTAATTTCTCGATACGGTTTTCGTATAGACCTAAGTAACCGTCATAAATACCGTACACTTCTAGCCCTTCTGAAAGTGCCGTACGAACAACACCACGAACTGCTGCATTCATGCCTGGTGCGTCACCGCCACTTGTCAAAACACCGATCTTCTTAATCATGCTCACCCTCTGATATCTGGGAATCTAATCTCTAATTCTAAATGCCATTCTCGGCGAAATCTTATCTTATTCACGTTATGTTACATTTCCGCTCCACACGGCGCACATAACGAATTATTGAAACTTTTCTACTTATGAAAGAGTATTACAATTATGCTATCAAACTTTGTTGATTCACATCACGTTCAATAGTGGTTTGTGTGGTTTGCACAAAAGATAGCTAATTATCTTCCATTTGTCTTCTTTCTTTCACGGTTCGTAATAATTAACTTAACAGCAGCCGTTCCTCAGTGATTTAAACCTGAGAATTTCCCGGCTCATGCTCGTTTTGTTTATTTTTCGCCCATGGCACAACAGAAATTGGATCTTGATGGATCAGAATGTCACCTTCTGGGAATCTTTCGATCAGTTTTTGTTCAACTTCGTCAGAAATGCGATGCGCTTCAATCAGCGGCATGTGATCATCCAACTCTAAATGAAGCTGGATAAAACGAACAGGGCCAGACATTCGAGTCCGTATTTGATGGGCACCCAACACCCCTTTGACTGAGCATGTGATTAAATGGATGTCTTCAATTTCATCATCTGGAAGCTGCCTGTCTAGCAGAGATTGCACTGCGGTATAAACCATGCGAATGGCGCTTGAAAGAATGAAAACACCTATCCCAATTGCAAATACAGCATCGGCTTGCCCTATTCCATACCAGCTTAACCCAAGCGCTACAATGATGGCTGCGTTCATGTAAAGGTCGGATTGATAGTGAAGAGAATCAGCGGCAATAGCTTGGCTACCCGTCCTTTTGACTACATGCTTTTGAAATGCCACTAACCCGCCAGTCACCAGTATGGCGAACATACTGACATACACGCCTAGTTCAGGAGAATGCAGTTCATGAGGCCGGAAGAACCTATCCACGCCATTCAAAATCAGAAAGCAAGCAGAGCCCGAAATAAACATAGCCTGCGCCAATGCGGCGAGTGATTCAGCTTTTCCATGACCGAAAGAATGTTCTTTATCCGCAGGTTGAAGGGAGTAACGCACTACGATGAGGTTCACGACAGAAGCCGCGATATCCAATAATGAATCGATCAATGAGGCTAACAAACTCACAGAGCCGGTTACCCACCAAGCCGAGACTTTGACAACTAACAGTAAAGTAGCAACCCCAGCTGCCAACCAAGCCGCAGTAGTAACAAGTTTGGAATAATCAGATTTTTGCATTGGAAAACGGGTCAGGAATAATCTTTCAATGTAGTCACGTTACTTTAATTTCTGTCTTGTATAAAATAGTTAATTCCCGATTGTGGCGAATTTCTGAATCAAATCTCAAATCTCTCTTACAAAACATTGTTAACGAACGAATAACGGTAAAAGGCATTAAATATCATTAGCTTAAATTTACTTTCTATGGCTCACACTTATCATTTCCTAATGATAGTAGTATTCATACAATGCTCGTGTTTCTCCGTTTAACTTCATGCTCTTAAGCACTTGCGAGAATTCATACGACTTACTCTCGACAGACATTAGAATCGGGTAATTATCCGCACTGATCGGTTGGTCTTCTTTATATTTAGGGTTTGTCATTCCTTTAAACCATTTCGACTTTAAAGAAAATCCGAGATACAGCGGCAACACACCACCACAACAGTCTGGGTGTAATTTCAGCCCTTCCAATGGATGCTGCTTCAACAAGTATTCCAATGTCGACTTATTGTAGATATAGAAATCGCCTTTTTTATTTAAAAGAAACGTCATTGCTTGCATGGATGTCATTTCAGGCGGCTGCTTTATGTCAATACCCCTGATATCTCTCGTGATATCGGGCGAACCCTTCGCACGAAGCAGTACTTTACCTTTTAGTTGTTCAAGCTGGGTAACCTCCGCCATATCATCACGTGAAATACCGACATCACCTCCCGGTAAACCATTTTCGATAAAATAAGCGAATGAAGATCGTTTTTTAGTTAAATTGAAACCGGGATAGAAATCGACTTCACCTCGTTTTAACAAATTGACCACTTTGTTTTTTGGAAGACGAGTGATCTGTAGCTCACAGCCCACTTTCCTTGCTGCTTTTTGGTACAAATCTAGATATAGACCCGAGTTATCTGGCGCTCTTGCAATATTGGGTAAGCGTTCATTGGTGCGATACCCCATTTTCAACACACATGTTGATTCAGTGGCACCAACGGTTTGAGAAATCATAAAATACAAGCAAACAATTATTGGTAGGGCTATTTTCCGCACTGTCTTATATTCCCTCTAACTATCGAGCTACTTTGAGCATAGTCAAGGGCAGTTTTATATACAAAAAGAAAGCAGCCATGAAGGCTGCTATCGTCGCGTATGTAAGCTTTGTTTACTTAGGGTCTGTTGACCTTTCGTGGTTAAATTTTGTTCGAGTTCTATGCCTTTTAATCGCGGCGCAAGGTGTGTAGCCCATTCTTTAAGAACAAAAGTATTTCTAAGCAAATACCTTGCAACAAAGAGTAAAAGGCATGGGAACGGGGACGCCTAGTCGAACCCTTCGGGCAGCATTTGTGGCTTATTTCTACTGCGTTATCGCTCATTGATGTAGAGCGACTACACCGAATAAGCTCTGCCTTGTATAAATCACCCACAAATTGCTGCAAAAATCATCTCGAAAGGTCAACAGACCCTAGTCATCTTGATGACGCTCAGCAAATTTCTCGGCACACTTAGCAGCTTTCTCTTGTTGTAATTCTTGAAGTTTGACCTTCTGTTCTGCCGTTAAGATACTCATGGCTTTATGCTGTTGTTCCAGCATTTTTACACGCTTTTCCGTTTGGGCATCTACCATTTTTGCGGCCAACTCTTGCGCTGCATTTTCATCGAATGTATCAGCCAAAATCAATTGTTGGATGTTTTGCTGGTGCGATTGCATCTTGGCGAACATTTCTTCTGATTTGCCTTTTCGATTATTTTTGGCATTTTCTCGCAATTGGCTGAGCTGCGACTTCTGATCGTCGGTTAAGTCAAGCTGGCGAAGCACACGTTTGTCCACGCCCATACCGCACTTTCCGCCGAAATCGTGCCCCCCTTTATGATGCCCTTTACCACCAAAAGCCCATGCACTCGCGCTGCCTAAAACTAAAGGAAGTGCCGCTGCCATTAGAACCATTTTTTTTGCTAGTTTCATAATTGTATCCTCGATTCGTCATTGGAATTCGTTTTGTGTGCTGTGCTGCTTTTGCAGCGCTTGAGGATAGAATACGAACTGGGTTGTAAAGCAACGTGAAGAAAGCGTAAATCAACGTAAAGAGTTCTGGTTACACCGTAAATGTGAGTATCATGAAGACAGAAAAACCGTAAGTGAGGCAACAATGGCACATATACTATTAGTGGATGACGATACAGAATTGACCAGCCTACTCAGTGATATTTTGACCTTTGAAGGCTTTCAAATAAGCCAAGCCTGCGATGGTTTAGTCGGGCTTGAATTAGTGGATGAAAGTGTCGATTTAATTCTTCTGGATATCATGATGCCTAGGCTCAATGGCATGGAGATGCTTAAGAAATTACGTGAAAACTGGCAAACTCCAGTACTGATGCTCACAGCCAAAGGCGAAGAAATAGACCGAGTCATTGGGCTTGAATTAGGTGCCGACGACTACCTACCTAAGCCATTCTCTGATCGTGAATTGATGGCACGTATTCGCGCTATATTGCGGCGCACTCAACAATCCGATGCTAATACCAGCAAAGATCCGGAGTGCATTGCTTATCAAGATCTGAAAGTTTTCCCAGGTAAACAAGAAGCTTATTGTGGAGATGCTCTGCTCGATCTCACCACCACAGAGTTTGCCTTGCTCAGCCACTTTATTGCACACCCAGGAGAAACGCTTACCAAAGAGATGCTCAGTTTAGACGTGCTGGGTAAGCGCTTAGCACCGTTTGATCGCGCGATTGATATGCATGTATCAAACCTTCGCAAAAAAATCCCACTACTGAGCGACAACAAACCTCGAATTAAAACGCTACGTGGTCGTGGGTACATGCTGGTGGAGGCAGGGTAATGCGGTTGCGTCTTTTTTCTAGTTTATATGGGCGAATTTTTGCCATTTTCTGGCTTACGATGTTGCTGGTATTGATCGCTGTTTTAATCTTACCCTTTCTGGATCCACGCCAACCTCATGACATTCCTAAAGATCATTTTGAACGTGTTAAACAATCCATCAGCAAACTAGAAGAAAAATACTCTGATCATCCGAACATTCAGGCTGTCGCAAGAAAACTAACAAATAGAGGGGGAAAGCATCATGGAAAACGCCCTTTGATTTATCTGACTGACTTGGAGGGAAATTTGATTACCCGAGAGCGAGGTCCGATTCGTAAAGCAATGCAAAATTACATCACTGAACTGGATTTAACCCAAATTCAGCCCCAGCAAAAATTGTATGGCCGCATGATGGTGGCAGGTCCATTCCCAGCAAAAATAGCAAACCAAGACGTATTGCTATTCAACGCCATGAAATGGAATCAAACACCACCCTTTTTACTTCAACTGTTCGACAAACCCTTTCAGCTACTTTTTGCTGTTATGGTTGCTAGCACCCCTCTTTTACTCTGGCTTGCGTGGGCGCTTAGCCAGCCTGCTCGACGTTTGGAAAAAGCCGCTAAGCGGGTCGCTAAAGGAGAGTTTGTCGCCGATCCTGATTTAGAAAAAGGCACCCGAGAATTTCAACAAGCGGGAGCCAGTTTTAACCAAATGGTTTTAGCAGTTGATCAAATGATCACAGGTCAACAAAGGTTGTTATCGGACATTTCTCACGAACTTCGCTCCCCCCTTACTCGACTGAGAATGACGAATGCACTCGCAACCAGAAAACAGGGAGAGAGTGACGAGCTTAAGCGCATTGATACCGAAGCCGAACGTTTAGAGCAGATGATCAGCGAACTCTTGGAACTGTCACGTATGCAAGTGCACAGCCACGAAAATAGAGAACGTCTTTCTGTTGTTGATCTGTGGGAAGAGATATTAAAAGACGCGCAATTTGAAGCAGATCAAAAAGGCAAAGTGCTGCGTTATGGTTCTTTCCATCATGAATCCGAGCGTGATAACCCTTTACCTAATACCTACATTTACGGTAATCCCAATTTATTAATGAGTGCGGTGGAAAACATCGTTCGAAACGCCATTCATTATGGTAACCAGAACATACAAGTATCGATTGTACTTAATGGCAGTGAACTACAGATTGACGTCGATGATGATGGTAACGGTGTGCCAAAAGAAGAACTGGAAGACATTTTCCGACCTTTCTACCGAGTTTCAACCGCCAGAGATCGGCACTCCGGAGGGGCAGGTTTAGGCTTGGCGATCACAGAGAGCGCGATTCGGCAGCATAATGGAACCATCAAAGCACAACCCAGCTCTCTTGGGGGGCTGAAAATGTCTATCCGATTGCCCGTTAGCGAACATTCATAATCTCAAAAAATTGAATTTATATGCCTTTTGGGTATATATCCCTACTATTCACAAGTTGATAACGATAACAATTATCATTACATTATTACGTAACAATAAGGAGAGTAATAATGTCACACACATTCCCAGAACTACCGTACGCATACGACGCACTGGAACCGTACATCGATGCAAAAACAATGGAAGTACACTACAGCAAGCACCACCGTACGTACTTTGACAAATTCACCGCAGCAATCAAAGGTTCTGACCTAGAGAACCAATCTCTAGAGACCATTTTTGATTCTATCTCAAGCCAAGCACCAGCCGTTCGCAATAACGGTGGCGGTTTCTACAACCACGTTGTGTACTGGAACTGCATGGCGCCTAACGCTGGTGGTGAACCACAAGGCGATCTAGGCAAAGCGATCACAGAAACATTCGGCAGCTTTGATGCGTTCAAAGAGCAATTTGCTCAAGCTGCAATCAACACATTTGGTTCTGGCTTTGCTTGGTTGATCGTAAAAGATGGCAAATTGGTTATTACTTCAACCAGCAATCAAGACAACCCTCTAATGGACGTAGCGGCTGATCGCGGTGAACCTGTTCTAGCACTAGACGTATGGGAACACGCTTACTACATCAGCTACCAAAACCGTCGCCCTGAGTACATTGATGCTTGGTGGAATGTTGTGAGCTGGGATGCCGTTGCACAAAACTACGCAGCAGCACTAGCTAAGTAATATTGCACGTCAGGCGACATAACGCCTTACAGTATGAAAGAGTAAGCGCCTTGCTTGCTCTTTTTTCTTCCTCCATAATGCCCTTCACTCAACTCATTCATAAGATTTGTCATGCTGGATATCGTTTTATTTGAGCCTGAAATTGCCCCTAATACAGGCAACATCATTCGCTTGTCCGCCAACTGTGGTTCAAACCTCCATTTGATCGAACCATTAGGTTTTGATTTTGAAGAGAAGAAAGTAAGACGTGCTGGCTTGGATTACCACGATCTTGCCCGTGTAAAGCGCCATGAAAACATGGAAGCATTCATCGAATACATGGAAGAGCGCGGTGAAGATTACCGCTTGTTTGCGTGTACCACAAAAACCACAGGGCACCACGTAGACGCGAAATTCAAAGATGGCGATGTACTGATTTTTGGCCCCGAGTCACGTGGGCTCCCAGCGGACTTCATTGAAAGCCTTCCAATGGAACAACGCATCCGAATTCCTATGATGCCAGACAGCCGCAGTTTAAACTTGTCTAACGCGGTAGCCATTATTGCGTTTGAAGCATGGCGCCAGCTTGGGTTTGAAGGCGCGTTATAGCTGTATTTTATCTAACAACTGTATTCTATCTAACAACAGATACAAAAAAAGATGAAGGCAATCACCTTCATCTTTCTTGTTTCTCGTCATCAATGAGCTTTAAACCATAAGGTTAGCGCTTAATTTAAGCGATTACGGTCGTCGTCATCCTTACGCTGGTATTCCCCTTCAAACGTATTTCCCTGAGAAGAATCACCGCGCTGGAAAGGATCTTGCTCAAATGGGTTCTGCTGATGAAAACCGCCTTGCGCATGAAAGCCACCACCATTTCCGAAGTTTTGAACCTTTACTTTGCTCATCAACTGCTTGGCAATAATTGCTCGCGGTGCAGGTAATAACACAAGCATACCTAGCGCATCGGTCATAAACCCTGGAGTAAGAAGAAGCACACCAGCCACAGCCAGCATGACACCTTCAACAATTTGCTGAGCAGGTAACTCACCTTGCTGAAGCCGATTTTGAACAGACATCAGTGTTTGAAGCCCTTGGCTGCGAACCAATGTCGCACCGACAAACGCCGTCAGTAAAACTAAGCCTATGGTCGTCCAAAAACCTAAAAAACCGCCTACTTGAATAAATAAGGCAATCTCGATGATTGGAACGGCAATAAAAAGCAGTAAAAGTATCGGAAACACAAGTCCTCCTGTTGCAATTACAGTCAGTGTATTGCTTTGCTAAACAAACAACAATTGCTTACCTCAAACTTATGTTGTGATCCCAGTTAACTTCTGTAAGAAATGTTGACAACTCAATGACTCAAAAGGTGATCGGGCTACTATTTTTATGCCACCAATTCGATACTATGGACACAACATCAGGACCGATTTACAGCCGTATACTCTGATGAATGGATTCTTAAAAACAGATGTGGCTAATTCAACATCAATACTTACAATAAAAGTCTAAGGATCCTGTTATGACTAAGACGTTCGATCTTAATCACACCTCAACTCATGCTGCGACGCGTATCGAAGAAGATCTCCTCGGTCAACGTCACGTTCCTTCTGATGCCTACTACGGTATTCACACGCTAAGAGCCATCGAAAACTTCAATATTTCCAGTGCCACCATCTCTGATGTCCCAGAATTTGTGCGCGGTATGGTGATGACAAAGAAAGCCGCCGCATTGGCAAATAAAGAGCTCGGTGTCATTCCGTCTGAAGTCGCCAACCCTATTATTCAAGCTTGTGATGCCATTTTAGAAACGGGTAAGTGCATGGATCAATTTCCATCAGACGTCTTTCAAGGCGGTGCTGGCACCTCCGTAAACATGAACACCAATGAGGTGATAGCTAACCTCGCGCTGGAATTGATGGGCAAAGAAAAAGGGCAATACGAATTCATTAACCCGAATGATCATGTCAATAAAAGCCAATCGACCAACTGCGCGTACCCAACAGGTTTTCGCATCGCCGTGTATAACAGCGTAAGCAAACTAGTGGACGCGATTGAGTACCTTAAGGGAGCATTTGAACTGAAAAGCCAAGAGTTCAATGATGTCCTTAAAATGGGTCGAACTCAGCTGCAAGATGCAGTGCCAATGACGGTTGGACAAGAATTTCACGCTTGGGCGGTGACCTTAAATGAAGAAATCCGCAACCTTCAGTACACCTCTAAACTGCTATTAGAAGTCAACATTGGCGCAACGGCAATCGGCACAGGGTTAAACGCTGCGGAAGGCTATCAAGCGTCTGCGATCAAACATTTGGCGCAAGTAACTGGGCTCGACTGTGTTCCAGCGGAAGATTTAATTGAAGCCACCTCAGACTGTGGCGCGTACGTGATGATACACGGTGCTTTGAAACGACTCGCCGTGAAGCTGTCTAAGATCTGTAATGACTTACGCCTGCTGTCTTCAGGGCCTCGCGCTGGTCTCAACGAACTCAATCTACCTGAACTGCAAGCGGGCTCATCCATTATGCCTGCCAAAGTAAACCCTGTTGTGCCTGAAGTGGTTAACCAAGTGTGCTTCAAGGTTTTGGGTAACGACAACACCGTCTCTTTTGCGGCTGAAGGCGGACAGTTACAGCTCAACGTGATGGAACCGGTTATCGCCCAAAGTATGTTTGAATCTTTGGAAATTCTAACCAACGCCTGCGTTAACTTGCGCGATAAGTGCATCGATGGCATTACCGTCAATAAAGACGTTTGCGAAAGCTATGTTTATAACTCTATTGGCATTGTCACTTACCTCAACCCGTACATTGGTCACCATGAAGGCGATATCGTAGGGAAAATCTGTGCAGAGACAGGTAAAAGCGTAAGGGATGTGGTGCTAGAAAGAGGCTTACTAACAGAAGAAGAATTGGACGATATCTTCTCAGTAGAAAACCTCATGCACCCTAAGTACAAAGCCAAACGATTTAACTAAATGAATGGGACCAGTGGTCCCATTTTGTTTTCTGCCTAATGAGTTTTGCTGACAATGTTTGCTGACAATAGCGCCAATTAGCACAAGTTTGTTTTATATCAGTCCTATTACACCTAGCCATCTGCTATAGTCTGCGCCGTTTTCAGCATTCTATAAATTTTTATGCTGATTTTTATCCTTCTTTTTTCAATAAAAGGGGGATTTTCCACTTGGAATTTAAGATAAGGTACGACGTATGATTATGGTCGAGTTGTTAGTAGTCCTGCTCTTTATTTATTTAGGAGCAAGAATCGGAGGCATCGGCATTGGCTTCGCTGGTGGTGCAGGTGTCGTTGCGTTAACTATGGTAATGGGTGTCCCAGCTGGCAATATTCCTGTCGATGTCATCTTGATCATTGCATCGGTTATTACTGCGATTGCTGCAATGCAAGTGGCTGGCGGTATGGATTGGTTGGTTGATCTGGCTGAACAGTTTCTTAGAAAGAACCCAAAACACATTACCTTTTATGCCCCAGTAGTTACCTACCTAATGACACTGTTAGCCGGAACGGGACACACAGCATTTTCCACATTACCGGTGATCGCTGAAGTGGCAAAAGAGCAAGGCGTTCGCCCATCGCGCCCACTTTCTATTGCCGTGGTGGCTTCTCAAATCGCCATTACCGCTTCACCCATTTCAGCGGCAGTGGTATTTTTCTCTGGCATTCTGGAACCACTAGGAGTGGGTTACCTAACGTTGTTGGCGGTGTGTATTCCAACTACGTTCGTAGCGTGTATGGTCGGTGCATTTGTGTCTAACTTCCTAGGCAGCGAGCTAAAGGATGATCCTATTTATCAGGAACGTCTTGCGAAAGGGCTGATCAAGATGCAAGGTACGCAAAAGCGTGAAATCTTACCGACAGCAAAAACCTCCGTTTATATCTTCTTTGCGGCCATTGTTGCGGTTGTTGCGTACGCCACGATGATTTCAAACGCTGTGGGTTTAATTGAAAACCCCGCGATAGGTCGAAACCAAGCCATTATGGCGTTAATGCTGACCGCTGCCACCGCTATTGTGATGATCACCAAAATCGATGCTTCAAACATCGCTAACGCCGCAACGTTCAAATCCGGCATGAGCGCATGTGTGTGTGTGCTTGGTGTTGCTTGGCTTGGTGATACCTTCGTTTCAAGCCATATCGACCAAATCAAAGACCTGTCGGCACACATTCTTGAGCAATACCCATGGATGCTTGCCATTACCTTGTTCTTCGCATCAATGTTGCTTTACTCGCAAGGTGCGACCACCACAGCTTTGATGCCAGCGGCATTAGCGATTGGCGTTGCACCATTAACAGCCGTGGCGTCTTTTGCGGCAGTAAGCGCTTTATTTGTTCTGCCAACTTACCCAACATTATTGGCCGCTGTCGAAATGGATGACACTGGCTCAACTCGAATTGGGCAGTGGGTATTCAATCACCCATTCTTCATCCCAGGGGTCGTTACCATTACAACCGCTGTTGCCTTAGGCTTTGCCTTTGGCGGTATGATGATTTAATCATCACAAAAGTTTGGAAAGGAGCGCACTGCGCTCCTTTCAGATTGATGACGAACC
>NZ_PIZL01000069.1:0-5483 GCF_002835515.1 Vibrio sp. vnigr-6D03
GTTCGTCATCAATCTGAAGCCAAGTCGAAAGACTTGGCTTTTTTCGTTCTAATTAGCCAATCCAGCTTATACCTCAGGTCTTGATGACTCCGTAAGCCTCACCCGAAAAACATCATTTAAAACAGCCAATCTGAAACGGTCATCTTTACCATAAGCTGAAACCAAATAAAGTCAGTGATCTCAAAAGAATCAATAACCTAGTCTCTAACCGCAAGTTTGGTTAACGTGTTTTAATCCAACGATATTGCGCTTTTCTATTTTCAAAAACAGATACAACATAAAAATCCATATGCGCATAACGACATTACTTGCTACGCAATCGATAAATGTAAGTCATCTAACAATTAAGATTTCACTTACCCTTAATGATAATTTTATTAATTACCATTCAAATATTAAAAATTTATGAATTTCCATCGATAGTTAGCTAAACAAAATAAGATAACGAATTCTATGATTAAAACTCGTACTAATAGAATATCTAGCTAATTATTTTATGCACTAAATATCATAATTTACCAAACAAGATCTCGATTAATTATTCGCCTAGATGTCAATTATTTCGAGCTAAAAATTTAATCTAACTCATACTTTGATATTTAAGCATTATAAAAATATTAAACTCTACCCTAATATGCCGATATAAAGCAGCAGGCAGAAATCGATACTTGGTTTCGGCTGACTTTAATTAGGCAAACTGCCGAGGGGACACCATGAAATTAAAAACTCAATCTTATTTGCTTTCGGCGATCATTCTGTTTTCGCTGCTAGCATTGACCGCTACAGGCTTATGGACACTGCGCGTTGCCAGTAACCTAGATAACAAGTCTCGTGTAACCGAACTGTTCAAAAGTACGTACAGTATTTTGGGCGAGATGGAAAAAATGGCGCAGGATGGGACCCTTACAGAGGAACAAGCAAAAACAATCGCTACTCGCATCCTTCGAAACAATATTTATAAAGACAATGAATACGTTTATGTTGCGGATGAAAACCTCAACTTTGTAGCGACCCCTTTAGATCCTCAACTCCATGGAACCAGCTTCCATGATTTCAAAGATGGAAACGGCGGCAGTGTTGGTAGCATTCTTCAACAAGCGGTAGCACAAAATCCAAACGGTATTGCGGAATACGTCTGGACACAAAAACAGGCAGACAATTCGATAGAAGAAAAGCTGTCCATTGCTGAAAAGTCCCAAGTGTGGGGCTGGTACGTGGGTACTGGTATTGGATTTAATGAAGTGAATGAACGATTCTGGTCTACCGCTAAATGGCAGCTCACTCTTTGTGTCTTCATTGGTGGCGCTATCTTTATTATTCTTCTTCTCGCTATTCGCCGAATGATATCACTACTAGGTGGGGAGCCTCAGGAAGTTCGCAAAGCCGTTCAAGCTGTCGCTGCAGGTCAAATCCAAGCAAACTTCAGTGAAGAGGCTGAGGAAGGCAGTATCTACCATGCCGTACAGCAGATGAGCCGCTCACTTGCGCAATTGGTCAGTAACTTAGAAAAATCTATGGTCGCTCTAAGACAAGAGCTATCTGATGTCGAATCACGTGCAGGTGTTATTGCTGGGTTAACAGACACACAGCAACAGTCTACTGAAATGATTGCAACGGCAATGACGGAAATGGCCTCTTCTGCAAACAACGTAGCAGATTCAGCTCGAGACACTGCCTCCAACACTGATGAGGCCGATAGACAAAGCCAAGTGACGCAGCAGCTCATTCACAGCACCGTAGGTAACATTGAAGGTTTAGCAACCCAGCTAGGTACAGCAAGCCAAGCCGTTTCAGACCTGGATAACGACGTAAACAACATCGCAAAAGTATTGGATGTTATTGGTGATATCGCTGAACAGACAAATCTGCTGGCTTTAAATGCTGCAATCGAAGCTGCCCGTGCCGGTGAGCAAGGGCGAGGGTTCGCAGTCGTTGCTGATGAAGTGAGAAACCTAGCAGGCCGAACTCAAGGTAGCACTAAAGAAATCCAACAAATGATCTCCAATCTTCAAGAAGGGTCACGCAACGCAATCAATACGATGGGTGTATGCGCTGAAACTAGCCAAAATACGGTTGTTGAGTCAAGAAACGCATCCGAAGCGTTGCAGCACATCGTTGAAGCTCTAGAGTCCATTACGTCAATGAGCCATCAAATTGCTACGGCAGCAGCAGAGCAGACTCAAGTTGGCGATGACATCTCGCAACGAATCAACATGATTGAAGAAAGTGGTAATCAGCTAAGCAGTGTCGTTTCAGAAAGTCATAACAGTACGCAAACACTGTCTTCACTCTCAAATGAACTGGAAACTTGGGTCAACAAGTTCACCGTACAAAAGTAATATATTGAGGTAATACACTAGGCTAAGAGTGTTAATGACATTCTTAGCCTTTTTTATCATCCAGACATATGTTGAGCTCATGCTTTTCGTCACGATATTCTAATTATAGGAACGTAAACCGCCTTATAATTGATGGCATTTCCATCTCTAATGCTTAAAAACGTGCCACTAAGTACAGAAAAACATCAAACGATAGTTTTTTTACATTTTTGTATTGACCTCTAAGCCGAAAAGCCTTTTAATACACCCCGTCGCCCGGATAGCTCAGTCGGTAGAGCAGAGGATTGAAAATCCTCGTGTCGGTGGTTCGATTCCGCCTCCGGGCACCACAATTTTATTTTGTTGGTGCTTGCACGAACAAACAATGAATAAAGTGTGCCGACTTAGCTCAGTAGGTAGAGCAACTGACTTGTAATCAGTAGGTCACCAGTTCGACTCCGGTAGTCGGCACCATTTATTGTTCCCCCTTAGTTCAGTTGGTAGAACGGCGGACTGTTAATCCGTATGTCGCAGGTTCGAGTCCCGCAGGGGGAGCCACTTTAAAGAGTTTAGAAATTATTCTGAATTCATAAGAGCCGACTTAGCTCAGTAGGTAGAGCAACTGACTTGTAATCAGTAGGTCACCAGTTCGATTCCGGTAGTCGGCACCACTCTTGATAGAGTCTAAATAATCAATTCCCCCTTAGTTCAGTTGGTAGAACGGCGGACTGTTAATCCGTATGTCGCAGGTTCGAGTCCCGCAGGGGGAGCCAAATTCAAAAGCCAAGTCGAAAGACTTGGCTTTTTTCGTTGTAGATACACAATTAATTCATTGCAAATAAACACCTCACTCACCCTGCCTAGCGCATTTCCGTCACGACCCTTTCATTCCCGCCTAATTCGTTATATATTCTCCTGTGCGCGCCACCTACGCCACCTACTCGCGGAAAGAGTGATACTCAAGGTATTAACGTATTACCCATATGGGAACCACAATTCGGTTTACCTTCTCTTCTGAAAAGCGAGTACAGAAGCAATGAGACGGTGAATATATGAACCCTTTTTCTCTAAACCTTTCGTACCTAAAGAAACAAGCTAAAACACGCCTTAAAGCCATTAAATCGGGATCTAAAAACGATCTTATTTGGCTCAATGAACACCATATTACCAATACCCAAGAAGCAGAAAGCGTGAAGCTTTCAGATGTCCAACTCTCCATAGCACGCGAACTTGGGCTTCCTAGTTGGGTTAAGCTCAAACATCACGTAGAGTTATTAGAAAGTAACAAAAACCAATCTGGTAATGTACTTACCCTGCTAGACGACGATCTCCACACACTGCATGTACGTTGTGGTCATGATATTCAAGGAACACTCAAAAAATCCGGATTCATTGGAGACTTTCTTCCTTACATAGACCCTTTTTGTATTGGTCCCTTGGTAACAAATGAAGAAAGTTTACTCACTCTACGTTCTGAGTTTATTTACTATAACCTTATTTCAGAAATGGAAGGGGTCGACAAATCCATAGAGCGTATCCGAGAGGACAGCGTAAGAGACTCCAACCAATTATTAGAAAGTAAGTATCAGAGAATCGTACTATGGGTAGAGCACGACAACTACGACCAACTCATGCTCATTCGCACTCTTGCCCTGCTTTCTTATCAGAACCTTGACCGCGTTGAGTTGATTGAAATCGATAAATTCCCTGGAGGGGAACGTTTCATTGGTTTAGGACAACTTCCTTCTGAAGCATTAAGAGTTCTTTGGGACACACGTAAAGAACTGACTATTGATCATATTACCGCTGCAAAAAGTCTGTGGGCGGCATTTTGTTCTCCTACACCGAAGAAACTCATAGAGCAGTACAATCATATTGATGAATCGTTATTTCCAAACATCAAACACGTCATCTTTAGACATTTGCAAGAGATACCAAACTCAATCTCGAGATTAGGGCTCACTCAAGAAATCACCATTCAAGTACTCAAAAATAGCGAAGAAGAATTGGATTTCAAAACGCTTTACAAGCGCTATATGGAGGCAGAGCCATTGGTATATCTTGCTGATCTTATGTATTGGGCGGTGATAAAACCTCTCACTCTCGGTGAAAACCCAGTTATTCATGCAAAAAGTATCGATGAAAAGAGGTGGCAAAAAGCCTCTATTGAATTGCTCGACCGCGATTTTGAATCTGAACCAGCCATTGAAAATAAGTGGGTTGGAGGGATACAAATCAGCAACGAGCAGTATTGGACATGGGATCATAAAGATCTCTCTACTATGAACGCGATCACCCTTTCTTAGGTCCATCTCTGGGTAAGGCTCCATGTGAGCTTTATCCAGAATATTTACCCTTTTATAGAGATACCAAGAACCCACTCCACAAGTCTTCTTCAGCCTGATACGGAAGACTTAGTATCTTTCTATAGTGAGAGTATCAGCTCTGGTATGCACACTGAATACCATCGCATTCACGCCTAGTAATTAGAAATTTGGTATCAACACCTTTGCGTTTTAAAGCACATCTACCAAAAAGGAATAAACTTCATTGGCTCATGTTGGTAGTCAGAGTAAAAGAGTGGAGAACTAGGTAGAGCTTGGATTCATTCAGCCGAGAGAGTAAATATATCTCTTAATAGCATAAGGCTTCTGAGTCAATGCTAGAGCAGCTAGAGTCGTACACGACTGGATTCGTTTGACCTCAGGTCGAATATACCTTCCCTAAACGCAAAAAACCTCAACATTTCTGCTGAGGTTTATTAAATAAATGGTGGAATGGCTGGGGTCGCACACGACCGAGACTCGTTCTACCACTGGGCGAATATGTCTTCCCTAAACGCAAAAAACCTCAACATTTCTGCTGAGGTTTTCAAATAAATGGCGGAATGGCTGGGGTCGCACACGACCGGGGCTCGTTCGACCGTAGGTCGAATATATCTTCCCTAAGCGTAAAAACCTCAGTATTTCTGCTGAGGTTTCTCAAATAAATGGCGGAGTGGCTGGGGTCGCACACGACCGGGGCTCGTTCGACCGCAGGTCGATATACCTTCTCTAAACGCAAAAAACCTCAGCATTTCTGCTGAGGTTTCTCAAATAAATGGCGGAGTGGACGGGACTCGAACCCGCGACCCCCGGCGTGACAGGCCGGTATTCTAACCAACTG
>NZ_PIZL01000070.1:0-148 GCF_002835515.1 Vibrio sp. vnigr-6D03
CAGTGTATTAATGATGGCGTCACACGATTTCAGACATGCCTTAAGCGTGTCAGATTGGTGCGATTTTAAAGGGTGTTGCAAGATATTTGCGTCAAATCGAAGCTCACAATGTGTGCTGTTGAAGTGTGTTTGGCAACGGAAACGGTCG
>NZ_PIZL01000070.1:192-1353 GCF_002835515.1 Vibrio sp. vnigr-6D03
CTGTACAAAATGGCAGTAATTCACCAATGTCTAACGTATTTTTGATGCAAATGGCGGCAATCTCACCTTCAATCGTCACTTTTACAGCAAAAACAGGCCCATTCAATCTTAAGTATTTGAAGCCCGTTCTGACGGCTTCCTCAACCGATTGGCTGCATAAGATGGCGTAGCCCAGAACACCAAAGTGGCTAAACTTCGCAAATTCCCCCAGAGTTATGCCGAGCCCATCATTGGCCAGCATTTGATTCACTTTGCCAAACAATACTAATTTATCTGAGTAGGTAATTTGACATTGCGGATTCAGCCAATCCAGTGTTTCCAATCCAGTGCTTTTCAAAAGTTGAGCCGTGTTAATACCGCGTTCGTTCAGCACATTGAGCAACAAGGCAACATCCAGTGTGCCCAGTTGGTAGCGGTGATCGGTTGGAAGGTATTCAGCAATAACGGTCATTGGGGTTGCACTTTCTTGAGTTATCCGAAGCTTGGGTGTTGGATACTCGTAAATATCGGAGTATTCATACTGGCTCGTTTGGGTATAGACTAAGTCCATCAACCCATAATGTATAGTCGAACGTATTGCGCAGAAAAATCACCATCCGAACTTACACCCGCTCCTCGCAAGGGCACAGCCATACCTTTTACCAAGTACTGATTCCGACGCGTGGATTCATTGATTTAAAAATGGATGGCGAGCCAATGAGCCTATCTTACGGCGATTGTTTGGTGATTCCGCCGGGTTGCTATCACGAGTTTCAGGCTCGGGAAGACTTTCGGTTTTTGGTGGTTGATGTCATCGATTTGCCCGACCCTTTAGTAGGGCTAAACAACGCGGTCATACCTTTGAATGAAGCAGCAAATAACTACGTTCAGTTTATTGAAAAGCAGTTGGATTCCGATTTTAGCGCTGAAGTCGAGAATCAGATTTTGGCGTTGCTGTTTGAGTTGTTAGCGATGCAGGATCTGAACAGTAAAATCGATCTTCGAATCAAAAAAGCGGTGCAATTCATTAATCAAGATATCGCTAAGAATCACACCATAAAAGAACTGGCAAACATTGCTTGTTTAAGCCAAACGCAGTTCAAGCATTTGTTCCTCAAGCACATCAAACTCACGCCACTGAAATACTTAGCCAAAGTCCGTATGGAACGCGCCCGAATTTTG
>NZ_PIZL01000070.1:1488-6288 GCF_002835515.1 Vibrio sp. vnigr-6D03
TCCCCAAACAAAATATAGTTAAACAGATACGCGAGCAAAGGAATGGCGTAGAACAAGACACTCACGCTGTCGGCGTTTTCACTTCTGATCATATAGAGCAGTAAAAACAGTGCCCCAACGGAGACAACAATACTCATCCAAAGTAGGGATACGATGAATCCAGTACTCCAGTTTATCTGCCAGCCCGTGGAGAGAGCGATTACTATGAAGATAGGCATTGAGAACATGCTTTGGTAAAGCATAGCTTGTGCTGGATTGGTATGAATGTGGGCTTGTTTGATGGTGCCGTATGTCATTGAGATTAGGGTCAGTACTGCAAATACAATACCGATACCAGAAACGGATTCAATGCTTTTCGCACCCAAAATCGCAATACACAACCCAATGAACCCCAATACTAATAAGCTGGTTTTAATGGTATCGAGTGGCTGCTTACCCATTAAAGGGGTAAGCATAGGCTGCAACCCAAGCACTAGGGTAACAAGAGCTGGCGACATGCCTGAACCAATAGCGAGAATGTAGAAGGTGACGTAAAACACCTGCAGCATTAAACCGACAATCGCAATGTATTTGAATTCACTCAAACTTAGACGAGTAAACGCCAATTTGCCTCGGGTCGCCATAACGATCAAGATGAGGAGTAGACAAACAAAAGAGAGCATCGAACGAGCGGCGAGGAAGCTCCATTCCGATGAATATTGCAGCCCCACTTTCACCATAACCGCTCCGCTGCTCCACATCAGCAGAAATAGAATAGGTGCTAAGGCACTGAGTGAGAAATGAGTACGCTTCATGGTTTAGTTCGCTTGGGTTTCTTAGTTGGCTTTCAATATATCGCCTTTTCAACACTCGAAATTTTCCCATAAGACGGTTTTTTGTTTCTTGAAGACGAAGCTTCCACAGAAAGAATGTGTTCGATCTTGGAGTGGAATGAGCGAAAAGTGTGATTTAACTAGCTAACATGTCCGAAATTGACCTCCTATAAAAGAGCATTTCCCGCCAAACTGTTAACAGTATGTAAACTATGCTGGTTTGAAAATGATCGTGACGCGCCTTGCACCTGAAACACTTATTGCCGCGAATGGTAAGCCTCAATATGGGCAGTTTGATGGCATACCCAAACAACTCGCAATCGAAGAGTTTGATTATCGTAATACCATGGATGGAAAAGCGTCGGCGTTGAGGCGGTATTTCCACTATAAGCAGTTTCAGTTTGTCAGTGTGATTACCGATCGCTACGTTATTGGGGTAGCGATTGCAGATATTCGTTATCTAGGATCGGCGTTTTGTTATGTCTACGATATCGAGAAAAATGAACTGATAGAAAACAACTGGTTACGTCCATTGAATTGTGGCTACGCAACGGCACCATCGCCTTATACCAGCTTTGCTCACATAGCTTCAAAGCAGATTCAGTTCCATCTTTTTGAAGGTGGTTGGCAGGTGAAGCTGAACACCAAAAACGTCAAAGCCGATTTAACCCTGTCTGCACCCAGTGGAAGCTTACCCTTGGCGATGTGTACACCTACGGGTTACACCGGTTGGACATACACCCAAAAACACAACGCTCTATCTGTACAGGGAATATTGGAGATTGGCGGCGAGCCAGTTCCTTTAGATTTCGCTTTGGCAGGGTACGACTTTTCTGCAGGGTATATGAGGCGTGAAACCAGTTGGCGCTGGGCAAGTATCAATACTTGTTTGGGTGAAACCACTTTGGGTTTAAACCTCGCGGCGGGAGTTAATGAAACGGGAAGCTGCGAAAATGTATTGTGGCTAAACGGCGAGAGGCATTTTCTTTCGAATGTGCATTTTGAGTTCGACCGCGATAGTTCTGATCAAGACAACATCGACCAACATTGGCGAGTTTTCTCTGAAGATGGCTGTGTGGATTTGGTTTTTAAACCATTAAACAAACGCAGCGAAAAGTTGAATCTTTGGCTATTAAAAAGCAATTTCAGGCAGTTTGTTGGGCAATTTTCTGGCTCTATTAAAGATAATCACGGGCAAGTGCATCATCTCGATGAGGTACTTGGATTAACGGAAGACCATTTTGCGCGCTGGTAGGTTCGATGTGCTAGTGCAGATAAGGACGAATTCATGGACATAGACTCCCTTATTCACCATCCAGAATGGTTGCTTATCGTTTTAGCGCCTTTGTTTATTGTCTGTATTTTGGCGGAATATTTCATCGGTCAGAAAAAAGGAAAGTTACCAGACAATGCGACCTATAAACTTCCGGAAGTCGCCTGCAATTTTGCCCTTGCGGGGATGCACCAATTTGCCGACTTGCTTACCGGATTAATGGTGGCTCAGCTTTACTTGTGGCTGTTTGGTTGGCGTTTGTTGGATATTGAAATGGGGTTAGCAAGCTTTCTGGTATTAGCGGTATTGCAGGACTTTTGTTATTACTGGTTTCACCGAGCAAGCCACCGAATTAGATGGATGTGGGCAGCGCATGTGGCGCACCACAGTTCGGAACGGATGAATTTCAGCACGGCTTTTCGCCAAAGCTTTATGTACCCTTTAGCCGGAATGTGGGTATTTTGGTTGCCATTAGTGATCATCGGGTTTGATCCTAAGTGGGTGGTGTTTGTGGTGTTGTTAAACTTAGGCTTACAGTTCTTTGTTCATACGCAATGGGTACGTACGCTTGGTATCATTGAGTATGTATTTAATACGCCATCGCATCACCGTGTGCATCATGGTCGAAACCCGCAATATATTGATAAAAACTATGCGGGTGTATTGATCATCTGGGATAAGCTGTTCAGCACTTTTGAGCCTGAAGTCGAAACGGTGCGCTATGGTATTTCTAAACCTGTAAACAGCTTTAATCCGCTGGTGGTGACGTTTCATGAATGGCGAGACATGTTTATAGAAGCCAGTCAAAAAGACCTGTCGATACCGCAACGTTTCAAGGCGTTATTTTCTCCGCCGAGCGATACGCCCATCGCGTCGGCAAAGAAAGCAGAGCCAAAGAAACAAGGTGCAGAGCATTAGTTCGCTTGAACTCAGGTGAACAAGCTGTTCCCCAACACTTTAGGCTATTTCGGATCTTGCTTGGTGACGGTTGATTGTTGTCCAGTATCTTTCACCTGATACCCTTGCGCCAAGATCTGGTTTCGAATGACGTCCGCCTCTTCATATTTCCCCTGTTTTTTAAGTGCGGTGCGCTCTTCTGCCAGCTCTAGAATGTTATTGGGTATGGCGACTTCTTCCACTTTGTCTATTTCAATGCCGAAGATTTGGTCGAAATACATCAATGTGGCTTTTTTGTTTTCCGGTGCGATTTGGCTATCTAACACTTCCCAGACGAGTGCCAACGCTTTCGGCATATTGAGATCACGGTTGATGTGTTCAAAAAATGCGTTTTTAAATGATTCATCGACGTGACCACCCTCAGGCAAAGCGGCGGCTTTTGTTCTCAATCGATTGAGGGCTTTTTGCGCGCCTTTCAAACTGTCCCAAGTGAAGCTTAAATGGCTACGATAGTGGCTAGTGAGTGCCAAATATCGATAAGCAATTGGGTCAAATCCTTGCTCTAGCAAGCTGTCTAACCGCAAAGATTTTCCTGATTTGGAAATCTTCTCGTTGTCTATTTTTAGAAAGTAGCCGTGTAGCCAAAAGTTGGCTTGAACGTGACCATTTTTCGCTTGGCATTGGGCGATTTCATTGGTGTGATGGACAGGAATATGATCTTCACCGCCAATATGGATATCGAAGACCTCACCCAAATATTTCTCTGCCATCGCAGAGCATTCAATGTGCCAACCCGGAAAGCCTCTTCCCCATGGGCTTTCCCATTCCATTTGTCTTTGTTTGTTTCCGCTGAACTTCCAAAGCGCAAAATCGGTAGGTCGCTTCTTTTCTCCCATATCCACTCGGATACCCGCTTCTAAACCTTGTTTATCAAGCTTTGCCAGCTTGCCGTAATCAGGCAACTTGTTTGTATCGAAATAGACACCATCGCTAGTTTGATAGGTGAATCCTTTTTCTTCCAGAGTTTGAATGAAGGCGATTTGCTCTTGGATGTGCTCGGTTGCTCGGCAAGTAGTGGAAGGGGCAAGAATGTTTAAACGTTCAAAATCTTGAAAGAAGGCTTCTTCGAAATAGGTCGCAATGTCCCAAGCAGACTTTTGTTGTTTGCGAGCGCCTTTCTCCATTTTATCTTCACCTGTGTCGCCATCGGATACCAAGTGACCAACGTCGGTAATATTCATAACGTGGTGAACATCGTATCCATTGATTTGAAGCACACGTCGCAGCACATCCACAAATAAATACGTGCGTAAGTTACCTACGTGAGCGTAGTCGTAAACCGTTGGACCACAGGCGTACAGCCCAACTTTTTTTTGCTCGATGCTGGTAAAAGGCATGAGCTCCCTGTTCATAGTGTTAAACAATTCCAGTGTTGGCTGAGCCATAATTCAATCCTTGTGTCGGGCAAACCCTAATAAATAAACAAATGCAAAAAGGCCGTAGATGGAATCATCTACGGCCTTGGAATTCGTATGAGTCTTACTTTGTGGTAACTAGTTTTGGTGATAACCAGTTTTTAGTGGTGACTCGATGGCAAATACACGAAAGCAGCCGTAGATGAAAGATCTACAGCAACAACAAGATTGGTGAGCAATCGCGAATATCGAAGTCATGCTTTTAAACTAATCGAGATAATAGGGAATTGCAATGGCTAGGGGCGAGATGTTCAGATTGCTTGTTCAGGTTGCTTAGGTATTTGGTATTTAGGTGTTGACCTCTACTTAAGTTGAGGTTTTAAGGTATATACCCAAGTAACCT
>NZ_PIZL01000071.1:0-3594 GCF_002835515.1 Vibrio sp. vnigr-6D03
GATAACTAACAATTATGGATTTAATTTGGAAAGCTCTTGGTCATGACAGTGTCATCCAAAAAGTAAGCAACATACTGGGAAATGACAAAGCTTCTAGAATCCTTGTTGAAGGTCCTCCTGGTTCTGGAAAATCTTGGCTATGCAAAGGAGTAGGAACGCGCTGGGAAGAAGAAGGAGGTGTGTGTGTGGTAATTGAAGGTGATCGTGACATGGTCGAAAGACCATATTATCCGTTATGCGCAAAGCCTCAACCGCTAGCCAAGACTTGGAAATATTACCAAGATGCAATAATAGTCATAGGTAGAATTTTGGACTTAGGTGTGTTGAGTGGCAAAGTTTTTTCCTCAGTCTCAGATAGATTAGCAGATCATCTTGAGTCAAATATAAAACAAAAATTACCGTTTCTTGATGATTTAGAGTGTAGCTTCATACAAAGTTTATGTATGCTCTGCAAGAACAAACATCCTCTTCTTATTGTTGACAATGTGCATTGGCTGGATAAGGGAACTTTACAATTCTTGCAGCTTCTCATTGACAATAAGTTAACAAGATTTAGTGGTTTAGGTATCCTAGAAAATCTTAATATAATTATAATTAGAACCGAAGAAAAATTTCAGAAACCAATTGAAAAACAATATCTAGAAGAATCAATTTACACTAAGTTTGAAGATAAGTTTCATATTAAAGGAGTAAGTCGAGAAAAATTAGAAGATATATTGGGTTTGTTTTTTAATACCAAAAATTTAACAGATAAAGAATTTAGTAAAATTCATGAATCATGTGGTGAAAATTTGGCATTTGTTTATGAAGTTGCACTTTTTGTTCAAGGCGGAGGAGAGTTGACCTCTATCAAAGCTAAGGATTTATTAGACAAAATAGTAATAAAAAAGCTGAATAATATAACTAACACTAATAACTTAGCATTAGATACATTGAAATGTGCTTCACTATTAGGGTTATCTTTTCATGTGAATGAATTATTTTGTATATCAAACAAAAATGAATCCGACGTAAAGCATGATCTCAACATCGCTTTCGAATCTGGAATAGTAGAAAAGGAGAGAAATAGAGCAAAATTTTCTCATGATAGTTTTAGAAATCTATTTAAAAACAAAATAGGTATAGAGAAGCCAATACTTTATGATAAATTGTCTAACTGCCTGAAGAAATTGAGCCCTAGTGAGTATGCATTTAGGTCGTTTGTAGCTAATCAAGCTGAAAACTATACGGATGAAGCTATATTTACTTTTCTTGAAGCAGTGAGACGGATTAGACTTGGCATTAATTCATCTGAGTACATATCAGGTATAAAAAAAACCATATTGGATGAAAATGAATTGCTTGATATATATAATGATGTAAAAGAAGCTTGGGAACTGATAAACATTGATCAAGCAAGCTTAGCAATTGATGTATTAGATAAATGGGAGCCTATTAATATTATTCAACCTTTGGTTAAATCTGAAATAAATTATACTTTATCAAATGCTCTTCTTTCAACTAGGATTGAGGCTGATAGAATGAGAGCTATAGATATTATTAAGGAAAACAAGCTAGATGCTATGGAAGTTGAAATAAACGTAAGGTTCTTGATTTTGGAGCTTTATAGCAACTTCTTGAATGAAGATAAAACAATAGCTTTGAATAATATTAAAGAAATAGAATATATCCTAAATAGAAGTAAAGCCATTGGAAGTGAAATTAAAGATTTTCTATTCAATATATATCGTATGTTTAATGGTATATATACTCCGGAAATTTCAGTCAAATTTATGGAAAAATCAGTTTTACATTTTTCAAAAGAACTCGGAGGAGAAGTTATAAAACCATTGGAATATTTCATGTCGTTAAATAACTTAGCCAGTGTACTTATATGTCTGGGTCGTTACAATGAAGCTGAAAAACATTTAAATTCTGGTTTGAATATTTTAAAGCATCATGATGGTATCAAATTTAGAGATTTAGAATATCTATTGCATAATAACATATTGTGTAGATATAAATCAAAAAAAATCAAACCTATTAGAGCATTTAGAGAACAAGAGAAAATAGTTAGCAATAGGAATTGTGGATTATCGAACATACTTCTTGAGAATAATTTAATAGTATATGCCTTGCTATCAAATAAGTATGATGAAGCTGTAAGTATCGCAGGTAAAATGGCAAGTAGACTAGAGTCTATTAATAATGTTGAAATATTTATTGAATATCTAGTTCGACAATCTATTATTTTAGTTGATTTTCACTGTAAATCTAACTCAGAATCTAAAAATAATTGGATAGATCTAATCCAACTTGTCGAATGTATACCTTACGAAAGCCGTCAATTTTATATTGATAGGCACCAAGAATTAATCACCGCATTTGATAATATAAGTTGTGGTGATTGTGATAGTTGGGAAAAATATATGGAACCTAAGTTGCGTGAAATAAGTCGAGGTCCTTTGTGGGATGAGTTTCTTAAAGGTTTTCTCTTAACCGAAATTCAATATTGGAAGCTAAATTAACTTATGTTCAATGAGATTTGCCGCTATCATAAGGGATACCGTGTCGTGTTTTGATAATCCATTGTTATAAAATGATAATGAAAAAGCGTGGTCAGGATGTAAGCTAGGTACTTCGGCAACATCAAACACATACACATTTTCATTTGAGCTTACTCTAAAATCAACTCTCGCTACACAACTAATTTCTAGTGCTTTCATTACATTTTTTGAGATGTTAGATATTTTTTCTACTAATTTTATTTTATTTTTAATAGGTTTGAAATTAATAGATAAAGGATTTTTATTATCTAAAAAAGTTTGTATATTCCTATTACTTTTCTTTTTATCGATAAATCCCACCTCCATAACGTTTGGACAAATTTGTGTCTCTAACTCTATTATTGGAGCGTAAACTTCTTCCCCTTCTATAAACTCTTGCACTACAAATGGCTGCATAAACGAACGAGATTTATCAGATATAAACTCTAAAGATTTTTTTGAGAAGCTCTGAATTGAACTTCCTTCAACACCTACAGCCCAAGCTTCATACGTTGGCTTTATAATTATTTCTGTTCCCTCCTTTGGATATTGATTATTCGACCAACCATTTATGTAGTCAAATTGCCAAGTTTTTGGCACTGGTATACCGAGTCTCTCCATCAAAAGGGTGTTGTGATACTTATGCCAAACAAGAGAGCGAGAATGTGCGTTTGAATTTAGATATTTGATGCCCAATCTACTACAAAAAGAAGGTATTAGTGCTCTAAATCCCGGACCGCTATTTTCAGCGGACGCAGAATATACGAATTTAATTGGCTTAGGAATATTTTCTAGTTTTCCAGAGAGTGCTTCTTTCATGAAATGAATTTCATCATCATAACATTTTACGTAACAACCTGATTTTCTGAATCTATTGATTAAATCATTGGCCTTATCTAATGTTAATGCTCTCTCACTTAGATATACCAAATTCTGATTTTCCTTTAAGCTACTGCTCCTACCTAATATCAATAGAATTGCAATGTCTTTAGATTTTTCTTCAACTAAATGCAAATATTTTTTAATTTGAGCTAGTTCTTTTGAATCCATAATTGTTAGTTATCCTTAC
>NZ_PIZL01000008.1:0-150494 GCF_002835515.1 Vibrio sp. vnigr-6D03
AGATGTAGTGATCGTCGTATTCACTTAGAGTTAAGGAAACAGGATGTCATACTTAACCATAAGACAGTTCAACGTCTGATGGGGTTGCTAGGCTTGAAATCTACGGTCAGACCTAAGCGGTACAGCTCTTACAAAGGAGAGGCTGGGACAACCGCACCAAATGTACTTGAACGGGACTTCAATGCAACGAAGCCTGATGAAAAATGGGTCACTGATGTTACTGAGTTTAAAGTTCAACAGCAGAAGGTGTACCTATCACCCATCGTTGATCTGTTTACGCAAGAAGTTGTGGCTTACAAGGTTGCGAAAAATGCGTGTTTACCTCTGGTCACTGACATGCTGACAGAGGCGGTTGCAACCTTAACGAAAGACGCTAAGCCAATAGTGCATAGCGATCAAGGGTGGCAATATAGGCATAGGAAATATCAGAAAACTCTCGCTGAGCGGGGATTAACTCAAAGTATGTCACGAAAAGGAAACTGCTTGGATAATGCAGTAGCAGAGAACTTCTTTGCCTTGCTGAAAACAGAAATGTACCATAATCAGCACTTTGAAGATGCCGATGACTTAATCGCACATATTGAAGAATACATCGAGTACTACAATACGAAACGCATCAAGGTGAAACTAAAAGGCCTGACTCCGACGGAATATCGAAATCAGGCCTTACAAGCCACTTAACAGAAATGTCCAACTTTATGGGGTCACTTCAAGTCTCTGGCTTTTTAAATTTAACTAGGAAATAAGATTAAAACTTAAATCTTGCTGTCATCATAAATTGGTCGCCGTAGAAGTCATTTAGTAAGCCTTCTAGACCAATTGAGAACAATTCGGTTGAATGGAAGCGACCGTATATAGAGCCTGTCCACTCATCTTTTTGCTTAATGGATACGTAACCCACTTTACCGCCCACCTCAAATTGTGGACCAAGCCACTGGCGTACACCAAGGTTGATTTGCATCCCGGTATCGATATCTTGGCTATCGTTATCAACCGCGCGGAATAGCATTTCACCTGTAAGGTCAGCCCAGTTGTTTACTGGAGCATGAAATCCAAAACCTGCAGCTAGGTTGAAGTCACCTTTAAATCTAGAATCAATGGTGGCAACCATATGTGCATTTGGGTGAACTGATTTGCTAAAACCACCACCAAAAGTCATTGGGCTTGCACCAATTCGAGCTTCAGCATAGTCGTAGTTAAAGTTGCTCATAGACGTAACTTCGTCTTTGTCGGCAGCAAATGAAGAAGCCGATACGGCCATCAAACCAATGGCTAACAGTGTCTTACGCATAATTTAGACAAACCTTATGTAGTTGGTACAGGCAGTGCATGATAGAGCAAAGCCTTTAAGTTCTTTGAATTACTAGGGAATATGATAATGCATCCAACCTAGGATTCATCAAAAATTTAAAAGAATTTCCATTTTTGTGGAGGTTTTCTAACCATATTGACTGAAATTCCCTCTTCGTCACGCAATTCAATGTGTTTGGTGACATCTTGCTCGCGTATTTTCACGGTTAAATGGAAGTGTTTCTAGATATATACTCAAACCACCTCAAGGTGCAGGATTCAGAGCTCCATCTTCTGTTTCAGTTCAAGGAAAAGAACGAAGTGGAATGACGAGTCCTTTCCANNGCGAGTTTGCTTGGTTTTCATGCTGCGTAACCAATTCTTGATTTAGAGCCACTAGATCTGCAAATTGGTACCTTGCCTGAAAACCAAGCAATTCTCGCTGAACCTAGCATCTTGAGGTGGTTTGAGTATACATACGCTTTCCACTTCTTGCGTGAATTGATGTAGACTGCGTTTTTTAACTTCATATTAAAGACAGCATGCATTCTCTTAAAAAAATGGGCGCTATTGGCGGTGCTATTCTTCTGGTGGCATGTTGGCCACTTGCAGTCGGTCAGATAGCGCAAAAAGTTATCGAAGATGGTGTACAAAATTTAAATAGCAGTTCTGTTAAAGCAGAGATAGCCGAATACGACAGAGGTTACTTTTCTGCGACTGCAATCACTCGCTACACAATCACCGACCCGCAGTTAGTCAAAAGCCTAGAAGCCGACGGTTTGCCTGCTTCAATCGAAGTTGTACATGACATTAGCCATGGCTTGGTTGGTATCGACGCACATTCTTATGTGAAAGACTCACTGCTCATTCAATTCGAGCTGGCGACCCAAACTAAATTGAACGGAGACACTCACTTTGAGTTGGTGGGACGAAAATTTAATTTTACCGACTCTAAAGGTGCCGAACTTATTGTCGGTCAATATGCAGCACAAGGTGTAGCCTCTGTTGCTGGTGCGCTAGAAGCGACAGTTACTGTGCCAAAAGCGTCGGTTAACTTTTCTAACGGCGACAATTTGGTTTTGAACAGCTTTATTGGTGAAGGGGCAGGGCAACGTGAAGGGAGCTTGTGGGTTGGTCAGCAAAACATCAGCGTCAAAGGTTTTCAGCTTTCATCAGCTTCTGGGGAAAACGATTTTCAACTTGAAGATCTGCAATATGTGCTGAAAACCAATAAAGACGAATCAGGTGAAAAATTTGACAGCGTGCAAACACTTTCCATTAAAAGTGCATCAACCGGAGAGAATCACGCCAGAGATTTAGAGCTAGATTTTGCTTTTAACGGTATTAACAGCCAAGCACTAGAGCAACTTATTTCGATTTATGGTACTGGCGAGAACCTGACAGAAGAGCGAATGAATGAAAGTATGCCGTTGCTGGATCAATTGATCGAAACCGGCTTTGGTGTTCAGCTTAACAAGTTTGCAATCAATTTAGATGGAGGGGACTTCCAATCAGCATGGCAGTTAACCGTTCCCTCTGGGCAAAAAAATGTTTCTCAAAATGCATCTGTATTATTGAATGTCGTTGAGGGAAATCTGGACGCTTTCATTTCTAACGAGCTACTTCAATCCTATCCATTTGTGCGAGAAAACATAGATGAGCTTTTGATTATGGAGTTTGCTAGCGAAGACGCCAAAGGCGTTGGTTTGAATGCAAAGTTGATTAACGGTCAGGTAACCTTCTCTAGCGGGAAGCAAATACCACTTCTTGCACTATTCATGCCTTTGATGGCTGGTGGTAAGTAGAGTTCTTTACCGAAAATAGCGAATTGAATATAAAAAGAAGTCATAAGACTTCTTTTTTTGTGTTTTCTCCGTTTTTTTCTTTTTCCCGATCTCAAAAAGTGGTATTACTGATGTAAATCTCGATTTGTATTTTAACGCAGGAGCATTCTTCATCATGGAACCGATTTATAATTTCAGTGCAGGCCCAGCAGGTTTACCTAAAGCGGTAATGGAAAAAGCGCAAGCTGAATTCATCAACTGGAATGGTATTGGCACGTCGGTAATGGAAATCAGCCATCGCAGTAAAGAATTCATTGCTGTTGCTGAAAAAGCAGAACAAGATCTAAGAGATCTCCTGTCCATCCCTAACAACTATAAAGTGTTGTTTTGCCATGGTGGTGCTCGCGCTCAGTTCGCGGCAGTACCAATGAATTTACTCGGCGATAAAACAACAGCAGACTATGTTGACGCAGGTTACTGGGCGCTAAGTGCAGTAACGGAAGCAAAGAAATATTGCCAACCTCGTGTTATCGAAGCGAAAACGGAAGTTGATGGCAAAGTTGCGGTTATTCCACCTTCTGAGTGGAAAATTGACGAAAACGCTGCTTATGTACACTTTTGCCCGAATGAAACTATTGATGGCGTAGAGATTACAGAACTGCCTGTTACAGATAAACCCATTGTCGCGGATCTTTCATCCACTATTCTGTCTCGTAAAATCGATGTCTCTCAATATGGCGTCATTTACGCAGGTGCTCAGAAAAACATCGGTGCAGCGGGTATTTGTATCGTAATCGTTCGTGAAGATTTACTTGAATTGGCATCAGATGCACTTCCAAGCATTCTTAATTACAAGGTATTGGCTGAAAAAGACTCCATGTTCAACACACCACCTACCTATGCATGGTATTTATCTGGGTTAGTGTTTGAATGGTTGAAAGAGCAAGGTGGTGTAGAAGCAATCGAGCAGGTAAACAAAGAAAAAGCGGATCTACTGTACAATTACATTGATGCTTCTGATTTTTATCGTAATCAGGTCCACCCAAATAACCGCTCGCGCATGAACGTACCTTTCCAGTTAGCGAAACCTGAATTAGACGGTAAGTTTTTAGAGTTAGCACAAGAAGCTGGTTTACAGGCGTTAAAAGGTCATCGAGCAGTGGGCGGTATGCGTGCTTCTATTTACAACGCAATGCCACTTGAAGGTGTGCAAGCTTTAGTTGAATTTATGAAGCAGTTCGAGATCGAATATGCCTAACAGCTAGCAAAGTTTAATTTTAAGAACCCAGCCATGTGCTGGTTTTTTTTTGTCTCCGTTTTTCGTGCGCTATTTGATTGTCTTACGTGCTCAAAGCAAAGGGTGTTTATAAGGTATAGACTTTACACAAGTCACAATTTTTGAGCATTTGTTCGCCAAACTGACTAAATGAGTGTTATCACAATAAAATTTCTCACAATTTGGAGCTGAAGTTTGCAACTCAAGGAAAAGAGTATTCGCACAGTTGTTGTCGTGGATGACGACCAAGACATTCGAGATGTACTTGGAGATGCCTTATCTCAGCAAGGACATAATGTCATATTGGCTGAGAATGGCGATCAGCTTATGTCTGCGTTCAAACAAGACAATCCTGATGTCATATTGTTGGATTTGCGGTTGAAACAAGAGGATGGTTTGCAGCTAGCAAAGGCAATTCGGGAACAAAGCACAGTCCCAATCATGATGCTTACCGGTAAAGGCGATGAAACCGACCGTATCATCGGCTTAGAAATCGCTGCTGATGATTATATGATGAAGCCGTTTAACCTTCGGGAACTGATTGCTCGTGTCAATGCATTGCTTCGACGGTCAGACTTAACGCAAACGAAGGCAATTCAAGTAGAACACCAACAATATTGCTTTGGACCTTGGAGCCTAAATATGTCGACCAGACAGCTTTTTCACGAATCGGGTAAAGAAGTCAGTTTAACGTACGGAGAATTTGCACTGCTTCAAGCGTTAATTACCTCACCAAATTGTGTATTGTCACGGGATCAACTGATGGATAAAACCCATGGTCTAGCCTCGGATTCGAGTGACAGAACGGTTGACGTTCTCATTCTCCGATTACGAAGGAAAATTGAAAACAACCCACGGTTGCCCGAATTCATTCAAACGGAACGAGGTGTCGGTTACGTGTTTAGCAGCAACGTAACTCGGGTAGGTTAACCTATGATTCGGTTGCAAAGTATCCGCACTAAGCTCCTATTTTCGGTTGTTGGTACTTTGCTGCTTACCCTTTCTCTTGCCAGTGTTTTTGTCTATACCACTCAGCAGAACCAAGCTCTTATTGACGATATTGCCTCAGAAACCCTTGAAGATATCAATACCGCGCTCAGTCTTTCAGAAAGCGTTGCTCAAGTCGCGGCAATGGCACCTTATGCCGCGGACTTTGCGCGACCATTCCATGTTCAAAATGAAAGCCAAAGGCTACAAGAAAAAATCAAGGATCTTAAGTCCGTTGCGGATCACCTAAACAACCCAGAAGCCAAAGATACCTTATTGAAAAAAGTAGAAACGCTGGATACATCCATTCAAGCCTTGCTAGCCAACGTAACGAAAGAGCTTTTCACTCGTGAAGACCTTCTTTCACTTCAATTCGATTTGCATCCTCTAATGGCTCACAGTCAAGGAAAGGTATTCATTAACGCCTTTACTCGAAATCCAATGGCTGTGCCTCATGTTCTTATTGAACAAATGGAGATATATGCGAATCAACAAGCACTTTCTGGAATCTCAAATATTTTATCGGAGCTCAAAGCCCAGCAGAAAAATGTATCTGAAGTTCGCCGTAACAACGCGTATGTCCTTTCTTCCATTCGGGCGCAATCGGACCAAATGACCGCATCGGTGCATGAGTTTGTGATTGCCTTGCAGCAACATTTGAGGTTTCAGCAAAAGCAATCTGAACGAGCAATAGATCGGGCAACCGTATTCATTTCTATCATCATATTACTGTTGCTGCTGAGTGGTATTTATCTCCACCGATTCAACTCAGTATTGACGAGTGACCTCAAAACAGTGACCGAAGAAATGTCGAGTTTGGCGCAAGGTAAGACCAATATCGCCGTGGCGAATATTCAGCGTAATGATGAAATAGGGGAGCTGGCTCGAACCTTCGAAGCATTCCAAAAAGAAGCCATCGAAAAAGTTCGAGTGACAGAAGATTTGCGAGTTCAAAAGAATTTGCTCGAAGCCATCTTCAACAATATCCAAGATGGGCTCAGTGTGTTTGACGATCAAGATAACTTGGTTGCGTGGAATAGACGTTACCTGACGTTATTTAAGCTCCGACCTAATGAAGTGAAGGTTGGCATGCCTTTAAATGACTTACAAACACTTATGGCAAGAACACCTTTTCGCACGCGCAACTTAATGCAAGAAACGCTAGAGCTACAAGAGTTAAATGAAGAAAGGAAAGACCGTTCAGCAGTATTTGAGCGCTATTTCGATGATGGCAGAATTATTGAATTTCGGAGCCAGCCTATGCCAGAGGGTGGCTTTGTAACACTTTACAGTGATCTCTCAGAAAGAAAGGCGATAGAGCAACAACTACAACAAGCCCAAAAAATGGAAATGCTGGGGCAGCTTACAGGTGGAGTCGCGCACGACTTTAATAACTTACTGGCCTCACTCATGGGGAATTTACAACTGCTTGAAATGTTGCCAAATCTCAGTGAAAGCCAAGGAAAATATCTTTCCAGAGCGCTCTTAGTGACAGAAAAAGGCAGCCAGTTGGTGGAGCGGCTATTGGCATTTAGCCGCAAGCAGCAACTGTATCCGGAGTGGGTGCCCGTGGATGACCTGATTGCGAGCGTTCTTGATATATCTGCCTACTGCGTAACGCCGAATATCACTGTTAATACCGATTTGGCACTGGGAGAGCAATGTATCTATGTTGACCCTTCTCAATTGGAGAATGCGCTCTTAAACTTAATTTTGAATAGTTCTTCGGCTATGCCCAATGGTGGAGAACTCACGCTGTCGACATACAAATCGTCCCAAAGTGAACACATTATTCTTGAAGTTATTGATACCGGTGATGGAATGAGTGAAGAAACGATGCAGCGCGCGTTAGAGCCATTTTTTACGACCAAGCAAACTGGTGAAGGGAGCGGTTTAGGGCTCAGTATGGTTTATGGGTTTGTTACACAAAGTGGAGGGGAGATCGACATTCAATCGTCTCTTTCACAAGGCACAAGCGTTAAGCTCATTCTTCCAATTGGTCGGCAGCCTAAACTAGATAATGGACAACAAAAATTCAGTGACCCCGCTATTACTGTTAAGCGCAATGCATCGGTTCTATTAGTCGAAGATGACATCGAAGTTTCCGGTGTTATTCGAGAGCAGCTTGCACTAATGGAGTTCGAAGTGAGTGTGGTTCATTCAGTGCAGCATGCGCTGGAACATTTGGCGGTAAATACATGCGACTTGGTTATCTCCGATGTGAATTTGGGCTCAACTGAAGACGGTGTGCAACTACGTCAGATTCTTGCTTCTGATAGCCCTAGTTTGCCCGTTATACTCACTTCGGGGCTACCGATTGAATCTCTAATCGAACACCATCATTTCAATCCTGAATGGCGCTTTATCGCCAAACCTTTTCAGTACGAACAATTAAAAGCGATGATCAACATATCGTAAGTGTGCATCTAAATAATCCCATAAAATCAAAAGATTAGATGAATTATTTCAATTATTAACGAGTTTTCTTCGCTTTGAAATCATTCATTAGTTTTTCCCTGTCACTTTTGTAAAACCAAGGAAGGAACTGACCTTGGATTTATAACTTGTAAGGGAGTAAACCATGAAAAAGCTAGTCACCATCGCCGCGTTAACGGCTGCCATGTTCAGCGCACCTCATGCATTTTCTGCAGACAAAACCATTGTGGGTTTAATCACCAAAACCAACACCAATCCTTTTTTCGTCAAGATGAAAGAGGGGGCGGAAGCCAAAGCGAATGAATTGGGAATGGAATTACGTTCTTTCGCTGGGCGATACGATGGAGATAATGATTCACAGATTCAAGCGGTAGAAAATCTTATTTCATCGGGCGCGAAGGGCATTTTGATTGTCGCAAGTGACCCTGTCGCATTAACACCTTCTATCGAGCGTGCTCGTAAAGCCGGCATAGTTGTGATTGCACTGGATACGCCATTTTCTCCAGCCAATGTCGCCGATGCAACGTTTGCTACCGACAACTTCCTTGCAGGTGAACTGATTGGTAAATGGGCAAAAGCTAAACTGGGTGCAAAAGCGAAAGACGCCAAAATTGCGCTATTAGATTTAAGCACTGCTGGTATTACTGTCGATGTCGCTCGTAACCAAGGATTTTTGAAAGGTTTCGGTGTTGACGTCAAAGACGTAAATAAAATGCGTGATGAAGATGACTCTCGTATTGTCGGTAATGACGTGACCCAAGGTTCTGAAGAGGGCGGTCGCCGCGCAATGGAAAATCTTCTACAAAAAGATCCGAGCATTAACGTGGTGTACACCATCAATGAGCCAGCAGCAGCGGGCGCATATGAGGCACTAAAAGCGGTTGGAAAAGAGAAAGACGTGCTCCTAGTATCGGTTGATGGTGGTTGTCCGGGCGTAGAAAACATTAAAGACAAAGTGATCGGTGCAACGTCGATGCAGTTCCCATTGAAAATGGCCTCTCTGGGCGTCGAGGCGATTGCGGAATACGCGAAGTCGGGTGTTAAACCCGGAGCGACCCCTGGTAAGGGCTTCTTTGATACCGGTGTGGAGCTGATTACAGATGAACCCGTTGATGGCGTTGCATCTTCAACATCAGCACAAGGGTTAGGTAAGTGTTGGGGGTAGTGCTCAGAGTTCACTAATGAAAGCGTAATCCTCATTCACCTAAATTTTATTGAGGTGAATGAGGAACAAACCTGATCGAAGCGTCGAGTGCGATCAGGTCAGATGTACAAAGTTAAGGAAAACGCTATGACACACCCTTCGTCATCAGAGCCCAATTTTGAAAAAACAGCGGAGCAAAACACGGACAAAAGCTTTGCTGAATTTAAAGAGCCAACTTCGATTGGCTTAAACGTGCAGCGGTTTTTACATAATCAGCCGACCGCAGCCCCATTTTTAGTCCTTATTTTGGCGGTTGCCATTTTTAGTTTTCTGATTGGTGACCGATTTTTACACCCATTCAACATGTCACTGATCCTGCAGCAAGTTACGATTATCGGTGTACTTGGTATTGCTCAAACGCTCATCATTTTAACAGCCGGGATCGATTTGTCGGTAGGCGCGATTATGGTCTTGTGTTCCGTCGTTATGGGGCGCATGGCAATGGATTTTGGTTTACCCCCTGTTTTGGCGTTTGGTATTGGCATGCTGGTGGGTACATTGGCGGGCATGATTAATGGTTTATTGGTCTCGCGCTTTAAGCTTCCCCCATTCATTGCAACACTGGGTACATGGAACATCTTTTTCGCATTGAACCTTTGGTATTCCAACAGCCAAACCATTCGTTCTCAAGCCATTGCCAAGAATGCGCCATTGCTGCAATGGATGGGCGAAACCGTCGAATTGTTTGGTGCGCGGATAACCTATGGATCCATGCTTATGATCGTGCTCTTTGCAGTGATTTGGTATGCGTTGAATTGGACGGCATGGGGGCGACATGTCTACGCCACGGGCGACGATCCAGATGCTGCGAGGCTAGCCGGTATTCGTACTCAGAAGATATTGATGTCGGTTTATGTGGTTGCTGGGTTCGTTTGTGCCATTGGAGCGTGGGTGTTAATTGGTCGCATTGGGTCGATAAGCCCTCAAGCGGGTTACACCGCCAACCTCGATTCTATTACCGCGGTGGTGATTGGTGGAACCAGCTTGTTTGGTGGGCGAGGTTCTATATTCGGTACTCTGATTGGCGCGCTCATTGTAGGTGTATTTCGAAACGGTTTGGCTCTGCTTGGTGTGGATGTGCTTTGGCAAGAGTTTACCGTTGGGGCGTTGATTATTGTCGCGGTTGGTGTGGACCATTGGATCAGAAAGGTATCGGTATGAGTGATGTCGTATTGCAAGCAAGAGGGTTAGTGAAGCGTTACGGTCGAGTCACGGCCTTAGATGGAGCGGATTTTGACCTCTATAAGGGTGAAATTCTGGCAGTGATTGGTGATAACGGTGCGGGGAAATCCAGCTTGATTAAAGCGTTATCGGGAGCGCTTGTTCCTGATGCAGGTGAAGTGAAGTTAGATGGGCAGGCGGTTTCATTTAAAAGCCCGATGAACGCAAGAGAAATGGGCATAGAAACAGTGTACCAAAACTTGGCGGTCGCACCCGCTCTGAATATTTCCGATAACCTATTTTTAGGGCGAGAAATTCGCCGCCCCGGAATACTGGGTTCAGTTTTTCGCATGTTGGATAAGAAAACCATGAATGAAAGGGCAAAACAGCAATTGGCGGATCTTGGTTTGATGACCATTCAAAATATAACTCAAACGGTAGAAACGCTGTCTGGTGGCCAGCGACAGGGCGTTGCGGTAGCAAGGTCAGCTTTGTTTGGCAGTAAAGTAGTCATCATGGATGAGCCTACAGCCGCTTTAGGTGTGAAAGAATCCAGAAAAGTACTCAACTTGATTCGTCAGGTAAGGGATAGAGGGCTTCCAGTGGTGTTGATAAGCCACAATATGCCCCACGTTTTTGAAGTCGCGGATCGCATTCATGTTCACAGACTGGGTAAACGTGCAGATATAATTACACCGAAAACACACTCTATGTCGGACGCGGTTGCTATTATGACAGGAGCGGTAGAACCGGGCACAGCTGCCTGAATAATACAAAACAACTTCCCCCTTTGATGGCATTATTTGAACGTCAGTCGCAAAGGTCCCTTGCCCAAAGGGGAAGTTGGAAAATAAAGGTGTCATGTATGCGTAAATTTTTACTTTTGTTGATGGTGAGTGTTGCTTTGGTTTCCAGAGTTTACGCAGGTTCTGACTATTCTATTGGCGTGTCAGTTGCTGATCTTACCAACCCTTATTTTGTCAAAATGATTAAAAGCATTAAGTCGGAAGTGGCGGAATTACCGAACAAAAGTATCGACGTTATCGTTCGTTCTAGCGCTTACGATTTAGATCGGCAAATCCAGCAGATTGAGTCTTTTATTGATAAAAAAGTGGACTTAATCATGCTTGTCGCTTCCGATGAATTAGCGATTGCACCAGCGGTGATCCGTGCACAACGCGCCGGAATCCGCGTAATAGCGGTAGATGTAAGAGCATCGGGCGCGGATGTCACTATTACAACGGATAATATTCAAGCGGGCGAAATATCGTGTTTGAACCTAGTGAATAAACTCAATGAAAAAGGCAAAGTTCTTATCATCAATGGCCCTCCTGTTTCTGCCAGTTTAGATCGTGTTGCGGGTTGTAAATCCGTTCTTAATGACTACCCTGACATTGAATTACTGGATGCGAACCTCAACGGAACGGGCAGCTATGATGGCGGCTTAGAAGCCATGGCCTATGCGCTTCATGCCTATGAAAAGATAGATGGAGTTTTTGCGATTAACGATCCAACGGCGTTAGGTGCAGAGCAAGCATTACTTCAATCTGGTGCCCATGTTTGGATAACTTCCGTTGATGGTGCACCTTTAGTGATTGAGGCATTAAAGGAAAATCGCCAAAACTGGCTGGGGACGGCAGCACAGTTTCCGGCGCAAATGAGCAGCAAAGCTGTGCAAATAGGGCTGGAACTGATTGGCGGTGGAAAGGTAGAGAAAGAGCTAGTCTTGATTCAGCCTGAATTTATTAACGCATCAAATTACAGGGCGTTTTCCGGTTGGTAAGTGACGTCTTCAAACTTCGTTAAAGTGCATATGTATTTTGAGACCACTTAAGCAAAAGCCAGAGTCTTGGACTCTGGCTTCAATTTATCTCACATTTTTACATACACCAATTAAGGTATGGGGCAGAGGCGAGTTATAGCGTTTGGCAAAGCTGGTAATAGCGCTCTTTCTTCTCTATGAGTTCAGCGTGGCTGCCTGTTTCAATAAACTCCCCTTGCTCCATGAGACAAATTTTATCCATCGTGTCCAAACCGACTAAGCGGTGGGTAATGAATATCATGGTCTTGTCGCTAAAGTGTTTCTCAAATAAGGCAACCATTTGCTGTTCAGTTTGCTTATCTAGACCTTCGGTTGGTTCATCCATTAGGACAATAGGGGAACGGCGTAAAATGGCGCGAGCGATGCCGATTCGTCTTTTTTCACCGCCAGAAAGCTGCCTGCCGCCTTCGCCAAGCCAAGTATCCAAACCTTTGTCTTCATTCAGTTTAGACAGCCCAACTTGTACAAGTGCATCAATAAGCTGCGTATCTTCAGCATCCGGTAGGGCGATAGTAAGGTTATCTCGTAAAGTGCCATTTAAGATATCAACACGTTGGCTAATCACCGAAGTGGATTGCCTTAGGGCACTTTCATTCCATTGAGTCAAATCTTTCCCACCAATGGATACAGAACCAAATTGTGGATCCCAAATTCGCGTTGCCAATTGCAGTAAGGTCGATTTCCCCGAGCCTGTTTGACCTACAATCGCTATTTTTTGCCCTTGCTCAACCGACAAACTAATGTTCTTAACAACGGGAACAGAAGGGTCATAGCCAAAGGTAACGTCAGACAATTCCATCGAGAAATGAGTTTGCTGATCGGTACTTTGCTCCACAAATGTGACTTCTGGGTCGGCATGGATAATTTCGTTAAGGCGTCTAGCCGATGTCACGGTTTGCCCCAAATATTGGAACGCGCCAGCGATAGGCATCAGTACTTCGAAGCTCGCCATTGTCGCGAATGCAATCATTGCAATATAAGGATCAGGTGCTCGTCCTCCGACGCCATCTGCTGCTAGCCAAATCATTAGCACTAATGTCAAACCACTGGCAAGCATAAGAAGGCTAGTAGCAAGCCCTGTAATTCGGGCATGTTTTGCTTGGTTCACCATTAAATCGGTTTGCTTATCCGCGATGTTACGACGGTAGCGCTCTTCAACCCCAAACAGCACCAGTTCGGCATGACCCTGAATCCAATCGAGCGTTGCAACCCGAAGGTCCGATTTATTGAGCGTCAGTTGCTGACCGTTGAGCTTACCTAACTTATAAAAAATGATGGGCCAGATAAAGACGAGAGAGAGTAAAATGCCACCCAAGGTTAACCCTAATACTGGATCAAACCAGCAAAGAAAAACCGTCAGTGAAATGATACCAAGCGTGCTGACTACAAGTGGGCTAATAAGCCTCAGGTACACGTGGTCCATTGCATCAATGTCTGCAACCAATCTGTTGAGTAGATCAGCATCGCGAATGTTGGCAACTTTACCTGGGATCAGCGGAGTTAGTTTTTCGAAAAAGAAAATACGTAAATCGGTAAGAAGCTTGAATGTCGCATTGTGGCTCACAACGCGTTCACCCCAGCGACCTGCTGTTCGGCTCATTGCGAAACCACGTACAAACGCTCCTGGCAGCATGTAATTGAAGGTTTCACGAGCGATAGATAAACCAGCCACAGCAGAAGCTGCGATAAACCAGCCAGACAACGTCAGCAACCCAATAGATGCGAATAACGTTGCGAACGCGAGTAGCATCCCTAGCGATAAACCAAACCAATGCTTCTTATAGAGTTTCAGATAGGGCAATAAATCACGCATCTAGATTCCCCTTATCGTTGTGTGAATCCATACTCGATTTCAGCATGTCTGCAAACAAGCCATTTTGTTGATTGAGAGCGTCAAAATGCCCTTGTTCCACGATTTGTCCATCTGCCATAACCAAAATATTGTCGACGTCTTTCAATGGTGAGAGTTGGTGGGTAATCATCAGCGTCGTTTTGGATTTAATCTGGCTCGCTAAGCCTTCCAGTACCAATTTTTCACTTCTTGCATCCAGACTGGCTGTGGGCTCATCGAGAATCCAAAATTCACCATTTTGTAGCATCGCTCTTGCGAGTGCGAGTCGTTGTGCCTGACCGACAGAAAGACCACCCGATCGATCACTGACCATGTAATCCAAACCATGCTGAGATACAAATTCATTGGCATAACTGTCTTTCAAAACTTGATTTAGAGTGTCTGTAGATGTTTCACGACCAAACGTAACATTTTCTAAAATTGAACCGTTCAGGAGTAGGGGGTTTTGACCCACCCAGCTTATGTTTTTACGCCAACTGATTAAATCGACCTCTTTCAAATCAATGCCGTTGATTTCTATGCGCCCTTCATACGGCAAGAAGCCTAGTATGGCGTTAATAAGGCTGGTTTTCCCAGCACCACTTGGACCAACAATTGCAGTCGTTTGGTTGGTATCTAAGTCAAACGAGACAGGACCAAGTAATTGACTGCCTTCTGGGCTGAATACTTTTAAATCTTTCACTTTTAAAGATATCGGTGCGGATTTGGCTATTTCCGATGTACCTGAGGTAACGCTGTCGACGTCTGTTTCGAGAAACTCGACTAAGCTTTCCGCTGCACCGATGGCCTGGGCTTTGGCGTGATAGAAGGTACCGAGATCTCGCAAAGGCTGATAAAACTCAGGAGCCAGAATCAAGATAAACAAACCTGAAAACAGCGTGATGGCAGCGCCATAGTAGCCAAAGTTCAATTCACCGATAAAGGCAAAACCGAAGTAAACCGCGGTAATGGCGATAGAGATAGACGTGAAGAATTCTAAAACGGCTGAAGAAAGAAACGCGACGCGTAAGACATCCATAGTGCGTGAGCGCAAGACTTCAGAAGCGCCTCGCATCACCTCGGTTTCCGATTGTGCTCGGTCAAACAAACGAATTGTGGTCATTGCTTGCAATCGGTCGTAGAAGTGCCCTGATAGGCGTTGCAGCGCTTTAAAGTTTTTACGGTTAGCATCGGCGGCTTTCATGCCGACCAATGCCATAAATAAGGGGACTAATGGAGCCGTCACTAAGAAGATAAGCCCCGCGGCCCAGTTTGTTGGGAAAACCACCACTAAAATAACAAACGGAACCAGTACAGACAGTGATACCTGAGGTAAATAACGCGCAAAAAAGTCTTGGAGGTTTTCTACTTGTTCAAGCAGTAAGGTTGCCCAACTACCAGCAGGTTTGCCTTTTATGTAGGCAGGACCGAGCTCGCGAAGCCGATCGAGGATAAGTTGTCTTACGTATATGCGGATCTGCTCGCCACAGCGATACCCAGCTAATTCTCGACCCCAACTGCAAATGGCTCTTCCGATAACGGCACCAATCAAACCTGCAAAATGAGGAAGCAAGTCGTATTTGTCAGTGTTTTCAATAATGAGCTGATGAAGAATGGTGGCCAGCAGGGCTGCTTGGGCAAGAAGGAAGAGGCTAGATACGACGCCCAGACCGACGGTAATCATTAACCAGCGTTTGGCGAGTTTGCTTTGTTGCTTGAGCCATTTATTTAAGGCGCGCTGCTTATGTTTGTCCATGTAAGAGACTTTAAATTCAGAATTTATTTTTGAAAGGGGGATTATATACCTAAGTGTGCCAAAGATGCAGCGGTAAGCTTCGTAAGAGTCGAAAATAAAAACGAAAAATCCGGCAATGAAGCCGGATTTTTAATCAATCTAAGTGACCCGCAGCTCGATTAGATAGCGAGTCACTCAGAGAATCGGTCGACTTTAGAATTAGTCAGTTAGACCGTCTAAGAATTTTTCGGCATCTAACGCAGCCATACAACCTGTTCCAGCTGAAGTGATTGCCTGGCGATAGTTGTGATCCATAACATCACCCGCAGCAAAAATACCTGGAATGCTGGTTTGCGTTGCGTTTCCTTCAAGACCAGACTTAACCACAATGTAGCCGTCTTTCATGTCTAGTTGGCCTTCAAACATCGCCGTATTTGGTTGGTGACCAATCGCGACGAAAACGCCCATTACATCTAAATCTTCAGTAGCGTCTGACTGCGTATCTTTGATACGGACACCTGTTACACCCATATCATCACCAAGCACTTCGTCTAGGGTGCGATCTGTGTGAAGAACGATGTTTCCGCTTTCTACTTTTTCCATCAGGCGCTTAACGAGAATTTTCTCTGCACGGAACGTGTCACGGCGGTGAACAAGGTGAACTTCAGAAGCAATGTTCGATAGGTAAAGCGCTTCCTCTACAGCAGTGTTACCACCACCAATAACCGCTACTTTTTGGTTGCGATAGAAGAAACCATCACAAGTTGCACAAGCCGATACACCACGTCCTTTAAACGCTTCTTCTGAGTCTAAGCCCAAGTATTTTGCAGAAGCACCAGTAGAGATAATAAGTGAATCACACGTGTACTCAGCTGAATCGCCTTTCAGGCGGAAAGGGCGCTCGCTGAAATCAACTTCATTGACATGGTCGAACAAAATTTCAGTTTCAAAACGTTCAGCATGCTCTTTCATTCGTTCCATCAAATCTGGACCAGTTAGCCCTTCTGCGTCGCCGGGCCAATTTTCTACTTCTGTAGTGGTGGTTAACTGTCCGCCTTGTTGCATACCAGTGACAAGAACAGGGTTAAGATTTGCTCGCGCAGCGTATACGGCAGCGGTATAACCCGCAGGACCAGAACCAAGAATTAAAAGACTACAGTGCTTTACGTCGCTCATTAGGACTCCGAAATTTGAATAATTATTTTGGGTAGATTGTAAAAAATAGTGGGGACGAAAGAAAGCAATTGCAACGCAGTTAAGGCAATTAAATGGTTATAGATTAGAACGTATACCCAAGTGACCTCAAGATGCTGGATTCAGAGCCTCATATTCTGTTTCAATTCAAGGAAAAGAACGCAGTGGAATGACGAGTCCTTTCCAAGTTCTTTGACGAGGAAGTGAGGCAGAATATGGGCTCCCACGGGCGAGTTTAACTGGCTTTCATACAGCGTTACCGATTCTTGATTTAGAATGGCTAGATCTTCATATCGGTGCCTTGCCTGAAAGCCAGTTAACTCTCGCTGAACTATGCATTTTGAGGTTACTTGGGTATATTTCTTGTTTTTGACTGGTCGGGTATGTTGATTTTATCGAGCTAAAAAAAAACCACCAAAACTTGGTGGTTTCTTGTTCAATTAACGAAGCTTCTAAGACACAAAAGCATCATTTTCTTTATAGCGAGTTGCTCTACAGCGAATTGCTCTATAGCGAACTGCTTTTTAGAGAATGGCTTAGTAGCGAATGTTACTCATTTCAAAAGCTAAGCCTTTGTCTGTCACATCAAACGTCATGTTCGCTTCGATATCATCTTGAATGAACGGCTCTAGTTCCGCAGGAACTGGTTCACCACTGCGCTTCATCATCTCAACAAACGGACCAAATAGTTTGCTGTAGCTGATGTAAGTGTTGTATAAGCCATTGGACTCAAGAGCTTGACCGAACAGGTTCGTCGCTGCTTTCGTTGCCGATTCGCCAGTATAGAACGACAGGTGGTTGCCTTTCGACGCAACATAGACTGTACCAATGTCTGCAAATTGCTCAGCCAGTTGTGGCGGAACTTCAACCGGTGTTCCATCTGCTGGAATCTGGATTTGCGATAGCGAAGGTTCCATCATTTGAGCCGCTTGGAACAGTGCAACTGGGTTATCTGCTGAAATTGAAACAGATGCATCCAGCATGTTCAGCTCTTCACCGTATTCGCCCTCACCAAAGCCATAATCAAACAGGTTGAAGCTTACACCTTTTAGGCCATTGACAAAGCCTGTTGCCATACCGACCATTGCAGGATTTGCTTGACGAAGACCAGCTTGCATTTCTGCTAGAGGAGCACAGCTGTATTGAGTCGCTAGGCCATCTTGCCATATCGCATTCAGAGCCGGTGCCAATTTGTTTACATCAACACCTAATCCAAATGATAGCGCACTGTTTTGAGTGTCATTCAATGCTGGGATAAAGCCACGGATAGACTTAAGTGCATCTAGGATCACTGAGTTTTTGCTCTCAACTAAGATATCCATGTCCATCGTCATATTTTCATTGACGGTTGCGCCGAATACCGTTCTTGGCCAGTTTGCCGCAATACCAGCGATTTCTGTCTTACATTGCTCCGTTTGAACAACGGCCAATGGGTTTTCCGAAGACGGATTCTCTGCTTTGATTAGCTCACTAATTTTGGCGATGTGCTTAGCAAGCAAGTTGCCATCAGTTGTGGTGAAGCCAGTTGCGAACTGTTGATGATCTAGGTAACCAACAGAGTCTTTACCAAGTTCAGGATGCGCTGCTAGCATCTTGTTTATGGTGTCTGCTTGCGCCACTGACTGTACTGGTGCTTCAACACCCAAAGCAACTTTGAGAGGGCTTGCTGCCCCAAAGTCTGCAGAGTCTAGGGTAATGGTTGCAATGCCTTGATGAACAGCGACAACAAACTCAAGTTTTGTTTCATTGTTTTCTTCAGCCATGCTGTACGAGCGATAAGCCACATCGCCGACTTTTTTAGCAACATGCTTGAAACTACTGTCTGTTTCTACTTTATCGAATGTTGCCCAAAAGGCTTGCTCGTCAGCAACATCAAATTTGAATACAGGCGCTAAACCAACAAGGTATACATAGCTTGTTAGCGTGTCAGGCGCACCAAAGGCTGCTTTGTACGCTTCGCCACTTTGAATAGCTTTAAAGTAAGTATCGCCAAGCGTGATAAAGAAAGTCTCACGATTCGTCATCTGTTGTGGATCAGTTTCTGTTAGTTCCAGAATGTCATCCATTGAAGGGACGCTGCCCATAGAACCTAAAAATTTGTCCAGTTCCAGAGGTGTCAATTGTGCTGAAACAAATGCAGAATCTGACGGGATTTGATCTAAGACAGATACGGACTGAGATGCCTGCTGCTGGGTGTAAAGATATCCACCAGCTCCCACTGCAGCAATACCTGCAGCGATGACTAACTTATTCACTAGCCTACTCCTTTTATAAATATAGCGTCCGAGAATAGAACTTATTGATCTAAATAACAATCTGTTGTGCGAATAAAGTAGAGAGAAGTCAAATAGATAAGAACTGAATCACAGAGATGACTTAATATCCATTTAAATCATAGTGTTACAACTACGCCTAGTGGAGAGTTTTGTTATTGACAAACTACCAAGTGAGTTGCTGGTTTATATATCTTGAATTTGCAGTATACGCAGTTCTATATTCTTTATTTACTAGTGGGGCGATATATGTGATATGAAAAATTTGATCTAGCAGAATAAGTGGTCGATTCTAGATGTAAATAGTTTGTGAATGATGTGTAGCTAAAAAGCTTCTAGGAGCGTCACTATGTTTTCGCATGAAAGTACCTTGCAAATCACTCAACTTAGCCATAATGCTATCGCTCAGTTATCTCCTTCATTTGATTCCTTACCTCATACAAAACACGCTGATGGAAAATATCGGCTGCGGCGGTACTCTGTTGTTGAATTTCAGCCAAATAGCTTAAGAGAAGTCAATCGGCATAACTTTGTGCAGTCGGAAAATATCAACCACTTTCAGGGAGATGTGATTCGTCAGTTTGAAGGTATTGAGACTGATATCTTAAGTGGGGATGCCATGCACGAAATGTGTCAGTTGTTTGTTGAGGCCAATGCCTTGCCCGTTGGGCAAGAAATCGAAATTCACCAAATACGCATCGCGACGGTCTTTGACGAAACGCCAGTCGCTCCGGAAGGCGTTCATCAAGACGGGTTTGATCATATTGCGATTGTCGGTATAGATAGGCACAACATAGTGGGTGGTGAGATTATGCTTTATCAAGATAACCATGAAGCCCCATTTTTTAGAAAAGTTCTAGAGAATGGAGAAATTGCGATTCTTGATGATCACAAGTTGTGGCATAACGCTCAGCCAATTCGATCAATCATTCGTGATAACGAAGGTCATATGGACGTCTTTGTTTTAACGGCGACAGATGGCAAGCTGGCTATGTAATCGAGAAAGCTGGAGTGCGCAACACTCCAGCATTCTTGTTCAACTAGGCTTCAAACGTTACTTCGTATGATGTGAATTTACGAACGTTTATCACGCCCGTATCCATAATAAGGTATTGACCTTTAATGCCTTTCAGAATCCCCGTCACTTCAGGATTCTTGTCGAAATTATGAGATACGATCTTGGTTGGGTGCTCAAGTACTGGGTAAGTAATCTCGGTGGGCGCATCAACAAGAGGTATTACGGAGTCTTCACCATATTTCTCTTTAACTTGTTTGATGACTTCATCCGCATGAGGCATCAGTTCTTTAGCAAGTTCTTCTAATGGCAGTGGTTCAGCATCGCCTTTCAGAAGCGTCCGCCAGTTCGTTTTGTCAGCGACGTGTTTAGCAAGTTCCACTTCGATTAAACCCGATATATGACGATTCTTTACTTTGTAGATAGGCAGCCCTTGCGTGGCACCTTGATCAATCCATCGAGTCGGAATTTGCGTATGACGCGTAATTCCCACCTTCAAACTTGAGGTGTTTGATAGATAGACGTAATGGTCAACCATGCAATTCTCTTCGCCCCACTGAGGTTCTCGGCAAGTTCCTTCCTCGTAATGGCAAGTTTCAGGCTTCATTATGCACATATCGCAGCTTGCAAGCTTTCGCATGCAAACAAAGCAGTGACCTTGAGAGTAGCTTTTTTTGGTTTTCTTACCGCAAGAACTACAGAAAATGTTTCCGGTGTGAGTGAGTTTAATGGGTTTTCCAATAAACGCATTTAGCCCAACCCGATCTTCACCGACAGGTAGGGAATATTCGACACCTTCTGAAAGCTGAGAACTCAGCTTTTTCAGAGTGCCTTTTGTATTGATAGACATGACATTACTCTTATTTTGTTCACACCTTTAATAGGTGTGTTTGTTTCTAGATTTTAGCAAAGTTATCAATTATCCCCGAATGAGATTTTTAGTTATTAAGGGGTAATGTGTTTTGAGCTAAATATAGAATAGTGACCTTTGTTATTGATTTTTATTGATGTACATCTTTATTTACTAAATTATGACTTTCTTTTCGTCATAAATTTCGTGCTTATAAGCTTAATTATGGTATCTTGCACATATGCATTATTGTGTGATTCCAGTTCCATTTTTTATGGGGTACTACACATTTAAATGAGGTGTAGCATGAATAGAAAACATCATTTGAGCTTTATACATAAGGTTTTTTTGGTGTTGTTGTTTGGTACATTGTCGGTAATAACACTTTATTACCAATTTGGAGATACGCAGCGACTAGCAATTTCGCCTGAACACTTTACCTTTTTGTCTACCGATGACAGGCAAATGGGTGGTTCTACGGAATCTAGGTTACAGATGGAAGGGCATCAAGCGCGTCTTCAATGTCAGTTAAACCAGAGTGAATACGCATGGCCATATTGCTCGGTTTCTATACAGCTTTCTAATGATATAACGAAGGGAATCGATTTATCTAACTATCATACAGTTAGGCTGAATATCGACTACCATACTAACGACCCAGAAGCCCGATTAAGAGTGTATTTAAGGAACTATAACTCAGCCTATTCAAGGGCAGATAACGAGTATTCCGTTAAATATAATGGTTTAGAGTTCGCTCCTGGCGTCGGGAAAGGCGCACTTGTTATTCCGATGGAGAACTTCCAAGTAATGACTTGGTGGTTAGCGGATTTTGATACTGATATCGAGCACGCTGCTCCAGAATTCAGCAATGTGGTTTTATTTGAGATAGCGACAGGTTCACACACAGAGCTTGGCGAGCATGACATCAAAATAAATAGCATAGAATTCGAAGGGCATTTTGTTGATGGAGAAAAGCTGATGCTTACCTTGGTACTGATATGGACGGTACTTGGTGTGGCACTCTTTTGGTTCGATCACAGTAGAAACTTAACAGCCATCAGCCAAGCGAATGCGCGACACCTCCATCTGAAAACTGTTAATGACCGGTTACGTCAACAAAACACGCGTTTTGCAGAAATGGCGCAAGTTGATGCGCTTACCGGGGCAAGGAATCGCCATTCAGTCAGAAATTGGTTGGATAACGCTGCCAAGCAGACGGAAGCCGGCTTAGATACATTGTCGATGATTTACTTGGATATAGACCATTTTAAGAGAATCAACGATACCTTTGGTCATCAGATTGGCGACGACATACTGAAGGAGTTCGTTCTTGTGGTCAGTGCTGTTATCCGTCCTAGCGATCACTTAGTGAGATGGGGAGGAGAGGAGTTCATTGTATTCTGTCGAGATAGCGGATTGGAACAGGCTCAAGAAATTGCTGAGCGCATTCTGTGCAACGTTAGAGAGCATGCGTGGCTTCACGGCGAACCGTTAACGTGCAGTGCGGGTGTGGCAGAGATGGAAAATGAAAGAATGACCGAAACCATGGCCAGAGCCGATGAAGCGTTATACCAAGCCAAGCACCTAGGACGTGATCGAGTTGAAGTTCATTTTCGACGGTGTGAGATAGCATCAGAGCAGGTCGGTTAGTGCAACAAAAATGATCTCAGATTCATATTGGTAAATATTGTATCTTAGAGCTTAGAGCTTAGAGCTTAGAGCTTAGAATTTAGAGGGCTCAGGCGAGCCCTCTTTTTTGTTTTCTTTTTCTAGATTCTCTTCTGATGCTTGTGCGTTGCCTACTTGCTCTGAAGAGTGACTATCGAGAGGTGGGATAGGTAAGTGTGGACCTTCGATGTTTTCAATTGGAACTTTAGGTCCCATGAACTTAGGTTGCTTATCAATGATATAGAGATCGATTAGCGCGTTTGCTCTCGCAAGCACCTCTCTTACACGAACAAACCAGCCACCCGATCCAGTGGGCCCCGGCACTGCCAAACATACTGCCTTTATTCCATGATAATTGGCAATATACAAAGCACGCTCGCAGTGGAATGCTTGCGTCACAATTATAAAATCATCAGCATCAAAAATGGCTTTTGCTCTTACTACAGAGTCGAGGGTTCTAAAACCAGCGTAGTCGAGGTAAATGGCATCTTCAGGAATCCCTGCTTCTAAAAGATCCCGCTTCATGGTCCATGGCTCATTATAAGAGCGGTGGGCGTTGTCGCCACTCAACAAATAAGACGACACCTTTTTATCCAAAAATAATTGAATAGCTGTGTTGATGCGGTGGGTGTAAAAGTCGTTGAGGGTTCTACCGATATATTTGCTAGTGCCTAGCACCAGTGCAACGTCGTGATCTGGCAGCGTTTCAGGTTCAAAATACACTTGCGATTCGGTTTGCCAACTTATCCAGCGATCAATGAAAATGAGCGTGCCGAGTAAGGTAATTCCAGATAGGAGTATTACCAACGCTGCTCTGCGAAGCCATAAGATAAGTGACGATGGTAGAGAGAGTTTCAGCATGCTAGTTCCAATATCAAACCTGCCGATTTCGCTGTGCCCAGATACCCACAAGAGTAAACCATAATAGTAAGGCTATCACTAGCCAATCACGATCAAGCCGCGTTAGCCATTGTGAAAGAAGAGGAGACATTTTCACAATGAAAAAACCAAACCCAAAGGCATTGATAGCAATGAAAGCAAAAGTTCGTACGATAAAGTGATGGCCAGAAAGGACGCGACGCATAACTCGGTTAATATCCGAGCCAAACACGACCAATCCACAGGCGATAACGGCTGTGGAAATTTCAGATAGGTAGGGAACCAGTTTCGTTCCTAGAGTGGTAAGTATCTCTAACATAACCACTAATCTTACGGTTTCATGCTAAAAAGAAAAGCCCATAAAGGGCTTTTCTGAATGAAACGTGCATTTGTGCCGACAATTTGTGTAAATTGACTAGAAACTCATCAGCTTATGTTAGAACGCTGTGCGTTTGTACTTACGGTACACTGGTTGCCAGAAATGTTGGTTAATGGCTTTCTCTAAGGCTTCGTCAGTAATTTCTAGTGCAACACCTTGCTCAATGGCTTTTTTCCCAACGGCGAACGCAATCTTTTTAGAAACCATATGGATTTCTTCAAGTGGAGGAAGCAAAGCACCTGTTCCTTGTTGGGCTAGAGGTGAACATTCTGCCAGCGCTCGGCTTGACTCCATGAGCATTTCATCCGTCACGCGTGACGCAGAAACCGCAAGAACGCCCAAGCCAATGCCAGGGAAAATGTAGCTGTTGTTGCACTGAGCGATTTCAAACGTTTTACCATCATGAATCACAGGGTCAAACGGGCTTCCGGTTGCCACGAGTGCAGCGCCGTCCGTCCAGCGAATGATATCGTTTGGTGTCGCTTCAACGCGGCTCGTTGGGTTCGAAAGTGGGAACACAATTGGGCGCTCACAACCTGAATGCATGGCTTGAATAACTTCTTTGCTGAACAGGCCAGGTGCACCAGAAACACCAATTAATACGGTTGGTTTGGCATTTTTAACCACTTCCAATAGAGAGAACCCAGCGTCGTCAGACTCCCAATCTTTAGTATTGGCATCTTTCTGAACCAAACGCTTTTGGAAGTCGAGCAAGTTTTGCATGCCTTCTTGGAGTAAGCCCCAACGATCGACCATGTAAACTTGTGATCTCGCTTGCTCATCGGACAGCCCTTCAGAGACCATTTGAGCAATGATGGCTTCAGCAATCCCGCAGCCAGCGGAGCCTGCGCCTAAGAACGTAATGCGTTGCTCAGAAAGTTTGCTTCCAGCCGCATGGCAAGCCGCTATCAAAGAACCTACTGTAACGGCAGCTGTGCCTTGAATATCATCGTTAAAACAGCAAACGCGATCTTTATAGCGCTCTAGAAGAGGCATCGCATTCTTTTGGGCAAAATCTTCAAATTGAATCAATGCATCTGGCCAGCGGCGTTGGACGGCTTGCATAAATTCTTCAACAAATGCGTTGTATTCAGCACCAGTGATACGAGGGTGACGCCAGCCCATGTACATTGGATCGGCAAGGCGTTGAGGGTTGTTAGTACCAACATCCAATACGATTGGTAACGTATAGGCTGGGCTGATACCACCACATGCCGTATAAAGCGCTAGCTTACCGATAGGGATACCCATGCCACCGATCCCCTGATCACCCAGACCAAGGATTCGCTCGCCATCTGTTACAACAATCACTTTTACATTGTGGTTAGTGGCATTGTTGATCAAATCATCAATTCGATCACGGTTCGGGTAGGAGATAAAAATACCTCGACCGCGGCGGTAAATGTTCGAAAAGTTCTCACAAGCCGCACCAACTGTCGGCGTATAGATGATTGGCATCATCTCGCTGATGTGATTTTGAACTAAGCGATAGAAAAGGGTTTCATTCGTGTCTTGGATATTGCGCAGGTAGATGTGCTTATCCATATCACTTTCAAAGTTTTTATACTGTTGATATGCGCGATCAACTTGTTCTTGTATTGTTTCGGTCGATTCCGGAAGCAAACCTTCAAGGTTAAAAGAAATGCGTTCTTCTGCGGAAAAAGCACTGCCTTTGTTTAAAAGAGGCGTACTCAGAAGAGCTGGACCCGCGTATTGGATATATAAAGGGCGTTTATCGTTATTCATTAGTGACTCGGTAAGACATGTATCGGGCGTAGATTGAAATGATAGCGGTTTGGTTACATTCTTGTAAACCGAACTTCTCTAATTCGCTAATTATTTAGGGTCTGCTGATCTTTCGTGGTTAAATTTTGTTCGAGTTCTATGCCTTTTAATCGCGGCGCAAGGTGTGTAGCCTAGTCATTCTAAGCAAATACCTTGCAACAAAGAGTAAAAGGCATAGAACGGGGACGCCTAGTCGAACCCTTTGGGCAGCATTTGTGGCTTATTTCTACTGCGTTATCGCTCATTGATGTAGAGTGACTACACCGAATAAGCTCTGCCTTGTATAAATTACCCACAAATTGCTGCAAAAATCATCTCGAAAGATCAACAGACCCTAGTAATAGTTTGAGGTTTGTGTGCCTCAAACTGCTATTTATACTCAAACTACCGCAAGAAGCAGGATTCATAGCTTTATATTCTGTTTCAGCGCAACGTGCTTTCTCAATGCATATCGCTTAGGTTTGGGTATATACTCTGCGCCACATTTTCAAATTTCTCTAGATGACCTTTTCTCATGCTTCCAATCGACGCGATAAAACCTGAATTTGATTCTTTGATAGGTCAGCACCATTTAGTTGTTGAGGCTGAAACCGGATCAGGTAAATCGACTCGCTTGCCGCTATGGGCTGCAAAATTTGGTCGAGTATTGGTTGTTGAACCAAGGCGAATAGCGTGTACCTCACTGGCTGAATATTTGGCGAAGGGAGACGGAACAAAGCTTGGCGATAAGATCGGCTATGCAATCAAGCTGCAAAGCTTCTATTCCGAAAACACTCAAGTAGTGTTTGTCACACCTGGTGTGGCGCTGCGCTGGTACTCTGAAAACAAACTGAGTAATTTTGATACGGTGATGGTGGATGAATTTCACGAAAGGCGTTGGGATACGGATCTTCTTGTTTCTATATTACGCCGTGAAGAGCAGCATCGCCTGATTGTTACCTCCGCAACACTAGAGTCCCAAAGATTGGTTGATTACATTGGCGGAAAACGAATATACGCTGAGGGTCGGGTGTATTCTGTGAGTGTCGGTTATCGCGCAATGGATACAAGGCACTTACCCGATATCAGGGGGCTCGAGCAAAAAGTGCGAACCGAGGTCGAGCACTGTTTACAGGAAACCAAAGGTGACATTCTTGTTTTTTTGCCGGGTAGAAAAGAAATCACACAATGCCAACAAGCTCTGTCTAGTCTAGGTGATGTGCTTGTTACGCCTCTTCATGCTTCTGTATCGGATGCTCAACGCGAACTGGCTTTGAAGCAACAGGATCAGCAGAAAGTAGTATTGGCAACCAACGTAGCAGAAACCTCACTGACCATTCCCAATATTTCGGTGGTGATAGATAGCGGGTTGGAAAGGCGTACTTTGCAAAGAAATGGTCGAACGGTTCTGAGCTTAAAGCACATTTCAAAGGCAAGTGCGAAGCAGCGAGCGGGGCGGGCGGGGCGCGTTCAAGACGGTATTTGTGTCCGGATGTTTGGGGAGCACGCACCACTGGATGCCGTAACACCACCAGAATTGCACCGCGAAGAGCTCACCGAGGCGATGTTAGCCAGTGCCAGTTGTGGGTATCCTTTAGACACATTAACCTTTCTTGATCCACTACCTGAAAAATCGGTAGCACAAGCCATTGAGCGACTCACGCAAATGGGCGCAATTGATGATCAAGGTGCAATTACCACCCATGGCGAAATTCTCTATCCACTTCCTATTGATGCATTGTATGCAGACCTATTGACTCGTTTACCCACCAAACCATTGCGCGAAGCGATGGTGGATCTAAGTGCTGTCTTATGTACACCAGCGCGCCTCTTCAAGCTACCAGAAAGTGAAGATAAGTTAGAAAAACTCAGCCAATGGGAACCCAAAGGTTGCGACGCACTCACACTGATCAAACTTATACGTGGAGAATCATGTGATGCCATTTTTGTTGATGCGCAAGTACTGAGCGAAGCACAAGCACTAGCGAGGCAAATGCGGGATGCGCTATCGCTACCCGATTTAGAGGTTGCGTCTCGGTTCGATTCAAACGTATTTGTAAATGAAATTGCGCGACTTCATCCCGAGCTTGTTTTTGTTCGAAGAGAGAAACGTAAGCAAGCTCTAGGCAATGGCTACAGTGAGTTGACGGTCGGAAGGGATTCTCGATTCCCCGATACAGCAGAAGCGGCAGTCGTACTGGATCAACACAGCTTACCGGGAAGAGGGGTCAAACAAACGCTAAACCTCGCTACCATAATGTTGCCCATGGCGATGAAGCAAATAGAAGCACTGGATATCGGAGAGTGGGCAAATGGCGACATGATAAAAATTGAAGAAGAGTGGGTTACACGCTCTCAATATCTCTACGCTGGTCGGGTGATTGCCGAACGTTTGAGTGAACCACAAGGTGTGGAATCGGTTGCCAATGCCCTTATTCAAGGCAAAGCGTGGAAAGGGTTTGCAGAAAAACTCAAAGCGGATATCGCGGCTTGGAACTTGTACAAAGCATTGGAAAAAAACAATTCCGAAGACAGAGTAGAAAGTGCAGCGTGCTGGCTAGAGCAACAGTTACGAGACCTCGGTGTTGAAACACTTGCGGATCTTGAATTACTTGATCCGGAAGATATTCAATTTGAAGGTATTCCATATTGGGAAAGAGAGGATTTTGATGAAAAATTTCCAACTCTTCTCAATATCGGCGATTTGCAACTGACCGTAGAGTATTTCCCAAGTAAAAAGCTTGTCCATGTTTTGTACCTTCGCGGTCTAAGAAAAGGTGACCCGAAACGCTGGGAGCTGCCACGTTGGAGCGGATGGCGTGTGCAGTATCGCAAAGCCAGCCGAATAGTTGATATTAAAAACTAAGAGCTATTTTATTTGGGGTTTTGGCGTAATCTTTGCTTGTCTATTTGAAAACACTAATAAAAAGACAAAGGTTGCCGCCTGTGCAAAAACCATTATTCGCCGTTGTTGGGATTTTAATATCAATCGCTTTTTCTTGTCCGTTGATGGCTAAAAGCCTAAGCAGCATTTCTTCCTATGAGGATACGTATGTTATTGGAAGTTATACCAACGACATTAATAAAGCAGACTACTTAGCGGGTGGGTTTGAAGGCGCTGGAGAGCTACAATCACTTGAGGCGAAGTTTAAGTTTTCCTTTTCATTCCCTTTGCTGCAATTTACGTCAAATTCATCCTTGGTAGCTTCTTATTCTCAAACGTCATTATGGCAAGTAGCGAACAATAAAATTTCTTCTCCTTTTCGTGAAACAAACTACAAGCCGCAAATTTTTGTGATGTATCGTCCTGATCTATTCATCATCAACAATATTGAGCTGGGTTATAAACACCAATCTAATGGGCAAACCGCGTCACTATCTCGCAGTTGGGACAGAGCTTACCTCGCTCTTGAACTGCTTGATGGCCCCTTTGAATACGGCATTCATGCTTGGTCTGTGTTCGGTCGGACTGGTGAAAACCCAGATATTGCAGAGTACTACGCGCCATGGAATGCGTGGATGAAGATTCACTCGACCTTTGGTGTCTTCGATTTAAGCGGATTTTATAACTTTGATACAGATCGAAGTGGTGTTGAAGCTGGTTATACGTTCTATATGAATGACTTCGTCGGCTTATATACCCAAGTTTACCATGGCTACGGAGAAACGCTGATTGAATACAACCACAGCCACACTCGAGTTGGGATTGGTCTTAAACTGGTTAATTGGCAATAAGTTGTCTTCATTTAGTTGGCTGAGTTGATTAACCAGCCAAGTAACTGACAGAATTCCAAATCTTTTCCTTTGATTCATTTCAACTATGTTCATATTGTGTAAATAACCCTACTTTTTTATAGCCTTTTCTTGTGAAATAAGGTCATAACAGACGATTGTTTTATATCATATTGCTATATAGCAAATTGTGGTTAATAGTGAGTTTATATGCAATTCCGTAACGGTTTAGGTGGTATTGCTAATATGGCGTTAGGGTTCGCTTGACCCAGCCAAAACCTTTTTGTAATACATACCAAAAGGTGATGAACAACGATGCAAAGGCGTTGTGTTTTAAGAAATAGTCTTCGGATATTTCGCTATTCTCAATGTCGGGGGGCATTATGGATGAAACTAAAACGGCGGACATTGTTTTTGATTACACCACTTTTTTAGGTGTAGTTTGCCGCAGGAAATGGACATTTTTGGAGGCGATTCAGTCTTTCGCGCCGATCTTTGGCGTGGTTTGGAAAGACAGCTTGAATCAAATGCAAACTCCGCAAGATAGAATCTGGGATCAGGCTTTATCTGCAATGTCTGCTCAAAATAGTGATGAAACAAACCTTGTTAGGCTGGTGAAGCTGGCAAGAGCCGAAGGGATCGAGAAAATTACTCTCATTATGCCTTATGAACTAGAACAAGAGCAGAAAGCCAATATAGGTAAGAAGAGCCACTCGGTGATCACGGACCTGAATGAAGATCAGTTTCTAATCGTGTTGGAACAAGAGTAAGTTTCAGGCACCTGAGTGCTTAATTGCATTCATTAGAAAGAGAAAACCCCTGAATCGATTTCAGGGGTTTTTATTTGGCTAAACAGACTCTAGAGTGTGTTGGACTCGCACATTACAGAATGCCTTGGTCTTTTGCCATCTTATGAGCGATTTTAGGCGCTTGCCACAAACAAGGCACTAAGATGAACGATGCCGGAACCGCAGTGATCACGATGAAAGACTGCAATGCAGATATTCCCCCTTGACCTAGAGATATCAAGACAATCGCCATTGAACCCATTACTACGCCCCAAAATACACGCATCATTGCATTTGGTTCTGTGTCGCCAGTAATAACAACGCTGATTGTGTAAGTCATTGAATCACCTGTTGTGATAATGAACGTTGTTGTTAAAACTAAGAACAAAATAGCGATCAATGTTGAGTAAGGTAACTGCTCAGTAATAGCAAGTAATGCGCCCGGTAAGTTGAATCCTTCAAACCCAGCTTTAATCACACCAGGGTTAGCTAACTCAAACGCCAATCCGCTACCGCCAACAATACTGAACCAGAAACAAGTGATCAGTGGCGCAGCGACACTTACTGCAAGAATCAGCTGTCGAATAGTGCGGCCTCTGGAAATACGAGCAATAAAGATCGCCATCATTGGTCCATAACCAATAAACCATCCCCAGAAGAAAACGGTCCACCAACTCAACCAGCCAGTGTCGCCTCGGAATAAAGCCATAGGCACAAAATTATCGATCATGGTTGCCATACCTTGCATGTAACCATCGATGATAAAGCTTGTTGGACCCGCAATAAGAATAAAGAAGACTAATGCAACGGAAAGAATAATGTTGTAACGGCTAACTAATTGAATACCTCGGCTGAGCCCGCTCAATGCTGAAAGGGTATACATAGCCATGGCAAAGAGAATAACCATACTTTGCGTAGCAAAGCTGTCTGGAATGCCAAACAACGCGTTCAGCGCGTAGCTTACTTGTAAGCCAAGGAACCCAATTGGTCCAATCGTACCAGCGGCTACAGCGATAATACATACCGCATCAATAGCGTTGCCTAGCTTACCGTGAATCGCTTTGTTGCCAAAAATAGGGTAGAGCAGCGTACGTGGTTTAAGTGGCAATCCTTTCTCATAGTGAAGGTACATCAACACAACTGACGATAAGCAGCCCAGTATTGCCCAAGCAAGAAACCCCCAATGCATGAAAGATTGAGAAAGGGCGTTTATCGCCATATCTCTTGCTGAAGATTCATCAAATATAGGTGGCGCAGAAACGAAGTGTGCGATGGGTTCAGCAGCAGCCCAGAATACTCCACCGCCAGCGAGTAGCGTACAAAGTACAATAGAAAGCCACTTGAATGTGTCGATTTCGGGCAGAGCAAGCCCACCTAAGCGCACATAACCCGTTTGACCTAGCGCGAGCACTAATCCAATTACAAAATTTACCAGCAATAAGATTTGCCAGAATGCGCCAAACCACTGAGTGGCATAAGTGAATCCAGAGTTGATTATAGATGACAGTAGTGAAGTGTTAACGAGAGCAAGCAAGACAAACATTAAAAGGAAACTTCCGCTCAGCCAAAATACAGGGTTGTTGAATCCAAGTTTTTGAAGGGTTGTACTGGCACGTTGAGCAGATTGAATCGCTGAGCTGTCAGCCTCTGCAATACTGGGCTGTTCAGGACTCAGGATAGTTTTAGACATATAATTTTCGCTTTTGAAACTGATAAACCAAGCATTTTTACCGTAAGGAAGTCAGTTCCTTCGCCAGTAAATGCTCTAGAAATTCGCACATATGTTATGTGGCGAGTCCAGATAAGTGGTTGATATCAGATTGTGAGTTTCCCTCACAGCGGAAAATAACTGTGAGGTTGATCATAAAAGCGTGCAATCCTATCACGTTAAGATTACAAAATGCAGCAGAAATCTTACTCATTTTATTTACAGAATGGGTGATTCATTTAGGTGATTTTTGGTTAAACCTAAACGGATGGGCGTACTGCTGTGTGTTAAGTCATCGCCCACCAGCAATTTCTGTGAATGAGCCTGTAACATAAGAAGCCTCATCAGACAGTAACCATACAATTGCATTGGCCACTTCTTCTGGCGTACCTCCTCTTTGTAAAGGCAAAGAAGAAGCGAGACGATCAACGCGACCGGGTTCACCACCATCGGCATGAATCTCTGTGTGAATGAGCCCAGGACGAACGGCGTTAACGCGGATATTCTGAGCCGCAACCTCTAAAGAAAGCCCTTTGGTCAACGAATCGACCGCGCCCTTAGAGGCGGCGTAATCCACGTACTCAAACGGCGCTCCCAGCCTTGATGCAGCGGAAGAGACATTTACAATAGCCCCACCTTCAACCATGCGTTTCACTGCTTCTCTACAACATAAGAAGCAGCTGGTGGCGTTGGCAGCCATAACTTTGTTAAAGCGTTCAAGATCCATATCCACTAGGCGGGACTGGGTGAATAGAATTCCAGCGTTGTTGACTAAGTGAGTGAGCGTTCCGAACTCTTTTTCTGCAGTATCAAACAAGCGAATAACGTCGGCTTCAACGGAGACATCAGCGGCACAAGCAATGGCCTTGCCTCCCTCCTTTTCAATCAGCTTAACGGTTTCGATGGCTTCATCTTGGCGCGTTCGATAATTAACACATACCCGATAGCCTTTTGAAGCCAATAGGAGAGAGGTAGCTCTTCCGATACCACGGCTTCCTCCTGTAACGATCACAACCTTGTTCATAAGTATTCCATAGGGGGGTAAGCTCTCAAGAGGGTTTTTGCAGCAAATCTTTCGTCATGAATTCGCTGTTTGGGTCCGGTTGGTAATCAGCAAAAGGTGCGCAGTAAACAAATCCATTCTTCTCATACAGGGTGCGAGCGGGTTTAAAAAAATCCATAGAGCCTGTTTCCAAGCTGATCTTTTCGTATTTTCGATCTTCTGCCACAGAAAGCAAATGTTGTAATAAGTTTGAGGCTACACCCCGATTTCGGGCTGTTTTAGTGGTACGCATAGACTTCAATTCCGCATGAGATGAATCAAGTTGTTTTAAGGCTGCACAGCCAAGAAGCTCGCCGTTCTCCCATGCCGACCAAAACGTAATCTCGGGCTTTTTTAATGCGACTAGATCTAAGGCGTGGACACTTTCTGGCGGAGACGTTGCGTACATATCATCCAAGTGTTCATTGAGAAGAGCGACGATTTCTTTGCCGTCTAATTTATCGATTTTGATTTCCATATCTTCTTGTTTCCTCTTACTAAGTTGTAATGAACATTATCAAATATGCCTTTAGATGAGCAAGAAAAATGAGCTCCACCAAATGAATGGAGAGCTCGATAGGAATAGAATGTTTAGGGTCTGTTGACCTTTCGAGATGATTTTTGTAGCAATTTGTGGGTGATTTATACAAGGCAACGCTCATTCGGTGTAGTCGCTCTACATCAATGAGCGATAACGCAGTAGAAATAAGCCACAAATTCTGCCCGAAGGGTTCGTTTCTATGCCTTTTACTCTTTGTTGCAAGGTATTTGCTTAGAATAACTAGGCGTCACACCTTGCGCCGCGATTAAAAGGCATAGAAGTCGAACAAAATTTAACCACGAAAGATCAACAGACCCTAACCTTGTGATGAATCAATTTTACTTTTGAGGGATGAAACTCATGATTCTGACATCATTTAACTGCGCGTTACTCGATACTGCTAAACTCGCATGGCGAATAGGCGACCGGATCAAATAACTCCACCATTGCTGAGTCTGCTTGGTATAGGTAATGAGTGAGTTGTTGCTAATACTATCTGTATTTAAACAGTTTTTACTTAAGCCATCTGTACTTAAGCCATCTGTATTTAGGTCGTCAGAGTTAAGGCACAAGTGACGACAGCCATGAATTAGCCCTTCGCCAGTCGCTTTTAGAAGCGATTCTTTTAGTGCCCACAAATGGTAAAACTGCGTGGCATTCTCAACACATTCGTTTTCGTGCAAAACACTCTTGGCTCTTCGTTTCCATTTAGATGCATGGTTGTGAACAGCAATATCGAGACCTATTTCAGTTTTAGACGTAACAGCAACCACCATTACACCTTGGCTGTGCGACGCATTAAATTGTAGAGATTCCTTATCCAAGTAAGGCTTTCCGAATGTTTTTTTCAAGACAACATGTTGGCTCGGCTCTCTATTGATATACATACTTAAAACATGACGCTGAAACAATTTGCTGGCGGCGAATTGCCATCGTGTTATTTCTGGCTTCAATTGAAATTGCGTGCGCTCAGACTTCGACAGGTCATTAAGCTTTGAGAGTGTCCAACTCTTGCAAGGAATCCACAACCAAACGTCGACAGAGTTTGGTTGTGGTGTTGCCATAGGATGAGTGTTTGACTCCATGGCTATGCAGTTTTGGTCGTCTGAGTAAATCCACCATCCAAGACGATATTCTGACCGTTACTCAGTTGCTGGTATTTTGCGAGACTAACGGCCAACTCAGCGACTTCATTTGGTTGAGCAAACCGCTTTAGAGGAATACGATCAAACGCGCCCGGTTGTTTATACCAAGGTGCCTTTTTTATCATCTCAGTGGCGACCGGTCCTGGAGAAATCGCATACGTTGTTAAAGCGTTGAGATCATTGGGTGGAGCACTGGCAAGTTGTTTTGCCCACTCTATCAACATTGCCTTAGCAACGGCGTAAGCACCTTGACCGGCCCTTGGCCGTACACCGGAGATGCTAGCCATATTGATAACACAAGGCGCATCCGATTTTTTTAGTAATGGGATGCATCGCGTAAACATATCTTGAGCAGAATAGAAATTGGTTTGAAGTACCGATTGCCAGTCTTCCATTGATGTTTGGGGTATAAGGTTATCCCGAAGTATTCCAGCGTTATTCACCAGAACATCGAGTTTATCTATTGATCCTAGAGCCTTCAGTGTTTGCGCTTTGTTATTGATATCGAAAATAATCGGAAGAACAACAGCGCCATCGGCTTGCAGTGAAGCAATTCGCGATTCTATTTCTGGTGTCAGCGTTCTGACATTTAGGTATACCGCGTAATCACATTGAGAAAACTGCTGCGCGATGGCCATTCCGATTCCTTGCCCCGCGCCTGTAATTAATACCGTTTTCATTTTATGTCCTTAATCCTACAATAATTGGCTGTTTGCAACATTCCATTGCACAGACTGCGCGGTTAGGTATTCGCAGCCTTTAAGTTCAAGTAATTGAAAATAAGTGTTTTTATCCATTGCCTTATCGCTACTGATGAAGTTGATTCGAGCTTTCTTCCCCGCAAGCTCCATCGCTGCAATTTGGCAGAGCGTTTGAGCACCCTTTTGAATGATGGTGTTTTCGCTCTGTTCCCAATGAACCCATACTTGGCAACCGCGTTTTCGCATTAACGGGCGATAGAGCTTGTGGAAAATTTGGAACAACTCATTCAACGCACATGCGTCGCTTTTCCCTTGGTGGCTCAAAACAATCGGCTGTTTTGATTCGGCCAGCGTTTTACCTATTTCATCGGGTAGGTCTTGTTCGGCTGAGATAGGAAACCTTTGTAATTGCTGCTCAGCATTAGTGACGTATAAACAAAATGGGTTAATCATATTGGGACTCCAAAAACGCGCGAATGGTTTGGTTTACGAGTGCGTGCGCTTCGATGTTCGCGGCATGCGTGTCTAGCGGTAGGCAAGCCCACTCGAACGTAGAGTTCGAATCGATAAGCGCTTTTTGTAGCTTGGGTGGGCAAATAAAATCGCCCTCAGTTCCTACCAATAATGCGGGTATTGTTAGTGGCAGTGGCTCGACATTCGAGCGATTACCTATCGCGTTTAAAAAAGCAATGACCGAGTGCCTGTTGTGGTTGTATTCGACATATCGCTGGACAACTAGCGTTTGAAAGTCTTCTAATTGTTCCAAGTAATCGTCGCTAAAAAACCAAGAGTATGTCCCTTGGAATATAGTGGCGAGCGGCACATCGGTTTCCAACATATGCTTAACGCTTGCCATCATTTTTTTACCTTTCATCGATATGTCGATTGCCGAGTTCACCATGACCAATTGGCTAATAAAGTGTGGATTTCGTTTCGCCAATTCCAGTGACAATATTCCGCCAAATGAATACCCGACTAACGTGATGTTCGGCAGTTGTAATTCTCCAAGTAACTCTGCGATTGCATCGCACAATTGATCGTATGAGAAGGTAGAAAATACACGTGATTCGCCGCATCCAGGGTAATCAATAAACACTTGCTTGTGTTCTTTCTTAAAAAAAGGAAAACGACTCTGTTTGATCCAAGATGGTTCCCCGTGAAAAATACCATTTAGGAAAACCAGCGTTTTGTCTGCGCTCGGGTTACCTTTGACTGCATAGCTAAGCTCAAATTCGGGGGTGGTGTACTTCACAATATGACCTCTTCATGTCGGTATTGCTTGAAATCTTCTAGGAGATTACGCGCTTCAAAATGCTTATGAGGAGCACGGCGCAGTGTCACACTAGAGAGCAAAGCAACGTGTTCGCCATTCTCTTTTGTTACGCAAAATCGCGATTGTTGGTCTTTGTCATCGATGTGATTAACAAAGCCACGCATCGTGTAGTCAGTGTCGGCAGAGAAAGGCTCAGGGAAATACGCATCTTCCATTCGTACTGGGAGTTTGGCGTGGAATTGAGGTTTGGTTGTGCTTTCAATTTGGATGCAATTAAGAACGGAGAGCTGTAAAACAGAATCGAAAGCCAAAGGCGACAGCCAGAAGCGCAGACCGGGTTGGATGGATTGCCAGTTTTCCAATTGTGCCAAATTGAACTTTCCGGCAATACCTTCCAGCTTATCGTCTAGATAGATATCACCCGTAATCGTTTGAAATAATGGTCCATGAGTTGGGTGGAATGTTTGGTAGTAAAGCGATTGAGGTAGTTTCAGTGGGTTTAGTGCTTTTGGTTTTTCGCTATGATGAGCGCTCACATGCTGGCTTTGAACATCGATGGTAGCCGTTGCAACAACACAATCTTTACGAATCACTTTTCCGTTTTTGTTGGCTAAGTCCATCGTTAAGCTGAGTTCGAATTTTCCCGCACTGTTTCTGAAACAATCCACAGAGAGTGATTGAGTTTGACCAAAAGGAATCGCGATGCCGCGAAGTTGTTCGACCTCTTCGATATACAGCGGAAAAGGGTTGTCCACATCGGCGCAGTGCGTGGCTGTTTGTACCAGCAGCTCTGTTGTATACGCAAATGGAAATAGGCAAAGGCGATTAAACACATGGTGTTTTAAAGCCACCATTTTGTTGGGGTCAATGGTGACGTTGAGTTGTACTCGATCTTCCGTCTTTTGGATGGAATCAGCCCAATGAATGAAAAAAGGCGTTGAAGTCGTCATTAGTTGCGTTTCTCCTGCAATTGGTAGTTCTTGAATTCCACAATTAGGCTCATGTCTGAGCTATTCCACACAGTTACGTTTACGTGTCCGTCATCCTTTCCTCGGGAGACTTGTGTAATGAGGAGTGATTCTTTTACAGGACCGTAAAATCTCATCGATTCAATATCGGCTGGCCAGGCAGGTCGATCGGTCAGGTAAGAATAAAAGACGAGGTACTGCACACCGGAAATGGCACCATGAGCCGGCGTGGCAAAGGTGATATCGGCACTGCTGCCAAGGTAGTAATGCAGGCTGTCTTTAAGGTCGGAGTAACCGTCTAAGCAACATTCCGTTGGCGACCATTCGTAGCAAAAATTCGTTGTGGCAAACAGCGAACCCATAATGGCGGCGGACTTCTTACGGAAGTTATGTAATACCGATATCTCGATGGGCTCTACATCAGTCGGTTTATTGTGAGTAGGAACGTTATCTCGCTTGAATTCTAGTGTCGCAGTGAGGGCGAGTACGTCTGCGCGAATGACGCTTCCGCTTTTAGAGAGTTTGTCGCACCCAATCGATAAATTGTAAATGTCTTCTTGTTTGCTCCATTCGATGTACAGTTTGTTATCGATGTTCTGCTGAACTTGGATAAAACGCCTAGATTTGATGTTGCACAGCGAGAAGCTTTGAATGTCGAGTTTCCCGTTTTCTAATTCTTCTATAAACGGGCTTTGTTGTAACAGCGCAACCGCGTATTCCAGCAAGAAAACCGTTGGGATAACTACCTCACCGTTGATTTTATGCGAATACAAATAGCGATGTTCGGTTAAATTGATGTTTAGAATGCTGCGTAGGGTTTGATTCTCAAAGTCTTGAGATTCAAGGTTATTCTGTATCAGGCTAGAGGTCATTATGATTCTCCAAACTTAGAAAATATGACCGTGGCATTTTGGCCACCAAAGCCGAAGTTATTCGACATCGCGTGGTGAACTTCCAACTCTCTTTTACCTTCCGCGACATAATCCAGATCGAGTTCTGGATCGGGCGTTTGGTAGTTACGAGTGCCATGTATCACGCCATCGCGCATGGCGTTTATACAAGCTATCGCCTCTAATGCGCCTGCCGCCATTATTCCGTGTCCAATCATGGATTTAGTTGAAGAAACGGGAACGTTATAAGCGTGTTCACCAAACACTTTCTTAATCGCATTGGTTTCTGTTTTGTCGTTCATCTTGGTTGAAGTGCCATGCGCGTTGATGTAGTCAATTTGCTCGGGATTTAGCCCCGCAGTGTGCAATGCACCTGCTAGAGTGCGGCACGCCGCTCTTCCTTCCGGGTCTGGGTCTGTAGCTCGATACCCGTCTGTATAAGAACCATATCCCGTTACTTCCGCTAAAATGTTCGCACCTCGTTTTTGTGCTGACTCTAGTTCTTCTAGGATGAGCACCCCACAACCACTTCCCATAACAAAACCGCTTCGTTCGGCGTCGAAAGGCCGGCAAGCGGTATCTATGTCTGGATTGGTCGTGAGCGCGCCAATACGGGTAAAGCCGATCATGGCATTTAGGTCGAAATCGTACGCTCCGCCAACAATGGCTGATGTCATTCGACCACGACGAATTTTCTCAAAGGCTTCGCCAATGGCGTTGTTACCTGAAGCGCAGGCAGTCCCGACACTCAAGCTTGGGCCAGTAAGGTCGTAATAGCGTGAGGTAAAATGATTAATGCTGTCGGTATCATCGACTTGCGTTCGAGCCGCAAGGGCAGGGCATTGCCTAAGCTCTCTTAGCCAAGCTTCAAGATCGACTTCACCGTTGCTGGTGGCTTTTGCAAAAGTGGGCAAATAAATATCGACATCCATTGTCGAGCTATAGGGGCGGTCAGCGATCATGCATGCTGTGTCTTGATAGTTTGGATCTGAGAAATCAATGCCCGATTGATTGACGGCTTCTTCAATAGCAAGGAAGAATTTTTTAATGGATGGATCCGCTGTAGAGATGGATGCCAATTTCTTGTTCGCAAGAATGTGTTCTTCCATTGAAGGCATCGTAGCTGCAATAGAGACAATGTCACCGCTCACTGGCAGGTGGTTGATAGATCTGACGCCATTCTCACCAGCCAATAGTGATTGCCATAAATTTTCCGACCCTGCGCCAAATGCGCTGACGGCTCCCATGCCGGTTACGACCACGCGTTTCATGATTCTGACTCCTTGTTTATCAATAAGCTGACTTCATTGCCGAGATAGTCAATGTGGTGGCAAATGATCTGTTTGAGCGATATATCCTTGCGTAAATGAGAAACGTAATTCAATTGGTTATTCAATGGTTTACGTTCAATATTTAAAACAGGAGCAAGGTATTGGTGTTTTAACTGCAAACAGGCATAAAGTAACGAGCAACCGCCAGCAGCACCGTAGGCAAATCCGGTGTAGTCGTTTGAGCAAACAATCGGGGTATCGCCACCGAAAACATTGAACGCGGCTTGTGCTTCACATTCGTCTAACTCTGGAATTCCAGAAAGAGTCAGTTGGATGACATCGATGTTTGATGAATGGGTATTGGCTTTGTGTAACAGCTTTCTGAAGTGCGCTTCAATGGCAGCAATAGTGCTTTGTTTTGGTTGCTTAAAAAGCTTGGGTAAGTAATTGTTTTGATAAGCGGTAACTTCGCCATAATGACCGAGACCACGCTGACTCGTAATGTCACCGTTTTCAATGACAAAACTAACCCCAGCTTCAGCAGATACAATGCCTTCATCGTTTAACGTTTTAGCGACAGGGTGTTTTTGTTCAAGTCTAAAAGTATGGTCGAGTGAGGCTTCTGATTCTGAAGCTCCAGCAAGGATACGGCTCGCACGTTCATCTTGAATGGCTTCCATCGCTTCACCTACCGCTATGACGGCCCCAGCCGGACCATTCACAATGCTGTAACTCATTCCACGTAGCCCATATTGAATAGACACTTGCCCGCCAGTCGTATTTGGTAGGCGAGGTAAAATCCATAGGGGAGGGAATTGTCGATAATGCTCCAGACCTAACGATTCGTAGTTGATGGAAAGATCATCGTTCAAGCTGGCAAGATAAGGCGATGTGCTGTTTTGAAATCCTTGGCAGAAAAAAGAGCCGTAAATGACACCACTGGTTTCTTCATATTGTGCAAGTTGGTTGGCATCCAGCTGCGCATCGCTAAAAGCTAATGCCGCGCTTGATACACCAAGCTTAACTTGCGGAGTCATCATGCGAATGGACTTTTTATCTTTAATGAAATCGCGTGGATTGAAATTGGGCACAGCGCCAAGCGGATAGGGGTAACTGTCATTGTATCGAATCCCAGTTTCGGCTTGCTGATGGCCTGCTAAATGTTCTTCTAGGGTTATTCCGAGCGAAGTAAACCCGCCCAGTCCGGTAATAACCGCAACAGGTGTTGGCATGAGTATTCCTTATTTTACGAGACTAACTAGCTCTGAGACGAAACAGAACCCAAGGCTAAATTTGAAAGGGATTAGCGTGTTCTGTGTCTGCCTCAGGTATCGAATTGCGTTCAAATATTAAAGTGGTGTTGGATCCTCCTATCCCACTTGAATTGTTCATGCAGTAACGAAGAGGGTGGGAAATCGGGGACTTCCCAACCAAATTGATATCACATGAGGGATCGAGGTGATCGAGATTTGGATTGGCGTGCAATGTCTGGGAGATAAGGCTTTGGACACACATGATGGACTCAATAGCGCCGCTCGCTGCTAATGTATGCCCCAACATTGCTTTACTGCTGTTTACTAATGGGCTGTGATCTTGAAAAACATCGTTAATCGCTGTCGATTCTTCTCTATCGTTAGAAAGCGTCGAAGTGCCATGTGCGTTGATGTAATCAATTTGATGTGGTTGTAGGTTTGCATCAGCAAGTGCACCGCGCATTGCTTTCGCTTTCCCCTTCGGGCAGGGGTCTGTCATTCTAAAGGCGTCCATTGATGAAGAAAAACCCGCGACGCTAGCTAGGATTTTCGCGCCTCTTTGAATTGCGTGTTCTCGCTTCTCAAGCACTAATGCCCCTGCTCCTTCTCCAAGTACAAACCCGCCTCTAAGCTTGTCAAATGGTCGCATGGCGCGAACAGCGTCATCGCTTTTTGAGTGCATATTAAGTTGGCTAAAACCAGAAAGAAACGAGGGAGAAAGCCGGCTGTCAGCACCACCCGCCACCATAACTGTTGCCTCGCCAGAGCGAATCATATTGTAAGCTTGCCCGATAGCAAGGCTGGCGCTTGTGCATGCATTGACGATGGTGTTTCCATAGCCAGTGATCCCAGTCGCAACCGAAGATTGAGCAAGTACAATGTTTGGATAGGTATCGAGAAACCACTTTGGATTTCGCGAAGCGGGAGGAGTTGGCTGATGCTCATCACACAGAGACACGCCTGTCCCTACGATCATTCCAGAAGAGCGCCTAGGAAGTGATTGAAGAGACTCGAAACCAGCATTTTCAAGTGCGCTCAGTACAGAATGACAGAACATCGAGCTTATTCTGCCCATATTTCTCAAATTCTTTTTGTTTATGTTCCAACTTCCAAAAAAGTTAGAAAAATCAAACGAGTCATTGCAAGAAGCCAACAGATGAACACCATGACCAGACAGCCAATCTTGATGGCTGATTAGTTTAATCCCAGATTGGTTATCTAAAACTCGATTCCATACGTCCGGAACTGTGTTTCCTAATGATGTATATAAACCCATTCCAGTAATGACGACATCTGAAGGTTTCATATTATGCTGCCTGTTTGTGAGAAACGAAGTTTACTAAACTATCGACTTTGAAAAATACATCCGCAGACTGGCTATCTATAAACTCATTTATAACTGAATCGGAATAATGAGGGTAGTCACTTCTCAATCTGGAAATTACTTCTTCGGAAACCTTTCCCTCTGAGTTTAAAAAGTTTTCTTCTTGTAAAAATGCTGGGAATATATCTCCAGCCGATATTTTAAGTTGATATTTTTGTTCGATTGAATAAATAATATCAACAAAATCTATTGACTCTGCAGCGAGATCATCAACAAGATTTGCCTGTTCCGTTACTTCTTCAGGCTCAACACCTAATACTTCTACAAGAATTTCACTTACTTCATTAAATAACATTGTATTTCCTTTTTACTGTGTGTCTGGACATCTTTTAAAACTCTAACATGATTAAAAAAGCCTTGTAAAACAATAATTTAAAAGTGAAAATTCAAGGCGAGACTACCCCTTCCTTTTACTAATGATAAAAAGAATTAGCACTGCGTCGCATTTTTATAATAAATTTAAATAATTTTTATATCATTAAGGTTATTTCCTTTTGATCTTTCATTATTGATTTTTTTGTTATTTTTAAATATTAAAATTGATTAAATGGTTAATTAAAAATAACGATTAATTTTTTAATATAAGACAAGTTGTGAAAAAATAGATTTAGATCAAAACAAGTGAAAAATAATTTACTTATTGATTTATAAATTGCAGGCAAGCGGTTGATAGTGAAATGTAATAAATGATATTGATACTGATTACTAATCCATTTTGAGCATCAATATAGGGCACTTGAATTGTCTATTCGCCTAATTACAGCTATACAGGCTTTATCCTTTCTGAAGTACAATAAATACGTACTTCAAAAATAAATTGAATTTCAGTTGATCACGAGCGCCACATAAAGCTCGAGTATTACTCAGATATACTGCGTTAGTGAAATAGATTTCAAGGCTGAAAATATACTTAAAATCGTATAATGATATGATCTCAATATGTCTCCCATGCATTAAGGGGGAGTATGTCTAGGCTTTGCTGACCCTAACGCTAATGTCTTCCTTAGCTCCGGTGTGTAATTAAGCATAGTGCGCGATTACGACTTGGGAGCCCATTCTTGCTACAACTACATCATTTACAAAGCAATCCTATATGGTAACGACAAAGTATCCCCGATTAGACAGAAAAGTTCTGCTCATAGCGGTGCCAGCTGAAGGTCATGAATTTAGCTGCAAATATGCAATAAGTCGATACAGTAAAGAGAGGTTAGTTCCGTTTACAGTGCGTTTGGGTTCAAATGAAGGATCATTGTCACACTTTCTAAGGCGGTGTGGAGAGTAAGAAGGGCAAATTAAAAAAGCCAGTTCAATGATGAACTGGCTTTAACTAAATGAACGGGTGGGTTCCGTCGTATTAATCGACGATAAGGTTGTACTGGCTACGAAGAACGTTAATGATTTCTTGTTTAGGGTTATCGCTCAGGACGATTTCTTTGCCAGTGATTTTTTCAGCGATGCCGATATAGGTTTTGGAGATATCCATAAGAGCAGACTCTGGCAGGTCGTTGTTCTCAGCAAGAGCAAAACGCTCATCCATACGTTCTTTGTTCAGTAGGATGTCGGGTTCGGGGAAATAGTTTAGTAAGAACTGTCGGAAGCCTTCTTTTGAATTTTCGACAATCCGACCTTCATTGTATTCCGCTTTATCCCAAATGCGTGACGAATCAGGTGTTCCCACTTCGTCCATGTAAATCAGTTTCTCTGTACCAGATGCATCGGTGACGTAACCAAACTCAAATTTTGTATCAACAAAAATTTGATCAACCCCCGCTAGTGCTTTACTGATTACTTCAAATCCCTCTTTCAACAGGTTCTCGTAATGGGGAATGTCTTCTGCTTTTGTAAAATTGAAAGCTTCGTAGTTATCTTCGATGTTCTTTCGAGTGATGTTGACATCGTCGGCTTCAGGGACACCAGGGATACCCTTTAAGATTCCTTTTGTAGATGGTGTCATGAGCAGTTCTGGAAGGGCTTTGTCTTTTTCTAGGTTCTCAGGTAGCTCTATGCCACAGAACTCGCGTTCGCCATTCGCATAGGCCCGCCACATTGAGCCGGTAATGTATTTACGACAAATAGCCTCAATCATGACGGGTTTTGCTTTTTGTACGATCCAAACAAATGGGTGAGGAATATCGAGAATATGACTGTCGGCCAAGCCGTTATCTTTGAATAACTTGAACCAATGATTGGAGATGGCATTTAATGCGGCACCTTTTCCAGGTACGCCCTTTAATCCGCCTTCACCATGCCAAATGCAGTCAAAAGCTGAAATTCTGTCGCTAATAACCATAATTGCCAAAGGTGCGTCTGGTGAAACGTCATACCCTTTTTCTTTGATCAGTCTTTGGCTGTCTTCTTCTGTTAGCCAGTAAACCGAACGAACTTTACCGCTATGAACGGGTTTGTTAGTACGAATTGGGAGATCATCATTAACGGCAAGTACTTGATCAGCTAAGCTCATTGCGACATTCCTATCTAATTTCAAACGTCAAAGAGGGCACAAAGAGTCAGTTTGGTTTGCTCTAAAAGGTTTTGAAAGCCCGAATAAATGACAGCGATGAGTGCGCTGTTGCTGTTATACGAGAAGAGACCAAACTGACCTCAGAGCGGTAATGCCAACTCCGAAAAGTGCAGATGTTGCGCATGATACCAGAACTTTTTTACTGTTCCAGACAAAAAGCAAACGTTTGCCAACGAAAAGACCTGTATGCCTATTTTGGCAGCGCAGAATCGTTCTGCTGGGCTTCGGAGCTGATTTGTTCCACCTGTTTTAAAAAGAAGAAAAGCCCCAGAATGGGGCTAGCAGTGGAATATGAACAGTATGGATAGTTTTACTAGAAATGGGCATGAAGGATAGGTAGACCCATCTCCTGTTAGATAATTAGTGTACTAATGAACCTTCTACAGGAAAAAGCTCCGACGCATCGTGCGTAAAAAGTAAGGTGCAATTTAATTGAGCAGCACGTTGTAGCAAGTGTTTCTGATCGATAGCAGAGATACTCTTGCTTGCAATCACAGCACTGGCATTACCTGATTGAAGGGCCTTTAATACCACTTCCTTCTCGGTCATCTTTCTTGATGGCATCATTTGGAGCAAATGCTTAGCGTTAATCTGATAGCGCTTTAATGTCGATGCCTGTGGTTTTGGGCATTCGTTCGTTAACAGTACCCACTTTGAACCTTGCGAGAGCTTTGCAAGTTCAGCACATCGATCAACGTTAGATCCGGATTCGGTAGAACTTTTGTCAAAGGTCGACGCATTAAAACGGTTAAGTGAAGTGTGTTGATTTCGTTTGGCACGCTGTAAGTCATACATGGTTACTGTTTCCTTATACATACTGTATGGATTAACAGTAATGTTGTTTTGGTTATTTAGCAAGCATGTTTTTAATTTTTTTTGGGTTTTATTTTTCGAAATAAATTTAACTTATTGATATATAAGTAATATTTAGAAAGATCTGATACTGTTTAAATAAACAGGTTATGAGGTGGCTGTGGTGGTGCCTTTGTGCTCTATACAGTGTTGTACAGTAGTGATGATTTTTTGATTTGAAGCATCGGCAAGCAAAAATGAAAAAAGCGCCATATAAAGGCGCTTTCTATATTGGCTATACTGGTGTGCTAATGGAATTACTCTTCGCGTTGGTCTCTCAATTGTTGTTCAGCCAAATTAAACTGACGAACATCAAGCTTTGCCAAATCGTTGCATTTTTCGCAAGAATGATGATATTTACCATCGACATAATTATGGCGAGTTAGATAGCTTGGTCTTTTACACCAATCGCAAATTCCTTCAATTTCGAACACATTTCCCCCTATTCAAAACATCTCGGTCTTTACTCTCTAAGTGTGTTGACTCCGCCGCGAGGTACTCATTCACTCTATGGCGTTTCAAAAGAGCTCATCAGAATTCCAAAAGAATACCTAAGGCGACATTACAAGAAGGAGCTCAATCTTGGTCAAACACATTCATTTATGGAGCTGTGTGTTCAGTGAGTAAAGACTCTGGGTACATATAAGCAGAAAATTATGACATATCGACAATTGAAATGTTAAGTAAAAGTTACATTTAATTAACATTTTGTTGCAAAATGAGCTTTAGCGCTGTGTTCAATCGTCGCATCTCTTCATCACTGCCATTCGCGTCGGGATGATATACGCGGCAGAGCTTTTTGTAACGGTTCTTGATCACATCTTTTTTAGGCAAACGTTTGGGGTTAAATCCGAACACCGCACATGCGATATGAAACTTCTGATCTTTAGTGGCAGACTTGAGTTCTTCCAGCATTCCGTTTTGTTTTAGAATTTGTTTATGTGCTTTCTCTAGCTCTCTTCTGAGTTTCTTGGATTGCTGTGATTGGTCCGAAACCTTGCTTTCTAATGCCGCATTTTTGTTATTTCTTCGACTCTTGCCGACAAGTATCATAGCAACGAGCGTTAGCACGAATAGAGCGAAGCCTGCTGAGCCGTATATGATCTCTTTTTCGTATTTGGTTAGATACCAATCCAAGTCTTTTTTAATGGGAGGAGGCGGTGCGTTTTGTGCATTCTGTGATTCGGAGGAGACTCGCTCTTCGTGCGCTTTGTCTAATTGATCAAATTGACCAAGTTGCGCTGCTTTTCTGTGATTGAATTGATTTTCCAGAACGCGGTTGTACGCGTTTTCTGCTTGGTGGCTGTTGTTTTCTAGCGCCACTCGATACCACACTTCTGCGGTTTCTAAATCACCAATGTTCTTTGAATCACGATATAAACGTTCATAAATGGCACCAAGCTTTAACTGAGCTCGTGCAAGCCCTTGAACGGCAGATTTGGTGTACCAATAGACTGCTTTATCTCGGTTTTCTTCAATAGCGAGCCCTGAGTCATACGCATTAGCGAGTTTGAGCTGAGCCAAAGGGTATCCGTTTTCAGCCGAATTCCTAAGCCAAACAATGGCAGATTGAGGATCTTTGGGAACCCCATTGCCTTGAAAGAACGCCTGAGCCAAAGAGTACTGAGCAACTGGGTCTTGTTTGTTTGCTTTTGATTCCAATTCCTCAATAGAGGCAGCATTAGCTTTCGATAGCACAATGGAAAAGAAGACAGCGGTAATAAATAAAAAAGGTTTCATATAGCCAATTCGATAGAGATAAAAACAGCCCCAGAGGGGCTGATTTTATACCCAAATCACCTCAAGATGCTAGGGCATAACAATAAACGTAATACACCGTTAAGTTTAGTTGAGCTTCTATCAATATGCTGGATTACATGGGCAGTATTTGAATCTCGACACGTCTATTGCAAGCGCGTCCTTGAATTGTCGCATTGTCGCAAATAGGATGGCGCTCGCCATATCCTTTTGCGTCGATTCTTCCTGATTTGATTGATTGCCCAACAAGATAGGATTCGACCTGCATGGCACGCTGCTCGGATAATACTTGATTGGTCGTGTCATTACCGGAGCTGTCAGTATGACCATTAACGACAAGTTTAGTCTCAGGGTAGCGTGCGATTACAGCGGCAACCCCGTTTAGTGTTTGGTGAATTGAACTGTCTAGTGCAAAAGATCCAGATTGGAAACCGATCCCGTTTTCCATGATGAGTAATAGTTGGTTTTCGTCGAGTCGTTGGACTTGTACGCCTGAATTGACCAATGTGTTGCGGAGCTCAGCTTCTTGTTTATCGAAATAATAGCCGACCCCACCGCCAACAGCAGCACCGCCCAGCGCGCCATACAACGCTCGCCTTTGTCTGTCTTTGCTGTCGTTACCCGTGACGGCACCAGCAGCTGCGCCAGCTAATGCTCCGAGGATGACACCTTTCGTCGCGGAATTAGTTTCAGTCTGGCCAGTTGTCACATTGTGACGCTGAGTTGCTTGGCAACCAGTTAAAGCAAAAGTGCCGATCAGAAGATAGGATAGAAATTTCATAGATGCCTCACTTATGTATATCGTGCTTCATACGTTATATTTTTAATAATACAATATGTCGTTCTGTTTGTGTTTATATACAAAAAACGCCCGACTGGGCGTTTATGGAATTCTGTGTGTTGAATTGGATATTTGTCGAATAAGTTACTTGAGGAGTTTGGGCGCCTGTCCACCTTCGACGGGGCGGTTAACGGATACGCGGCGACCTTTTTTCAAACCAACTTCGTAATCAGCAGTAATGTTCTTCATCGCTTCTTTTAATTGTTGTTTGAAGGTTTCACGATCAATGTTTTGGAATTCTTTGTCGATGTAATTATTGATTTTATTGTTAGAGTCATCATCTGGTGCAATTTCGGGCAGCTTCTCTAAAGCACCTTCGATCCAACCAGAAAGAAAAGAAGAAACACGTCGTTGAACTTCGGCGCTGCTTGTACCAGAGCCAGCAAAGCCATTTCTAAATTGACCGGTTTGTTCATTCATTTCGCGATAAATGATATCGAAGGCGAACGCAGCAAAAATAGCTCTGTCGGCTTCACCTATAAACTCTAACTTCTTGAGACCTTTGTGGTTAAGCAAAACAGCTTCAACACCAAACTTAGTGTTAATCCCTCTAATGATCCTAAGCAGAGTAGAAGAAACACTAGCGGGTAGCAGGTGGCTGGACTGTGTTTTTCCCATCTTGATAAATTCGATATCGTCTTTATCAAGCCCGTATTTGAGCATTAAGCTATGCGCCATTTTAATAGCGTTAGCGGCTTCGTTTACGTTAGCAGAGTTACCTAGCTCCAAACATTTGGCAATTTTCTTTAGGGCTTTTTTTTTGTCCATGTCCACAGCAAGTCAATTTGAAAAGTCGACCATTTTACCGTGTTAGAAAGGAGAGGGGAAGAGGTATGCGCCATAGATGATGAAAACGCCACAGTAGGTTTACCGTGGCATTTGAAAGTTTAAATGTTCAAGCAACTTAACACATTGAAATTAGCCTGTTGTACTAACTTGAGTGCGTGTGCTGTTTAGATGCCCAGCTCATCAAGCAAATCGCTCGCAATATCGTCTGAAGGTGGAATGTCTTCCACTTTTGTCGTTGACTTTGCTTGCTCTTGCTCGAGAATATCATCAACGCTAGCTTCATCTTCTGCTTCAAACTCTTCAAGCTGGATAAATTCCGTCTTGTCCATTGCGAGTTCTAAATAGAAGATGTTGTTTTTCTCTGTAGAGAAAGACACACGTCGCGCTTGCGGTCTATCTAAGTTCGTATCAACCGAAAGCATAACCTGCTTGTTAATGGCCAGCATTTTAGGTTGGTTTTGCGTAATGTTGGTTTGCAGTTCTTTACGGATTTTATTCGTAAAGTCACCAACAAGTTGGTTCATCAGTTCACCTAGAACATCACCGACTTCATCAGAAGTGTGCAAGATGGCGAGCTCTTCTTCTGGCATACCCATGTTACGCATGTAGTTTTGATAGAGCTCTAGCGCAGACTGAGCCGTAAAGTTGATGACTACCAACCCCGAAAACCCACCATCAAACAGTACAAAACATCCAAAATCAGGTTTTAAACTTGTTTTATTGATCTTTTGTACCATAGCTGAGTATGAGATTTTAGAATTCGTAGCAGATTGAAGCACACCAGAAACCGATTGACACAGCTTTAAAAGGATATCTTCTGTTGTAACTATTTTATTTTTTTTCATATGGAATTCGCTTAACAACGATAGGAGAAAATGTTTGCTTGTATTGAAGTGTGGACGAAAAATTCAAAAAAGTAAGCAAACGTTTTAATTTCATGCGTACTTTCTGTTTTTATCAAGCTCTGAAATGTTGTAAAGTGACGAAAATCAAAAAATAAATCGCAATGTCTAAACCATTTTTATCCCGGCTGAACGGATCAGCCAATAGGGAGCAGGAAGCATAATGTTACCAAGACTACAACACCAATCGGATGTTGATCCTTTAGTTAAACAATACCTCGAAGAACTTCAAAGTGCTGGTTTTACAGGCGATATTGAGTCTATGTACTCTAGTCGTTTGGCTGTAGCTACTGATAACAGCGTATACCAGCAGTTGCCTCAAGCCGTTGTTCACCCCAAAACGACAGAAGATGTACAGCTGATTGGACGTATCGGACATCAGCCGGAATATCAAAAAGTGACGTTTTCACCGAGAGGTGCCGGAACAGGGACAAACGGGCAATCTTTAACAAAAGGTATTGTTGTCGACCTTTCTCGTCATATGAACAAGGTGTTGGAAATTAACGAGAAAGAGGGTTGGGTTCGAGTACAAACTGGGATCGTAAAAGATAAGCTGAACGATGTCGTTCGCCCGTACGGTTATTTCTTTTCCCCGGAACTTTCTACCAGTAACCGTGCGACGCTAGGCGGTATGATCAATACCGATGCCTCTGGGCAAGGTTCGCTCGTGTACGGCAAAACCTCGGATCACGTATTGTCACTTCAGGCTGTTTTTACTGATGGCTCACTCATTGAAAGTGATCTCAGCGATGCAGACCCTGAAGAAGGGACCTTTGCTCATCAAGCGTTATCCGTTACTGAGCAAGTCTGTCGCCAAAAACGTGCAGAAATTGTAGACAAATTCCCTCCACTCAACCGCTTCTTAACGGGTTATGATTTAAAAAACGCCTTAAATGAGGAAGAGGATTCATTTGATTTCACTCGTGTATTGTGTGGAGCGGAAGGGTCTCTTGCCTTTATTACTGAAGCCAAACTTAATCTCACTTTGATTCCGAAAGCCAGAACGCTTGTAAACGTGAAATACAACACGTTTGATTCTGCGCTTAGAAACGCCCCTTTTATGGTTGAAGCAAACGCTCTGTCTGTTGAAACCATCGATTCTCGTGTATTGAATTTAGCGAAGCAGGATATTGTTTGGCATACCGTGAGCGAGTTGCTTACGGACGTTCCTGGCAAAGAAATGCTAGGTATCAACATCGTTGAATTTGCTGGTCAAGATGGCGAACTGGTCGAGCATCAAGTCTCAAGCCTGACGAGCAAGCTTGACCAAATGTTGGAGAGTGAAGAAGGCGGCATTATTGGGTATCAGGTATGTAACGATCTCGCGAGCATTGGTCGTATTTATGGCATGCGTAAAAAAGCGGTTGGTTTACTTGGTGCAGCAAAAGGGAAAGCAAAACCCGTCGCATTTGCAGAAGATACCTGTGTGCCACCTGAAAACTTAGCGGACTTCATTCAGGAGTTTCGTGAGTTGTTAGACGCTAAAAATTTAAACTACGGAATGTTTGGTCATGTTGATGCTGGCGTACTCCACGTTCGCCCTGCCTTAGATTTATGCGACCCAGAACAAGAAGCGTTGATGCATCAGATTTCTGATGACGTGGTTAAGCTTGTCGCCAAATATGGCGGATTGATGTGGGGTGAGCATGGTAAAGGGTATCGTTCTGAGTACGGTCCTGAGTTTTTTGGAGAGTCACTATTTTTAGAACTTCGCCGAGTAAAAGCCGCGTTTGATCCTCTCAATAAAATGAACCCGGGCAAGATATGTACTCCGCTAGGCAGTGATGCTGAATTGGTTCGAGTGACCGACGCCAAACGTGGAATGTATGACAGGCAAATCCCCGTAGAAGTGCGTGATAGCTTTAAGCAGGCCATGGAGTGTAATGGTAACGGATTGTGCTTTAACTACGATACCAGCTCCCCAATGTGCCCATCGATGAAGGTAACAGCCGACCGTCGCCATTCACCTAAAGGTCGGGCAGGGATGGTGCGAGAATGGCTTAGGCAGCTGACTGAGCACGGGATTGATATTCTGGATTTAGAGCAGCAAACTTTGAAAGGCAGTGCTACGATTAAGACGCTTCTGAACCGAGTAAGAAATACGATTAACAAACGTCATGAGTATGACTTTTCTCATGAAGTATACGAAGCGATGAATGGGTGTTTAGCCTGTAAGGCTTGTGCAAGTCAATGTCCGATAAAAGTGGATGTGCCGAGCTTTCGCTCTCGCTTTCTCAATATTTACTACTCTCGATACCAGCGTCCGGCTAAAGATTATTTGGTCGCCAACATTGAAACCATGTTGCCATTGATGGCCAAAATCCCCAAAACCGTGAATTTAGCGTTGAATCAAAAGTGGATTCAGTCCTTAACGGTGAAAACCGTAGGGTACGTTGATGCACCACTAATGAGTGTGCCAACGCTCGTTCAGCGCTTAAAGCCTTACGACAGCACGAAGTTTGATTTGAAATTGCTGAATGGGTTATCAGAGAGTGACAAGAAAGACTATGTACTCATTGTTCAGGACCCATTCACCAGCTTTTATGATGCGGAAGTGGTTGAAGACTTTGTTCTACTGGCTAGAAAGCTAGGGAAAAAACCTGTGTTATTGCCATTCAAACCCAACGGCAAGGCCCAGCATATAAAAGGTTTTCTTTCTCAGTTTGCCTCGTCGGCTAAGAACACGGCAGATTTTCTTTCACTGGTTGCAGATACAGGTATTCCAATGGTGGGAGTAGATCCTGCGTTAGTGCTTTGTTACCGCGATGAGTACCAAGAAGTATTGGGTGCAAAGAGAGGGGACTTTGATGTACTTACCGTTCACGAATGGCTATTGCCTCGATTGAACGAGCTGAATCTCTCTAAAGACAATGAAGATAAGCCTTGGTATTTGTTTGCGCACTGCACCGAGAAAACAAAAATGCCAAACGCAGAAAAAGAGTGGGGTGCCATTTTCTCCCATTTTGGCGCTCGATTAAATACTGTTCCTGTTGGGTGTTGTGGTATGGCTGGTACTTTTGGGCATGAAGTCGATAAACTTACTATGTCTAAAGATATCTATGGTCTGAGCTGGGAACCCAAGTTGGATTCTCTTGATAAGAGCCGCTGCCTTGTAACGGGCTACTCTTGTCGAAGCCAAGTGAAGCGATTTGCTAACGAGAAATTACAGCATCCACTGCAGGCTCTACTTACCTTGGTCTAAAGCCCAAACTTATCTGTAAGATAATAGAAAAAGCGAAGCTAAGGCTTCGCTTTTTCATTTTTTCTGGCTCTGTTCGTAGTGAGCGAATCGTTTTTAGGCTGCTTCCGCTTTTGCACGCTCAAACCAAGCAACAACCTGCTGCTTGTACTGCTCTCCATAAAGCCTTACAAACTGCCTTGTGTGTTCGTCTTTCTCGGATTGCAAAGCTTGAATTCGCTTTTCAATATAGCTCGGTGTTAATGAAATACCGCATTCAACGGTAATACAATGACGCCATTCGGCAAAGTTACTTGGTATAACAGACGTAGTCATAAATCCATTCCTGATTATGTTTTGTTATAACGTATCATTTTGGTGGGGTGATGAACATCACTCCTTGTCACTTTGCTAGGAAAGAGCGCAAAACGATGCATAGCCGTTTTGCTATCAATCTCAACAATCTAAAAAATTTATCACTTCAATATTTGTGGTTTTACTGCATAGAGTTCACTATTTGTTTTCATTTGGCTCATCTGAATAAAGGTCGTTGCGGTGCAAGATAATTTGTTCACGTTTCCGGTACTCAGCTATTTAGATTGCGAAGATTTGCTGCGTTTTGAACGTGCTAATCGGCAATGGTTTGAAACGTTTATCGATGAAAGACCGGAAGGCTTTTATTGCATGAAAGGCGTAAACCTACACATTCGAGAATGCTTGAAGGATTATCAAAGCATGACGATGCTGCCGACTTTGATAAAGAATGGTCGGGGTGAGATCCTTGGACGTGCAAATCTGCATGGTATTGATTTGAAAAAAGGTGAAGCGTGGGTGGGGTATCGAATTGCCGAACGCTCAAGTGGGCAAGGTCTAGCGACATTGGCGACTCAGCAATTGATTCATTATGCAAAAACCTACAGAGGTTTGAAAACGCTTAGGGCGTACGCAGCAACACAAAATGTCGCCTCGCAAAGAGTGCTTCTTAATAATCAGTTCCGACATACAGGCACAGTTAACGATTTCACCTGCATCAACGGCTGTATGATCGACTGCTATGAATACCGACTAAACCTTAACGTACTGTAGTTCGTTTTATCCGACACATTTTTCCTTGTGGCGTACTATTCGGTTTCGACCGTTGTGTTTCGCGCTGTACAGCGAGAGATCCGCATGCTTCATCCATTGGCTGATGTTGATGTCTGCGTTAGAAGAGGTTATCCCCGCACTGATCGACGCGGAAAGATTATTGTGTACACGTAGCTCGGACACTTTCTGCCTCAACTTTTCCAATCGGATATAACTGTCTTTCAAGCCAGACTTTCTATATAAAATCAAAAACTCATCGCCCCCCAAACGGAAAATGAAATCATTGGGACGAGCTGTTTCTTTGAAAACTCTCACCACCGACTGAATCATTTGATCGCCAACATCATGACCAAACCTATCATTCACTTGTTTGAAGTTGTCGATATCGATAAGCGCAATGGTGGAAGAAAGCCCCGTCTTCTGATGAAGCTCTAGTGCCGTTCCCAAAAATGCGTCGAGTTGAGCGCGGTTGTAAGCGCCCGTCATTGAATCAGTAATCGAAAGCTCTTTGAATCTGTCTTGCAGATTAAGAAACGAAGTGGTGACAAAAAGAGAAGAGAATGCAGTGATGGAGAGTGCCCCAACAAGGCGAAGTAGTGCGTAGTGGTCAATGTAGTAATAACCCGTAATGGCAACACCGATGATCATAATAATGTTAAAGACCAGCGATATTCTGGTGGGCATAACAAAGACAACGCATACCGCAATAGGAAACGCCCAATAGGACCCATTGATGCCTAGTATTGGGATAGCAAAAATCCCACATGCAACTAATAAGGTTACAGGAAGTAGATAACTGATCATGGGACGCTGTCGGGTGTAAAACCAATACACTTCGAGTAACAGCGAAAGCTCAAAAGTGATCAGTAGTGCAGCATAGACATACTCTCCCAGAACAACATTCTTTATTGAAAATGGCAGAAAGGTGAGCAATGAAACAATGGTAATAAAACGGAGCACTTTATGATGCTCGTTTAGCTCCAGTAGCCCGTAATTTGACGCCATCCACTCTGGCGTTCTTTTTCTCAGCATACGTAAACCTCATGTCGAGGCAGCACTTCTAACATTGAATCTTATGTTTGAAGTACCGGAAAGCAATATTACTTTACAAAAGTATAACAAACTCTATCGTAAATGGAGTCAAAGGATTGCACAGAAACTGAGTGGATTGTGAATTAGGCGACAAACTTGTAATAGAAGGCAAAAATAAGAATCCCGAGCAAAACTCGGGATTAAAGATATGGAGTGTGAATTTGACCTTAAGCGGCTTCGACTTGTGCGGCGATGAAGGCGTCTTTACGAGCATTAAAACGTTCGACTAAATCATCGACGGCTTCTTTTTCGTAAGGTTTAAGACCAGACGCAACCATGCGTTTGACGCCTTTTCCTACCACTTCACCATTTTCCGTAAAGCGAAAGTTAAGCGTTACTTGTCCGCGCTTTCCTTCAATATCAAACGTCGCACCTGCAAACTCGACAGAAGGTTCAGTCAAATCGATACGATTGAACTCAACTTCCATGCTTTCATACATTACGAGAGGGCGCTTACAGTTGATCATCATTTGTTTGTCCTCCATGAGAGGCACCATGATATGAGGGAAGTTCATGCCGGAAAACTGAACGTAAGATTTCGTTAGGCATTCAATGAACTTAGCGTCTGTCGATACATCACCTTCGTGGTGCATGTGCAAATATTCTTTGCCATTTGCATCGACGAGCGCGCTTTCTGTTTCTCCTTTTTCTTCAACAGACAACGCAATGCCTTCCGAAACCATTCCTGAGAAATCAAATCGCATTTTCTGGCTTACGCCTTCCTGATTAAGGAGAACGGCAAACAGCAAATCTCCAGGAACACAGAAGCGCTTGTTATCTTCATCATGGATTGGGTTGTAGTCGCCCGCCACTTTCTTAGCAAAATGACTTGCTTGCTGGCGAGTAAACTGGAATTGGTTGTCTTGGCTTGAGAAATAAGGTGTTAGAAACATAATTCACGGTCAATTACAAAAACTGCGGCGATTATATCCGACATTTATGGGTAAATGGTCTATCCAGTGAAAATTAACCTCCCCAAAGGGAGGTTAATTTATGGTTATGTGCGCAAAAAGACAGTTTGTTCAAAAACTGATTAGACAGTTTCTATATCGAAGCTAACGTCTTTTCTGGCATTAAATGGTTGTGAACGGCAAGCTTTAACAGCGCATTAGCTTGTTCAATATCTGGAGCAAAGTAGCGATCCTTATCATAGAAGGACACTTTCTCTCTTAAGATGTTTTTAGCCTCTTCGACACGTGGAGAAGACTTCAGTGGCGCTCGGAAGTCCAAACCTTGCGCTGCTGATAGGTATTCAACCGCAAGGATCCCACGAGTATTTTCTGCCATATCGCGTAAGCGTCTGCCTGCAAACGTCGCCATAGATACGTGATCTTCTTGGTTTGCCGATGTTGGAAGGCTATCAATTGAAGCTGGGTGGGCTAGGGTTTTGTTTTCACTCGCCAATGCCGCCGACGTTACCTGAGCAATCATAAAGCCAGAGTTTACGCCGCCATTATCGACAAGGAAGGGCGGTAGCTTACTTAGTGCACTGTCGATCAGCAACGCCATACGACGCTCAGATAGGCTGCCTATTTCTGCAATCGCTAGTGCCAAGTTATCGGCTGCCATCGCTACAGGTTCTGCGTGGAAGTTGCCTCCCGAAATGATGTCGCCGTCATCTGCAAAAACTAATGGGTTATCAGAAACCGCGTTAGCTTCAACTTGCAAGGTTTCTGCGGAATTACGAATTTGCTGTAAGCATGCTCCCATAACTTGCGGCTGACAGCGCAGCGAATATGGGTCTTGAACTTTTTCACAGTCGGTATGGGATTCGCCGATCTCACTGCTGTTATCCAGTAGATATCGGTACGCTGCCGCGGCATCCATTTGGCTGCGGTGGCCACGAACTCGATGAACACGAGGGTCGAATGGGCGACGGCTACCTAACGCAGCTTCTACCGACATCGCACCACACACGGTTGCTGAGGCAAATAAATCTTCAGCAGCAAACAGGCCTTCCAACGCAAAAGCGGTTGAAGCTTGTGTACCGTTCAGTAGCGCTAACCCTTCTTTTGGTGCAAGGGTGATAGGCTCTAAACCTGCAATTTTCAGTGCTTCGATTCCGGAGATGATCTTGCCATTGTGGCGCGCTTCACCTTCACCGAGTAATACGGTGCTCATGTGCGCCAGTGGTGCCAAGTCGCCAGACGCACCAACCGACCCTTTTTGAGGAACGCACGGGTAAACTTGCGAATTAACAAGCGTGATCAGCGCATTAATGACTTGCAGTCGGATGCCAGAGTAGCCACGAGCCAGGCTGTTGATTTTCAAAACCATCATTAGGCGAACGGTTTCATCGTGCATCAGTGTTCCGATACCTGCAGCATGAGATAGTACAATACTCTTTTGCAGCACTTCGAGATCTTCTGGGGCAATACGCGTATTCGCTAAAAGACCAAAACCTGTGTTAATGCCATAAACGACTCGGTTTTCCGCAATCACTTCATTGACCACTTGAGTGCTTGCTTCGATACCCGGAATAGCCGATGGGTCGAGCGACAAGTTGACTGGCGCGCGGCTTACTTGGCGTAGCTGGCTTAAGCTGATGTTTCCTGGGTTTAGTTCTAAATTGATCATTGGTTTCTCACTCATTTCAGGCGGCTTAGTTCTTCGTTTAGCATTGGCAGATCTAATTTCTGCTCTTTCGCACAGTTTTTCGCGATGTCGTACCCTGCATCAGCATGGCGCATTACACCCGTTGCTGGGTCGTTATGTAATACGCGGGCGATACGTTCAGACGCATCATCCGAACCGTCACAACAGATCACCATACCGGAGTGTTGAGAGAAACCCATTCCCACGCCACCACCGTGGTGAAGCGATACCCATGTTGCGCCACCCGCCGTGTTCAACAAAGCGTTAAGCAGTGGCCAATCCGACACAGCGTCAGAGCCGTCCATCATACCTTCCGTTTCACGGTTAGGGCTGGCAACGGAGCCTGAATCTAAGTGGTCACGACCGATGACAACAGGCGCTTTTAGCTCACCGTTTTTCACCATTTCATTGAATGCTTGACCAAGACGTTCACGATCTTTCAGACCAACCCAACAGATACGCGCAGGCAAACCTTGGAATTGGATACGTTCACGAGCCATGTCGAGCCAGTTGTGCAAATGTGGGTCGTCTGGGATCAGTTCTTTGACTTTTTGATCTGTTTTGTAGATGTCTTCTGGGTCACCAGAAAGGGCTGCCCAACGGAACGGTCCAACACCTTCGCAGAACAAAGGTCGAATGTAAGCAGGAACGAATCCTGGGAAATCAAAGGCATTGTTCACGCCTTCTTCGAGTGCCATTTGACGAATGTTGTTGCCGTAGTCGAGTGTCGCCGCACCTTGGCTTTGCAAATCCAACATCGCTTGAACTTGAATAGCCATAGATTGTTTAGCCGCTTTCACTACACCAGCTTCATCTTCAAGGCGACGCGCTTTGGCTTCTTCCATTGTCCAACCTTGAGGAAGGTAGCCATTGAGCGGGTCGTGTGCCGATGTTTGGTCGGTGACGACATCTGGCGTAATACCTCGCTTAACCAATTCTGGGAAAACATCTGCCGCGTTACCCAATAAACCAACAGAGATAGGCGTGTCTGAGTCTTGGATCATTTGAAGTGCTTCATCAATGCTGGTGGCTTTTTTATCGACGTAGCCAGTACGCAATCGGTAATCGATGCGTGTTTCATCGCATTCTACGGCAAGCATTGAAAAACCGGCCATTGTTGCAGCTAGAGGTTGCGCACCACCCATACCGCCTAATCCACCGGTGAGTACCCAGCGTCCTTTTGCTTGTCCATCGAAGTGTTTTTTAGCCACCGCAACAAACGTTTCGTAGGTGCCTTGAACGATGCCCTGAGAGCCAATGTAAATCCACGAACCCGCCGTCATTTGCCCGTACATCATCAACCCCTCTTTATCGAGTTCGTTGAAATGTTCCCAGTTTGCCCAATGAGGAACGAGGTTGGAGTTGGCGATCAATACACGTGGTGCATTTTTGTGAGTCGGGAATACCCCAACAGGCTTACCGGATTGAACCAGCAACGTTTGATCGTCTTCAAGCCTTTCTAGAACCTCGACAATTTTGTCGTAGCATTCCCAGTTGCGAGCTGCACGACCAATGCCACCGTATACAACCAGCGCATGAGGATGTTCAGCAACATCAGGGTCAAGATTGTTCATTAACATACGCAGTGGTGCTTCTGTTAGCCACGATTTCGCACGAAGTTTCGTTCCATGAGGGGCACGAATGGTTCTTGTTGTATCGAGTCTTGGATCCGTCATCGGATACTCCTTTATGAATTCAGGTTATTGGGCAGACTGCCGTGAGCCATAGCTATTTGATGAAAAAAGCTATTTATGGGGCGTTAGCTAAGCCGCTAAGACTGGTTACGCGACATTGATGTTGCGATATCCCAACACAGCCGAGCGGCAAGCCTTGCGGTTTGACCGTCGATATCAAATCTCGGGTTGTATTCCGCAATGTCTGCAATTTTTAGTTTTTTATAGTTATTCAAAATTAATGAAAAATAGGGCGAGAAGGTCTCCATACTCACCCCTTTGGCTGCTGGTGCACTGACTCCTGGAGCCGTGGCAGCAGGGAAAACATCCAAATCGATGGTTAGATAAATCACATCGTTTTGGTCGATAAATCGTTGTAACTGAGTCAACTGCTTGGCTAGCGTACCAGCGTGCATTTGTGTGTCTTCGACATACCAAACCCCCAAATTGTCCGCGCGCTTAAACAGTGCTTTAGTGTTACTTGCTGCACTTACTCCTAGGCAGGCATAGTTAAATGCCCAGCCTTGTTTTTGGCAGTATTGGTGGATTTGATTAAATGGCGTTCCTGAGCTGGGTTGGATGCTTTCTTTCGCGGTCGTTAATTCAGAGCCGCTTAATTCAGAGCCGCTTAGTTCAGAGCTATTGAAATCCAAACCGTTAGAATCGAATACTCTCAGGTCAAAGTGAGCATCGAAATTGATTATGCCGACTCGGGGAGGGGAGACGTCTTTGCTGGGATCTGATTGTTCTTTTTGCTTCTGTTCTTTGATTAGAAACTTAGCCAACCCTAAGAAGGAAGCCCAAGCTATTTCATGCCCACCACCCAGGGTAACTGCTGGGGTGTGCTTAAGCGTGGAGGAAAGTACGTCTGCCAACGCATGTTGGCTCTGTTCTAGTTGATCGCCTTCGCAAACAACCGTTCCACCATCAAATAACTGAGTGGTTTCGTGCCAAGCCATATTGGCCAGCGCTTCCCGAATTTTGTTTGGTGCCGCTTGTGCTCCGGTTCGACCTTTATTTCTTGCTACACCAGCGTCACACGCGAAACCTAAGATGGTGACGTCGCCTAAGTTTGCATTATTTGGTGTGCCATGGCGGATGACATGATGAACCCGATGACCGAGCTCGCCGTCTTCTATATCGTTTCGACCTTGCCACTCAAACCTTTGTTTAGACATGAATCCATTCTCCGTTGACGATACGAGCATGTAAGTGCTGAATACCAACTTGATAGCTCAGGTCGGCTGGGTGTTCGATGTTCCATACAGCGAAATCTGCATCAAAACCGACTTGTATTTTACCTTTTCGATCTTGTAAACCTAACGCTTGAGCAGCGTTAACAGTGACACCTCTTAACGTTTCCTCCGGCGTTAAATTGAATAAGGTGCAGGCCATATTCATCATGAGTGTCAAGCTGGCAAAAGGGGAAGTGCCCGGGTTTATGTCGGTTGAAACTGCCATAGGGACTTGGTGTTGTCTCAGTAAATCAATAGGTGGTTTCTGAGTTTCACGTAGGAAATAAAACGCGCCGGGCAGCAAAGTGGCGACACATCCGGCGCTTGCTACTGCTTTTACTCCGGCTTCATCTAGATACTCTATGTGGTCTACCGAAAGTGCGCCATGCTGCGCTGCCAACGCGCTGCCACCTAAGTTACATAGCTGTTCGGTGTGCCCTTTGACTTTAAGCCCGTGCTTTTTGGCACTTTCAAAAACGCGCTCAGTTTGCGCTAGGCTAAAACCAATGGACTCACAAAAAACATCGACCGCTGATGCCAACCCTTCCGTTGCCGCTGCCGGAATAATCTGGTTACAAACTAAGTCGATGTACGCATCGGGATTGTCGCGGTATTCAGGGGGAACAGCATGGGCGGCGAGTAATGTGGTTTCTACATGCACATCGTACTGTTCACCCAGTAACTTAGCGGCACGTAACATTTTGAGTTCGTCGTCCAGTGTCAGACCATAGCCAGACTTAATTTCGATCGCGGTAACACCAGAATTCAATAATGCTTCCATTCTTGGGCGGGAAAGCTCAACTAACTCTTCAATGCTTGCTGCTCGGGTGGCTTTCACAGTCGAAAGAATGCCTCCCCCTTGTTTGGCGATTTCTTCGTAAGGCACACCCGTTAACCGCATTTCGAATTCGTTAGCTCGATTGCCGGCATATACCAAGTGGGTGTGGCAGTCGATAAGGCCAGGTGTCACTAATTTATTTTGACAATCGATCGTGTCGGATTCGGGCACCTGCGCTGAGATTGAATCGCCAATAGCGTCGATTTTTCCATCTCTGATCAGCACTGACGTTGAGGGGGAAGCGGTGTAACCCTGTGTGCCAGTCACCATAGTGACTAATCTCGCGTTAATGAGTTTCCGAAGCATGATTTCATCTTTTGAATTTAAATGTATATACAAATAAATAGATGAATTAAGAAAACGGAGCAAGAGAGATGTTAGAAAAGTGTGATCATGGGAGTGAATTTGATGTGCTCAAAGCGAAATGTCTGAGCACATCAAGGGCGTAGATTGGGGATGGGTAACTGTGCGGCTAAATATCGATTTTAGAGCTTAGTTTATAGCGGGTTCCCGGGTGATAAAGCTGGGCAGAGCTGACTAGCTTATCACCGCTCCACGTCCTTCTATTCAGCAATAAACATGGCTCGTAGTTTTTCAGTTCTAGCGCGTCCCTTATGGTTACTTCGGGGTTAATCGCTTCTACCGTGTGTTCAATTGCACTCAGTGGGCAGTTATCCGATAGATACTGGTTTGGCGTGATGATTGAAAAATCCTGCTTAAGGTAGTTAGGGGCATAAACGGCGTTTACCCAACGCACTTCAAGCTGAATGGGCGTTTTGTCTTCAAAGTGGATAATTTCACTGTAAAAAACGTCGCTACCTAACATAACGCCTAGCTTTGTGGCTGTTGTGTCGTCTGCTTTAAGAGCTTTCTGAGTCAGTACTTGGCTGTGATATTGCTTCCCACGAGAAGACACTTCTTCAGCAATATTGCGAATATTGAGCAAGGGGGATTCGGCTTTCTCTTCCAGCGCACAAACGAACGTACCCAAGCGAGGTGTGCGTTTCAGTTTACCTTCAGACACCAAATCTCGAATGGCTTTATTCACTGTCATTCGGCTTACTTCAAATTGCTCTGTGAGTTCGAGTTCAGTCGCGATTCTGTGACCTACAGGCCAATCACCTGAATCAATTTTTTCCTGAATGTAGCGTTTGATTTGTATATATAGCGGAGCGCCTGTCATGACTGCTTCTGTCCTTTATTGACTATACAAATGATGCGCAATTTCCGCTCAGATAGCAAGTCAGTAACCTCACACTTTTTAACTATAGCGAGCCTACCGTACACCAGTCGTATCGAAATTGAGACTTAAATAAGTGTTCAAAATTCGATCAAAATCACGCTTTAAATCAACTTAAACGTTTAAGGTTAATTAAATGTTAAGAAAAAAGCTTCTAACCTCGCCTTCTAATTTTTCCCTTTTAGGTAATGAGCTGGCTTTCTAGACATCAACTACGCTGAAAACACGTTAAGAGGGAACTTTAAATGAAACGCTACCAAGTCCAGTTACTCGCTACCGCAGTCGCGGCATCATTATCTACAAGTGTATGGTCGCAAGATCTACTTTTTCCAGAAGGAGAAGGGTATTTCTCTTGGGATAACCTCAAAGCTTTCGAAGGGCTTAATCTAAAAGGGAAAACGGTAACGATGGCGGGTCCTTTCTTGGCTCCGGAAGACACCAAAATACGTAATGTACTCGCCTATTTTGAAAAAGCGACGGGAGTGGAGGTTCAATATTCAGGTTCGGATGGCTTTGAACAACAAATCGTGATTGATACTCAAGCAGGTAGCCCGCCGAATATTGCAGCGTTCCCTCAACCGGGGTTGGCAGCGGATTTGGCGTCTAAAAACTTGCTGGTGCCATTAGGCGATAAGTATTCAGACTATGTTAAAGAAAATTACGCAGCAGGTAATTCTTGGGTAGATCTGGGTACCTATAAAAATAAAGAAGGAAAAGAAGAGTTTTATGGGATTTTCTATAAAACCGACATTAAGTCTTTGGTTTGGTACTCCCCAGATAATTTTGAAGACGCAGGATATGAAACACCCAATTCAATGGAAGAATTGTTAGCGTTAACGGAACAAATGGCAAAAGACGGCAATACTCCTTGGTGTATTGGGCTTGGATCTGGTGGTGCGACAGGTTGGCCAGCAACAGATTGGGTGGAAGATATACTGTTAAGAACCCAAAAACCGGAAGTGTACGACGGCTGGGTAAATAACAGCATTAAATTTAGCGACCCACGCATTATTGATGCCATTGAGAAGTTTGGAACATTTGCGTTGAACGACAAATACGTCGCTGGTGGAAGCGCTTCTGTTGGCACTACGGATTTCCGCGACAGCCCTAAAGGCTTATTCACCGTGCCAGCTAAATGTTTCATGCATCACCAAGCAAGTTTCATCCCAGCGTTTTTCCCTAAAGGGACAGTTGTAGGTGAAGATGCCGATTTCTTCTATTTCCCTTCTTATGAATCCAAAGATTTGGGTAACCCTGTTCTAGGTGCTGGTGTGGCTTATGCGGTAACGAAAGATTCTGCAGCGACTCGCGCTGTGATGGATTACTTGCTGACTCCACTGGCAAATGAACTTTGGATGGCACAGGGTGGGTTCCTGTCGGCACACAAAGGCGTCAATGTTGCGACATATGAGAATGACGCACAGAGAAAGCAAGGTGAAATCTTACTTAATGCGACCACTTTCCGATTTGATGGTTCTGACTTAATGCCGGGTGCTGTGGGTGCTGGTTCCTTCTGGACGGGCATGGTGGACTACGTAGGTGGAGAGTCCGCTGAGAAAGTCACTAAGTCTATTCAGAAAAGCTGGGACGACATCAAGTAAAGCGACTATTCCAATAAAGTCAGTAGGTCAACAGACCTAGGTTAGCGACCAAGTGTCGCTAACTGCCAATAAGGGCGTAGTAATGAGCTTCGCCCTAACCATTCAATTTCTATGTTATGGAGAACGATTTTGATCGATCAACTCCTAGATTCTCTGTTTGCCATGCTTGTTGCAGTAATAGCATCGATTGCTTTTTACTACACGGCGTATTTTGGCTTAGAGAAAGCTTTATCCAGTAAGCATTTACAAGGCGAGGAAAAGCGAAAAAAGGATCAGCTTAGGCTTAAGCTGCAACCCTTTATTTTTGTTGGTCCTGCTTTGCTATTACTGCTTATATTTCTTGTTTATCCCGTTGTGGAAACCTTGCGTTTATCTATGTATGACCGAACGGCAACGGACTTCGTTGGTTTGAGTAATTACAGCTGGGCATTCGGGGATGAAGAATTCTCTCAAGCCATCTTAAACAACCTACTTTGGTTGATATTAGTGCCTACGCTAAGCACGTTTTTTGGCTTGGTGATTGCCTACCTTTCCGACCGAATCTGGTGGGGGCAGGTAGCCAAGACATTAATTTTCTTACCTATGGCTATTTCATTTGTTGGTGCCAGCGTCATTTGGCGATTTGTATACGACTACCGAGGTGCCGACAGCGACCAAATTGGGCTATTGAATGCCATTGTGGTGGCGTTAGGGGGAGAGCCTCAAGCGTGGATCGCCTTGCCATTTTGGAACAACATTTTGCTCATGGTCATTCTGATCTGGATTCAAACCGGATTCGCCATGGTGCTGTTAGGTGCGGCAATGAGAGGCGTGTCTGAGGAAGTACTCGAAGCAGCAAAACTCGATGGTGCGAACGATTTTCAAATTTTTGTCAAAATTCTGGTGCCTCAAATTATACCGACCATCTTAGTCGTGTGGACCACCATTACCATTCTTGTTCTCAAGGTCTTCGACATCGTTCTTACCATGACCAACGGTCAGTGGGATACCGAAGTGATGGCCAACCTCATGTTCGATTGGATGTTCAGAGGTGGAGGGGACTTCGGCAAAGGAAGTGCAATAGCCGTTGTTCTTATGGTAGCGGTCATTCCCGTTATGTTGTGGAACATTAAGAAGGCAAGGGAAGAGTGATGGAAAGAAACAAAAAAAAGCTGTCTGCAGGTACGCTTTTTAAACATGGCCTGATCTTGTTCTTCGTGCTGGCGTGGACTTTACCAACGTTGGGATTGTTGGTGAGCTCAGTGCGTGACAAAGACCAGCTTGCGATCAGCGGTTGGTGGACAGCCATGGTCACCACAGAACGAAATGAAGTGGTCAGAACAGGAAAGAAAGGCAGTGCCATCCGCGATGGTGACCAATATGTCATCGCAGGTAATTTGTTTGAAGAAAATTCAGGAAGAACGGTAGACAGCTGGGGTGAACGGGCGAAGGAAATCGACAAACATCAACCCGGTGAGGCTGTTGAGTTGAAAAACGGCAGCGTATTAACCGTGATGGAAAATGGTGAATATCGCTGGGAATCCAATGCGCCATTTACACATAAAAGAGGCAAACGGATTTTCCATGTGGCAAACATTCCACCTCGATTTACCTTTGAAAACTACATAGAGGTATTGGCTTCGGAAGGGGTAGGGCAAGCTTTTGTTAACTCACTGACGGTGACCATACCGGCTACGTTTATTCCCATTATGATCGCGGCATTTGCTGCCTACGGATTAGCGTGGATGGATTTTAGAGGCAAAAGCATCATGTTAGCCATCATTGTTGGCTTATTGGTTGTGCCATTACAAATGTCGTTGATTCCGGTGCTTAGGTTGTACAACGAAGTCGGAAGCTTTTTCGACGTGGCGACCAAATCGTATCCCGGTGTTTGGCTTGCCCATACAGGGTTTGGGCTACCGCTGGCGATTTATCTGCTGCGGAATTATATGGCGGGTTTGCCAAAAGAAATCATGGAATCGTCGCGTATGGACGGAGCCAATCACTTTCAAACCTTTATCAAAGTGGTGCTGCCTCTTTCATTACCCGCACTGGCATCGTTCGCTATTTTCCAATTCTTATGGGTATGGAATGACTTGCTGGTGGCCATGGTGTACCTCGGAAACAGTGGCGACAAGATTGTGCTCACGGCGCAACTTCGTGAACTGCTGGGATCGCGTGGGGATAACTGGGAAATTTTAACGAGTGGTGCGTTCATAACGATCATCGTACCGCTTGTCGTATTTTTATCGTTACAACGATATTTTGTTCGCGGATTGCTGTCCGGTTCGGTTAAGGGAGGATAATCATGGAAAATTCAAACATAGAATGGTGGCGCGGAGCGGTGATCTATCAGATCTATCCACGCAGTTACATGGACAGCAACGGTGATGGTATTGGCGACTTAAATGGGATAACCAGCAAGTTGCCCTACATTGCGAGCTTAGGGGTAGATGCGATTTGGCTATCGCCCATTTTTGCGTCGCCCATGGATGATTTTGGTTACGACATTGCCAACTACGTCGAAATTGATCCGATGTTCGGCACGTTGGACGATTTCAAAACATTGTTGGATGAAGCGCATAAGCTGGGGCTTAAGATAATTGTGGATCAAGTATACAGCCACAGCAGCGACCAGCATGCATGGTTTAAAGAAAGCCGACAAGACAAAACCAATCCCAAAGCCGATTGGTATGTATGGGCTGACGCTAAAGAAGACGGCACACCGCCGAACAACTGGCTTAGTATTTTTGGGGGTTCGGCATGGCAGTGGGATAGCCGTCGTCAGCAGTACTACCAGCACAACTTTTTAACCTCGCAACCTGATCTGAACTTCCATAACCCAGAGGTACAGCAAGCCACCTTAGATACAGCGAAGTTCTGGATGGACTTGGGGGTGGATGGATTCCGGTTAGATGTGGTGAATATGTTTTTCCACGACCAACAGCTAAGAGACAATCCACCCGTGAGAAAACCTGAAGAGCAGTTTGTGGGGACAGATAAGAAAAACCCATTCAGCTATCAATATCACTGCCACCAACTGACACAGCCTGAAAATCTGGAATTTTTGAAGAAACTGCGAGCGGTTTTGGATGAGTACCCTGATCGCTTTACTGTTGGTGAAATTGGCGCACCTGAAGGGTTAAAAGTGATGGCGTCTTACACTTCTAATGGCGACAAATTGCACTCTGCTTACACGTTCGAATTATTGGGTGAAGATCATAATGCGGCGTATATAAAAGATACGCTTGAACGCGTTGAAGAAAATCTAGGGTCGGGATGGCCTTGCTTTGCATTGAGTAATCACGATGTCGTTCGCAGCGTTTCTCGTTGGGGCACGGATAAGCAAGGCAACGTGCTGGACAGAGAAGCGTTAGCCAAAGCCAGCCTAGTCTTTTTACTTAGCTTAAGAGGCAGCGCTTGCATCTATCAGGGTGAGGAGTTGGGCTTACCAGAAGCGACGGTAGGGTTTGATGATCTTCAAGACCCGTTTGGCATTGAATTTTGGCCAGATTTCAAAGGGCGAGATGGCTGCCGAACCCCAATGGTTTGGAATAGCGATGGCGGGTTTAGCCAGAATGCTGAAACGTGGCTGCCAATAGAAACAGCACATTTGGCATTAAACCCAGAACTGCAGCAGCAGAAAGAAAACTCAGTCTTGCGCTTCGTGCAACGTTTCATTGAGTGGCGAAAAACACAGCCAACACTAAAAACGGGTCAGTTTAAGTGGCATCAACTGCACGCGGATCTGATCAGTTTTGAACGATTTGAAAATGGCACCCGCTTATTCGTCGTTTTGAACCTGACTGGCAACGACGTCGTCATCGAAAACTTAAGCGAAAAAGGGATTGATATCGCTTCTGTTGAAGACATCGGTTTACCGCATACGCTTTTGAATGATCAGTTAAGCGTGCCTTCGGCTGGTGGCTTAATTGCAAAGCTGGGTAAGTTAGTGGCTTCTGGGAATGAGGGAAAATAGATGGCATCGGTAACATTTAAAAATGTCAAAAAAGACTACAGCGGCACTCAGGTTGTTAAAGGATTTGACCTAGAGATTAGAGATGGTGAATTTGTTGTACTGCTTGGGTCTTCAGGCTGTGGTAAATCGACCACATTAAGAATGGTGGCAGGGCTAGAAGACATCAGCAGCGGAGAGATCTATCTTGATGATGTCTGCATTAACGACGTAGACCCGAAAGATCGCGACCTCGCTATGGTATTTCAAAGCTACGCCCTCTATCCCCATATGTCGGTGTACGACAATATCGCGTTTTCATTACAGCTGAAGAAAATGTCGAAAGACGCCATCGACAAGCGTGTTGAATGGGCCGCGGATTTGCTGGAGCTGACGCCATTACTCGAACGAAAACCCAAAGCGCTATCTGGTGGTCAACGCCAGCGTGTAGCGATGGGGCGAGCCATGGTTCGAACACCCAAGTTGTTTTTGTTTGATGAGCCATTGTCGAACTTAGACGCCAAGTTGAGGGGGCAAATGCGTGCAGAAATTAAAGGGCTGCACAAGGAACTTGAAACCACCACGATTTACGTTACCCACGATCAAGTAGAAGCAATGACGCTGGCAGACAGAATCGTCATCATGGAAAAAGGGATTATTGCTCAAATCGGCTCACCCAAAGAAGTCTTTAATCGCCCCGTGAACAAGTTTGTCGCAGGCTTTATCGGGAACCCAAGTATGAACATGATCGATACCATTGTTCAGCAAGAAAACGAGACAGCAGTGTTTCCTTTGAACGGAGAAAAGGTTCCTGTTCCAGAAGATTTTGAACGTCCCGCCAAAGGCAGTAAAGTGACCTTGGGACTTCGTCCAACCGACATTCACTTGAAACCGGAATTTGTGGGGCACACCAACTTTGCCGCCGTAAAATGTAAGCTGGTGGATTACGAACTCTTGGGGGCGAGCATGCTGATCCGCGCTGAAATTGGCGACCAACCGTTGTCTTTAGAAGTCCCTGCGGATGATGATTTTTCTTCAGAAAACAGCCATTTCACTGGGTATCTCGATCTGAACGCAATCCATTTGTTTGACTCAGAAAAAGGACAAACATTACGGAAGTAAACTGATAATCTATGTGGTCCGCATACAAAAGTGATGTTTAAAGGGGAAGCGACCCATCGGGGAATGGGGCGCTTTCGGCTTTGGATCTTTCAAGTCAATATAAGGAAGTTAAAGGTTATTATGAACGCGAAAAAGCTGACATTAAAAGACGTATCACTCGCTCTTGGTGTATCGACCGCGACCATTTCTAATGCCTTTAACCGACCCAACCAACTCTCCGAAAAGCTTCGGGCGCACATTTTATCTGAATGTGAAAAAATGGGGTTTTACGGTCCCAATGCAGCGGCGCGTAGTTTAAAAATTGGGAAGTCTGGCATTATCGGTGTGTCGCTCGCAGAGCGCCTTCAATATAACTTTAGCGATCCCATCGCAACGCAGTTCTTAACGGGTGTTTCCGAAGTGTTTGACGAAGAGAACATCAACATTCTCTTACTGCCTAGCCGAGTTGGGTTCGCTGAGAGTCGTTCTTTCGATGCTTATGCCGACGGCTTTATTGTCTATGGTCCACCAAAAGACGACGAAATGTTGGCAAGGCTGATTCGTCAGCACAAGCCTATGGTTTCAGTCGATGTGGATATTGATGGTGTTTGTCACATCAACACCGATGACGAGGGAGCGGCTTCTCTCATCTCGAATCACACGCTTGGGCAACCCTTTAAGCAAGTCTGCATTTTAGGGTTAAGGCTGACGGCTTCGCCTAAAGCTGAACCCATTCATACAGCAGATTTGCTGGACTTTAATATGTCGGTATCAAACCGACGCCTTCAAGGAATGCAGAATGTGATCAAAGCCAAGACAGGACATTTTCTGCAAGACAAACACATTTGGAACGTACCAGACAATGCGTTCGATGATGCTTATCAAGCCGCAAAGCAGGCGCTTAAAACAAGCAAGCCAGACGTTATTTTGTGCATGAGCGATGTGATTGCTTTAGGCACGATACAGGCGTGTCAGGATGCTGGGTTGTCAGTACCTAACGATGTGAGAGTGTCTGGATTTGATGATATTCCGCAGGCTGAAACCGCGGGACTAACGACGATCCATCAGGCTCAAAGAGAGAAAGGGCGGCTGGCAGCGTACATGATTTTAGGTAAGGAACCGTTGAAAAGCTGCGTAATAGACAGCGAGCTAAAAGTTCGAACCAGCGCCTGAATCAAATATCCCCGCACCGCTTATCGACGGATTGGGGATAAAAGAAGATTGAGTGTAAGAAAAACTATTCGCTCAGAATAAGCAGTTTTACACAAGAATTCTCCGAACTTGTCCAAGGGAACTTTCCGGTAATGCAGAAATGGTGTGTCATCACATCTAGAGCGTTGTTGTATGTGTGAGCTGCCTGATCGCTTACCCAATTTACCGTACTGTTAGAGCCGAAGTTCTTAATGTGATGGAATTTGAGGAATGCGTCATTCTCATCGTATACCGAAGCACTTCCGTCAATCGTTAACTTTTCATTTCTATCCAGTCGCAACCTGTGTAAGCCAGCTTTGTAGACTTGACCATTGACCTTAACGACGGTCTCTGGCGGTGTTGGCTCGTCTCCTCGTATCAGCGCGTACTGCTTATATTTTTTGTGCGACCCTTTCATTCCAACAATGACGAGTGAATCGCGACCGAAACTGGCGGATTGATTCTTCAAATAATGTCGGTTGTCGGTGACTAGCTCGACTTTCACGTTTTGGCTGTTTGAGAATGCACCTAAATTCAAATTGGGTGATTTGGTTGCAACTCGGATGGTTTGTTTTTCACCAAATGACACATCCGATACACGCCAATGGTAAATCCAATTTTGCGCTTCACCTTCTGTCTGAACGGATAATTGGTGACGTTCATTGATTGCGAGAGTTTGGTGCGTTTTCCAATCCTTTATTTCGGGCAGTGCAACGTTCTCGTTATCGATGATCTCAATGTTCCATTCGTTGTTACCATCGATATCACCACCATGCAGCTTCTTAGATAGGGTTATCTTCCCAGGAGATGTGGTTTTCATATGAAGAACGTTGTCTGTTGAATCCACACCCGCATACCGGAAGATACCGAGAAGGGTATCTCTGGTGTTGTTATGAATGGAGCCTTGCCAGTCAGAATTGGCTGAGAGAGAGTTTGATCCAACAGTAAAACAATGACCTGCTGGGACTTTTGTGAACGTTTCACTGTCGAGGGCAGATTCTGGAATGGTGATCGTGCTGGTTTGCGCTGTGCATTCTGGTGTCGAGTTGGTGCCATTAATAACCACATCAATAACACCGGACCAACGTTCGCTGTCGCTGCTAGCCTGTACATTCAAACGAACTTCTTCTCGTTCACTTGATGAAAGATACGCGTATTCATTCAACGTTTCGTAGGTTAACGTTGTGCGTTCAGTATTTACAGTGGCCAATCCACGATCAGAACTATTTAAAGTGACGACATCAAAGACGGCGTTCGTACCTGAAACCAAATCAGATGCACTCACATTCAATTGCGTGCCATTAGACATGAGTTTTGGATGAGATTTTGGTGTAGCGACGATCAAGTCAACATTGGCGCAAAAAGGATACGCTTTCACAATCGTGTTGGTTTCAGAAACGCACATTTCTATTTGATAAGTCCCTTCCTCTCTTAGCTGAAGTAATACCGTTCTTTTAGCGTCACTCGTGACTACTGAATTGTCTGGGTTGGTAATCGTCCACTGAGCGAACTGCGCTAAAGCCGTGGTTTGATTTGACAATTCGTAGCCATTAGGAGCGGGAATAAGAGGCAGCTCTTGGTGTATTTTCGTTGTTTGCTGATCCGAACGTGCTGAAACATAATCGCCATTTGGCAGAGAGATGGTGGCAAACACTTTCCACTTGGCTGAGATACCCGACCCATTAGCAGGCTCTGTTGGTTGAGTGGGCGCGGGGGTTGGTGTCACTGGATTGGTGGTTGTTTCTGAATCCGATCCTCCGCCACAGGCAGTGAGACCTAATAAAACCGTAGTAACTAGCAACTTTTTCATTGTTCTTCCGAGTTAGGTTAACGGCTCAGCAATGACGTTTTTGGGGAAAGTTGAGCCTTATATGAAACTTGGAAGCAGCGTAATTTTGAGAATGTTAATTTCGCATTAAATTGGCATAAATAGTCACTAATGCAATCCTTTACACAGAATCAATATTTATAAAGTGTGAACTGTGTAAGAAAAGACCCTAATCTTGTTGGTGATAATGTTATGTGGCAGTCACTTGTATTGCCAGACCTAGCGATTAGTTAGGACACGTTGAACCTTTTCAGCGTGTTCTTCGCACCATGTTGTACGATGGATTCATACGCATTCTTTATCCTTGCAACAGCGGTATCATTTTGGATTAATTGAGCGCCGAACACGTCCTCCACTTGAATAAATTGTTCGACCAGATTGTTAGGTTGGGTGCTTTTGTGAATAGTATCGAACTGCGCTGATTTTGGATCCTTAACTTCAAATCTTTCTCCACTGTCGTCGACTCCACCTACGTATCGCATCCAAGCTGCGATCGCCAAATAGTAATCTTCACAGTTTTGATCCGCTTGAAGGTGAAGTTCCATAGGTCTAAGGATTCTTTGCGGCAATTTCTGGCTGCCATCCATCGCGATTTGCCAGGTTTTATGTTTCAGTTGAGTATTGCGAAAACGCTCGATAAGCGACTCTTTATACACGTCCAATTCATGTTGGGGCATTTGTAACGTTTGTGCTTGCGATGTCATGAGCCGTCGAACCGCTATCTCGAAATCTTTGTCTTGAATCGTCTCCGCTACTGTTTTGTAACCCGCTAAGTAACCCAAATAAGCCATGAAAGAATGCGCCCCATTGAGCATTCTCAATTTCATGTCTTCGTAGGGCGTGACATCCTCAACAAATTGAGCACCGGCCGTTTCCCAGTTTGGTCTGCCATAACGGAAGTTATCTTCTATCACCCATTGGCTAAAAGGTTCGGTGATGATACCGCAGGGGTCGTGTTCTCCCACGATACGATCGATTTCTTGTTGGGTTTCGTTGGTGACGGCTGGCGTAATTCGATCGACCATCGATGATGGAAAAGTGACTTCTCGGTCTATCCAAAGCGCGAGTTCGGGGGAAATCAACTCGGCAAATTGCGTCACCGCGTTTTGAACGGTTTCTCCATTATTTGGGATATTGTCGCAAGAAAGCACCGTTACCCCTTCTAAATTTCGTTCAAATCGCCTTCTCAAAGATTCCACGATGTAACCAATTGCTGAACGTGGCGCGCTGGGCTTGGCTAAGTCATGCAGAATGAGAGGGTCACTTGTGTCTAATTGCCTAGAATGAGGTTCTATGCAATACCCTTTTTCGGTGATGGTGAGTGAGATGATGTGGGTATCGATTGACGCCATCGTATCCAAGATCACGTCTTTGCCATGAATCATAGGATGCAGAGCGTTACTAATGGATTGAATTTTGGTGATATTCGCACCGCCGTCCCCCTTAGCAATGACAGAGTATTGATAATTTTGCTCCGTTAAAGCCGATATCATTGGCTGTCCGCTAAATAGGCTCACCACACACGTCCCCCACGGATCTTTAGCATTCATTGCCTCGTGAGAATAAACCGCTTGGTGTGCACGATAGAACGCCCCAAACCCTAAATGAACAATCTTTGTCGGTATACTTTTGACGATTTCAGAGCTCATATTTTCACCAGTGGTATTTACAAAATAATTAATAACAGGTTATGTTATTAATTATTTTCAATCAAGCGATCATTCAAATGGAGTGAGTTATGGAACAGACTTGGCGCTGGTACGGGCCGGAAGATCCCGTGTCCTTACAAGACATTAGGCAAGCAGGTGCGACAGGAATCGTCACTGCATTACACCATATCCCTAATGGAGAGGTATGGAGTGTTGAAGAGATCAAGATAAGAAAAACCCAAATAGAAAGCGCAGGGTTAACGTGGTCGGTTGTAGAAAGTGTGCCCGTGCATGAAGACATAAAACTCCGAACAGGCGCATGGAAAACCTGGGTTGAGAATTATAAGAAAACCCTAGAAAATCTCGCGATATGTAGCATTGATACCGTGTGCTACAACTTTATGCCAGTTCTGGATTGGACACGGACAGACTTGGAATATGAGCTGCCTGATGGCTCAAAGGCGTTGCGGTTTGACCACACACTGTTTTCTGTATTTGAGCTGCACATTCTGAAACGAGAGGGAGCCGCTCAGCAGTACAGTGAAGCTGAACAAGCAGCTGCTCGTGACGTGTTTTCTCAAATGCATCAAGACGATATTGATAAGCTAACGGCAAACATCATAGCTGGGCTGCCGGGTGCAGAAGAAGGGTACAGCTTGGATGAATTTCGCGCTCATCTTACTCGTTACGATTTAGTTGATAAGGAAAGACTTCGTTCTAATTTAAGACTGTTTTTAAACGACTTAATGCCAATTTGTGAACGGCAAAATATCAAAATGGCGATTCACCCCGACGATCCACCCAGACCCATTTTGGGGCTCCCTAGAATTGTTTCAACCATTGAAGATATGGCGTGGTTGGTGGAATCGGTTCCTAGTGAAAACAATGGTTTTACGTTCTGTACTGGTTCCTACGGTGTTCGAGAAGACAATGATTTGGTGAATATGATCAATGCCTTTCACAACCGAATATTTTTCACGCACTTACGTTCGACTCAAAGAGAAGAAAACCCTCATAGCTTTCACGAAGCAGCGCATTTAGAAGGGGACGTGGATATGTATTCGGTGGTATTAGCGCTTTTGAAAGAAGAGTCGAGAAGACGAGGAAATGGCAATAACCGCTCCATTCCTATGCGCCCAGATCACGGGCACCAGATGATAGACGATTTGAACAAATCGACTAACCCTGGCTACTCGTGCATTGGTCGCTTAAAAGGGCTCGCTGAATTCCGTGGGCTAGAGCTCGGCATCAAGCGGATGTTAGAGTCGAGCAACGTCTAACGACTTTTTAATCGTGTGAGTATTTCGGTTTGAAATAGCGGCGAAAGTGCGCCAAATAGTTCATCTGCTTTGGCGCGCTGACCTACATGCAGTGAAACTTCCCTTGATACAAATTTGGGTAGCTTTTCGGAAAAACTTTGCTCTAAACGTTTGAATATTTCAGGGCTTTGCGCAAAAGGTCCAGTTATCACGATCTGTTGAGGAAACAGAACCAAAAATGCATTCATTAGTGTGGCGCTCATGAGCTCTATGGCCTGGTTTATTACGGGCAAATCGGTGATCTCCTTATCATTGAACATCTCCTCGAACCCTGCTTCGTTAGACGGAACATTTTGAACGTGTGCTTTCAGCTCTCCTTCAATTGCGCGAAGAGACGCAACCGATTCCACCGTGACCAGTTTTTCTCCCATGAAAATGGACGTTTGCCCCAGTTCGCCAAAACCACCTATGGGGGTATGAAGTACTTGTCCACGCAACGCATAGGATGTTCCGATCCCGTAACCCCAGTGAATATTCAGCACCGAATCTTTCTTGTTTTCTGGGTGGCGAAGTAAACGAGCGCGTAATTCGTTGTTGAGGTTTTTGGCTATTTTAACGGGCAGCTTAGTGTTGTTGGAAAGAGGCTCGAACGAAAGGTTGGTTACTTCAGGCCAACGATTGGCGTAGACCCAACTCACTTTATCTTCATCCACTAAGCCGGGTAATGAACAGGTGATGCCTACGATATTGGACTCTGGAGACGACTGAATTAAAGTATTTGCCAGTGTTTCAAACTGATTCAATATTTGTTGGTTTGAAAGCTCGTGGTCGTTGAGCGTTTTTGAAGACGAGCTAACGACTTCGCCCTTCAAGTTAATGAGATGTGCATAAATGGTCAGCGAGTCGATGGTGATAACAATACCCGACAACGCGTTGGGCTGAACGCGCAAAAACACTTCAGGTCGTCCTGGCTTGGATGGATTAATGGTTCGATCTTCGATAACCAAGCCAAGCTCAATGAGCTCTCCAACCAGTTCTGTCACCGTCGCGGGGCGCAATCTGTATTCTTGGCTTAAGCTTTTTCTAGTAGGGGCAGGCTGGCTAAAAATGGCACGTAATAGCTGGTTTTTCCGTTTGTCTGAAAGCTGGCTCAATTGTGAATCGAGCTGTTCCAATGATGTCGCGAGACGTTCACCAAAAGAGAGGTTAGTCGACGTTTTTGAGGTTGATGCAGACGGCATAAATGGTGATTTCCTTCAAATTTTTGCCATTCAATTAAGAGGTTGGCAACGACGCTAATCTGGCTAGGAGCATGTCTTTTATTCAATAAAAAACAAATAGTTGAAAGTAACGTCTATCCGCTTTGTCTAAAAGCTCACTTATATAATTACACATTGTGTAAAAAATAGTTATTTACAGCAAGTGTAATTAATGACAGATTTGTGTTTAAAGAATGAACATGTGATTCGCACATAACCAGATTTGTGGAGTAAGAAACAATGGAAATATCTAGGTGGTTAGACGAAGCATCTATGGGGGCAGCCGCTGCCCAGCACGGAGCGCAGCTCGTTCAACAAGCTATTGAAAAGAAAGGGCATGCGAACATAATTTTGGCTACGGGCACCAGCCAGTTTTCAATGCTTTCTAATCTGATCGTTGATGCCAGAATTGATTGGTCAAAGGTGTCCATTTTCCATCTCGACGAATATGTGGGCTTGAGTGATGAACACCCAGCTAGCTTTAGGCGATACCTGAGAGAGCGAGTTGCCGACAAACTGGTAGGTCTTCATTCCATCACTTATGTCAATGGAGATGCGTTTCCTCTTCATGAAGAATTAACAAAGCTCAATGAGAAGATGGCCGCAGTAAGTATCGATGTAGCGTTTGTTGGGATCGGTGAAAACGGTCACTTAGCGTTTAACGATCCACCCGCCGACTTTGAAGTGACCACGCCTTACATTCAAGTTGAATTAGATGAAGCATGCCGAGAACAGCAGTTAGGCGAAGGGTGGTTTGCTTCATTAGAAGAGGTTCCTACCTACGCGATATCTATGTCTATTCAGCAGATTCTGAAAAGTGAACACATTGTTTGCACAGTGCCATCGAAGAGGAAAGCACAAGCTGTTCGAAACTGTTTAGAAGGTGAACTATCCGTTCTTCATCCGGCGTCTGTGTTGCAAAAGCACTCGTCGACATCCGTGTTTTTGGACAATGAGGCTGCAAGCCTACTGGACCTAAGAGGTCGAGATGAGTAGCGCGAGCTCGAAAAGCCTGCTGGTGTATTCAGGTGATGATCGGCCTTTGATGCGATATGACATCAATGAATTGGGCATCATCTCTCGGGTTACAAACGAAGTGCCGGCATTTTGTCTTGATACGAATAATCAGGATTCCGTTGTTACTCCGGGGCTGGTGGATATTCAGATCAACGGGTTTAACGGGCTTGATTTCAATTCTTATGGTGTAACAGCCGAGAAGTTGGATTGCGCTTTATCGGCAATGCTGGAGTGTGGCGTTACCCGCTGCTTACCAACATTGATTTCGGCCGAAGAAAACAAACTCTATCGCCTTCTTCAGGAGTTAGACGACGCCGTAAAGCAAAGTACTTTGGGCAAAGAAATGGTCATGGGCTATCACATTGAAGGACCATTTTTATCTCCAAAAGAGGGTTTTGTTGGAGCCCATCCGAAAAAAGCGATGATTTCGGGTTCTGTTGCGATTGTTAAGAAAATGCAGTCATTGTCATCCAAGCCTATCAAGCTAATGACGGTTGCACCGGAAATTGAAGGCGTGCTTGAGCTGATTTCATTTCTCAAATCGGAAGGGATTACCGTAGCGCTAGGGCATACCAATGCGAGTTCAGAAAAAATAAATGAAGCAGTAAACGCAGGCGCGATTCTTTCAACGCATTTAGGAAATGGTTTGGCGCATCAACTGCATAAGGTGGATAACCCGCTGATGGCGCAATTGGCTCATGATGGCCTCTATGCCAGTTTCATTGCCGATGGACTTCATGTTAAGCCGGAAATGCTTAAGACGTGGTTGCGCGCAAAAACGTTACCACGTGCCGTTTTAACAACGGATGCGACAGCAGCTGGAGGGTTATCACAGCAACCGGGGCGTTACTGGTTGGGAGAGGCTGAGATTGAGCTTTGTTCCGACGGAGTGGTGCGTATTCCAGGTTCCCCTTACTTCGCGGGTTCATCAGCACGAATGGATAAAATGTTGCGTGACACGATGAAATGGTGCGGTCTTACGATGTCTGAACTGCTTCAAGTCACACGGCACAACCCGCTGCAACTGCTCTCGCTTCCAAACACAATGCCTGGAGTAGGGGATAGAGCAGAATTTCTTGAATGGTCTCTCACCCCTGATGGTCCGTTTTTAATGGCCGCACATTTAGGCAAACATTCGATCAGTCACACGATAAAAGAGAGCCACAAATAGGCGATTAAGCGACACCGTGAAATGAATAAAGGAACAGGCGGCATGGCGAAAGCGTATCCCGCTCAATAACCCAATATTTGGCTTAGGAATAGCCGAGTAAACAAGGAGTATAGGACATGAAATGGACACTAACGAAAGGTTTAATTAGTTGCACAGTTGCAGCAATACTGATGCCGAGCTTATCGATGGCAACAACGTTACGCTTGGCAGAAAACCAGCCGGAATCCAACCCCGTTACCGTGGCGATGCATAAGTTTACCGAGCTTGCATCGACATACTCAAACGGAGAGATAAAAGTCAAAGTGTTCTCGGGTGCTCAGTTAGGGCAAGAGGCGGAAACCATAGAGCAAACCCAAGCTGGGATTATCGACTTAACTCGCGTAAACAGTGTGACTCTGGCGAACGTGTCTCCGAGTATCGGTGTGTTTACGCTTCCTTATATCTTTAAAAATGTGAAACACAAATACCGTGTTTTAGATAGTGAAGTAGGTGATGAAGTTCGTGCCGATATGGCGAAATACGGCTTGATCGGTTTCGAATACATGGAGGCGGGAACCCGCAGCTTTTATACCACGAAAGACAACCCTGTAAACTCAATCGAAGACATGAAAGGGCTAAAAATCCGAGTTCAGAAATCACCCATTTCGATCAGCATGGTCAATCTTGTTGGCGGCGTTGCGACACCCATGAACTACGGTGAAGTGTTCTCTAGCTTGCAAACTGGCGTTATCGACGGCGCTGAGAACGACTACGTGAGTTATCTAACATCTGGTCACTATGAAGTTGCGCCTAACTACGTTGAAGATGGTCACTTGAGCCCGCCCGCTATACTGATCATGAATAAAGCGAAATATGACTCCCTTCCTCAAAATCAGCGCGAAGCTATCTCTAGAGCAGCGAAAGAAGCGGCGATCTTTGAGCGAGATCTGATGATTCGCGCCAACATTGATGCAAAAAAGAAAGTGGTTGCAGCGGGTGTGAAAGTCACGGTTATCGACAATACACCTTTCCAAGAAGCGGTTCAGCCAGTGTATGAAGAATTTCCGAAACTGTTACCTCTTGTTAGCAAAATTAAGGCAGTGAAATAGTGCGGAGTGCTTGCCTTAAACCGTAGGGTTACGTTGAAACATAGAGTTGTGATTGAACGTAGGGATAAGGCAAGCACAAAGCTCACGGAGCCAAAATGATAAGTCTGCTAATAACGAAACTGAACCAAATTGTTGCATGGGTAGCTAACCGATTGCTTGAGCTGATTGTTGTGATAACTGTCATGCAGGTTGTTCTACGATATGTGTTTAACAAGCCAACCAGTTGGTCTGAAGAAGTCGCGATGTTGTTTTTGGTGTGGTATGGGATGTTGTCTATTGCTGTGGGGGTGAAAACGCATTCTCATGTTGCGATTACCTATCTCAGAGACAAAGCACCCATAGCCATTGGTAAAGCATTAGATTACTTCGCTTATCTATGTATTGCGGCTTTTTCCCTCATTCTACTCATGAATGCTCAAACGCTGGTTAACATTGCTGGTGCGCAGATTCTTCCTGCTTCCGGTTTGCCAAAGCAGCTACTTTATTATTCAGCCGTTGTCGGGGCTATTCTGACTCTTATCAATGCACTCACCAACATTGTGACAGGTGATATTCGCGAAAAAGAAGAGGGATCTTTATGAGTGCGGATCAAGTAGGGATTGCGGTACTACTCGGCAGCTTTTTAACGTTAATGTTACTAAGAGTGCCCATTGCTTTTGCGCTAGGCATATCTTCAGTACTTACTGCTTGGCAGTTAGACCTTCCACTGTTACTTGTGGCGCAACGAATGGTCAATGGCATGTTCAGCTTTACGTTTCTTGCGGTGCCATTTTTTATACTTGTCGGCAGCATTATGACGGAAGGCGGAATTTCCGACCGATTGGTGCGTTTTTCAGAAGTGCTAGTAGGTCGATTTAGAGGCGGGATGGCGCAGGGTAATGTGGTCGCCAGTACCTTCTTTGGTGGCATTTCGGGCTCTTCAGTGGCAGATGTGGCATCGATTGGATCGTTTTTGATTCCTGCCATGAAGCGCAGTGGATACCCTGCGGAATACTCGGTAGCGGTTACGGTGACATCTTCTGTGCAGGGGGTATTGATTCCGCCAAGCCAGAATATGATTTACTACGCGTTGGCAGCTGGCGGGTTACCGATTAGCCAGCTTTTTGTCGCAGGTTATGTGCCAGGCATATTGCTGAGTGTTTCTCTCATGATTTTGTGCGGATTTTTGGCGATACGCCATGGTCATCCGCAAGGAAAAAGGTATTCGCTTAAAGAAGGGATAGCGATCACCAGCGAAGCTTCAATTGGGTTATTTACCATCGTTATTATTATCGGTGGGATAGTGTTAGGTATCTTTACCGCAACAGAGTCTGCGGCAGTTGCGGTGGCGTATGCGTTGTTAGTCACAGTGCTGGTGTACAAAAGCGTCAACCGTACTCAAATGAATAAAATCATGAGCGACACCATGAAAACGCTGTCGATGGTGATCGCGATTATCATGACTTCTTCTGCATTTGGTTATTTATTGTCGTTCCTCAGCGTACCAAGTTTACTGGCTGATTTTATCTTGGGGTTATCCGATAACCCTTATGTGGTGCTGTTAGCCATCAACATATTGCTGCTGGTTTTGGGGATGTTAATGGACATGGGGGTGTTGATTCTGATTCTGACGCCCATTCTTTTACCCATAGCCAAAACCATAGGCGTCGACCCGATTCATTTCGGCATCATCATGCTGCTCAATTTAGGTATTGGCGTGTGTACTCCACCTGTGGGTACGTCGTTAATGGTTGGGTGCGGAATAGGTAAGGTGAAAATAGAAACCACGGCTCGGCACATGCTGCCTTTCTATTTGGCGATGGTTGTCGTGCTTATGCTGGTGACTTATATGCCTGCGATAACCTTGTGGTTACCTTCTTTACTTTAGCTAAACAGACCTTAGACCAATAGACCACAGCCCAGCAGACCGAAGCTATACCTTACTAATACCTACGAAATTTTTGCCCCTTTCTTTGGATCGACAAAGTGAGGGGTTTTTCGTGTCACTTCTTTTTACCTGTTTAATTCGCCTCATCCGTTAACTCAATTACCTCATCGGTTTTTTAAATCATTTCAATAATCCGCGGTCGCAAAGAAGATCTCGAACAAGCGCTTCGTGATCAACTTCACGCTAGCTGCTAAATTGATCAAATAATAACCATAAATCGATTTACATATCGTATTTAAAATGTAATTTTATATTTAAAATATCGAACTAAAAAAGGAGATCAGAAATGATCATAGACAGTCACTTGCATCTATGGGATTTGGATGAGTTCGATTTGCCATGGGTCACAGGATTTGAAGCGCTCAATAAAACGTTCAGTTTGGACATGTACCAATCTGATTTTAAATCCGTCGATCGCGCTATCTACGTGGAAGTGGATGTCGTTGAGAGTCAAAAAGGTAAGGAAATTGACGCTATAGGGCTGCTGTGTCGAAACCCTCAATCTCCGCTTGTTGCTATGGTTGCGTCTCTTGATGTCACACGAAGCGACATTGTTCCTTATCTACAAAGCGTGCACAGCGAAGCAAAACATGTCGTTGGATTCAGACAGGTACTTCACACAGAGGAGCGACCACAAGGATACTGCTTACAAGCCCCTTTTATTCATGGTGTTCAAGCGATAGGTAACGCTGGTTTTTCTTTCGATATTTGTATTCGCCCTCAAGAGCTAGAGGATGCCGCAGCACTCATCAAGCATTGCCCAGATACGCATTTCGTTATCGACCATGGCGGTATTCCTGCCATTGCCTCCTATTTGGAAGATGAAAAAGCCTATGAGAAATGGAAACAAGATATTGCCCTAATAGCGGCGATGCCAAATGCTGTTTGTAAGGTATCTGGTCTTGTTACTCAAGCTGGGGATCTTTCCAAAACTGAAGGTTTGTTAAGCGATGTGCTTGCTTATCTAAAAGCTACATTTGGTGCAGAAAGGCTGTTGTTTGGCTCCGACTGGCCGGTTGTTGCTTTAGTGGAGTCAGCGCAGGATTGGCATCAACGCTTAAACGCAATGGTTTCAAATTGGACAGAAGAAGAACGTCAGCACCTTTTCCATAAGACGGCGCAACGTTCTTATTTGTCGCGGCTACGTTAGGAGAATGCTCATGCAGAAGTTTGGTCAAGTTATCCGATTAAAGCCCGAACATTACGACGAATACGTTAAAGCACACGCTGAAGTTTGGCCGGAAGTACTGGCTCAAATCAAAGCGTCACACATCCAAAATTACTCCATTTTTCATCACGACGGTTTGCTGTTTGCCTACTTTGAATACGTTGGTCATGACTTTGAAGGAGATATGGCTGCGATGGCCGCAGACCCCATTACTCAAAAATGGTGGGCGTGGATGAAACCCATGCAGCAGCCATTACCTGAAGCAGGTGAAGCGTGGTGGCAAAACATGGAACAAGTCTTTGAACTCAATTAAGGAGATACCCATGCTACAAGGAAAAGTAGCCCTTATTACCGGATCAGCGTCTGGGATTGGGTTAGCGATAGCCAAAGGTTTTCATCAAGCGGGCGCACATGTCGTTTTAGTAGATATGAACCCCGAGCACCTTGAGAGTGCTGCGGAAGAGTTTGGTTCTGATCGGATCACGTCGTTAACGTGTGACGTGTCTTCGGAGCCCGACGTAAAGCGCCTAGTGGCAGAATTAGAACAGCAAATTGGTCGATTGGATATTCTCGTTAACAATGCTGGTATTGCGCACATTGGTAACGTTGAAAATACCGAACTGGATGAGCTTCAACGCGTATTTTCAGTGAATGTGAATGGCTTATTTTTATTCACCAAGTACTTGATGCCAATGCTTCAATCGGCAAAAGGGTCCATTCTCAATCTTTCTTCTATCGCCGCTAAACTAGGCATAGCCGATCGGTTTGCGTACTCCGCCTCTAAAGGTGCGGTATCAGCCATGACGCTCAGTGTCGCAAGAGATTACGTTGATAAAGGGGTGCGTTGCAATTGCATTTGCCCAGCTCGAGTTCATACGCCATTCGTCGATGGGTATTTAGATAAACACTACCCCGACAATAAAAACGAAATGTTCAAAGTACTCAGCGAATATCAACCTATTGGACGAATGGGGACACCGGAAGAAATCGCCGATATAGCGGTATTTCTTTGCAGCGATAAAGCCAAATTTATTACAGGCGTAAGCTACGACATAGACGGTGGTGTGGTTCAACTCCGCTAAACATTTTTTTAAGGACAATAAAATGAAACTGATTCGAGTGGGCGAACTGGGGCAAGAGAAACCCGGCGTCGAACTAACCAATGGAAAACGTGTCAATGTCAGCGCTTTTGGTGAAGATTATACGGAAGATTTTTTTGAAAATGATGGTGTAGAACGGTTAGCGAAATGGCTCGACGAACACCAAGGAAATTGCCCCGATTTTGATGAAAAAGAACGTTATGGTGCCCCGATTTACCGCCCATCTAAAATTATATGTGTTGGTCTGAATTACAAAAAACACGCCGAGGAATCGGGCATGCCACTTCCAAGCCAGCCCGTATTGTTTATGAAAGCGACGAGCTCACTGTGCGGACCAAACGATCCTGTCATTATTCCAAAAAACAGCGTGAAAACCGACTGGGAAGTGGAACTCGCTATTGTTATTGGCAAACGCGCCAGTTACGTCTCGGAAGACGAGGCATTGGATTATGTGGCTGGGTATGCACTACACAACGATTACTCAGAACGTGAATTCCAGCTTGAACAAGAAGGGCAGTGGGTAAAAGGCAAAAGCAGCGACACCTTTGCGCCGCTTGGGCCTTATTTGGTTACCACCGACGAGTGCACGGATCCGCAAAGCCTCCGGTTATGGTTATCTTTGAACGGTGAAATGCTGCAGGACAGCAACACCAGTGACATGGTGTTTTCAATCGCTAACCAGATCAGTTACATCAGCCAATACATGACCTTATTGCCAGGTGATGTCATATCGACAGGTACGCCATTTGGTGTTGGGTTGGGATTCAATCCGCCTAGATATTTGAAAGAGAACGATGTCGTAGAACTTGGTATCGATGGGCTGGGTGTTTCTAGTCAAGTCGCCGTCGCGTACGAAAATGCCTGAATGGAATCAGGGTTAAGGAATCAAAGCCATGACACGGATAGTGAAAGCAGAGCTTTTTTGGGTCGATCTGACTCCCGAAGTAAAACGAACTGACGCCATTCAGGCATTTGTTTGTCAAGAAACACCCATTGTTAAAATTACCGATGGTGACGGTGTAACGGGTGTGGGGTACACCTACACCATTGGTACTGGAGGTTCTTCTGTCGTCGCGCTTCTAAACGATCACCTGTTGCCTCAGCTAATTGGGAAAGACCCAGATTGTATTGAAGAGATTTGGCGCTCTTTATACTTCCATTCACACGCCACATCGGTAGGCGCAATTACGTCCCTAGCACTTGCGGCGATTGATACTGCGTTGTGGGACAGAAAATCGATTAAAGCTCAGCTTCCATTGTGGAAAATGGCGGGAGGAGCGAAAAATGAAATTCCGCTGTATACCACCGAAGGGGGTTGGTTACACCTTACGGCAGAACAACTTGCGGCGGATGCCATTGCGGTTAAACAGCAAGGGTTTGGTGGCTCCAAAGTAAAGGTCGGTTCACCAAGTTTAGCGGAAGATATTCGCAGGTTGGAATACGTGAGAGAGCAGGTGGGCGACGACTACCACATCATGGTTGATGCCAACCAAAGCTTCAGCCGTGATGAAGCCATAAAGCGAGGCAGAGCATTCGCCGAACTCGGAATCAGTTGGCTAGAAGAGCCGATGCCAGCGGAAGATATCTCGGGTCATCAGCAATTGTGTGCCGCTGCAGGGCTGCCTATTGCGGTCGGCGAGTCCATGTACGGCACGCGTGGTTTTCGAGAATATTTAGAGCGTGGCGCTTGCCATATTGTTCAAGTCGATGTGGCTAGAATTGGAGGGATTACTCCTTGGTTAAAAGTCGCGCATTTGGCTGAAACGTATAACGTGTCCGTTTGCCCACATTTCTTGATGGAGCTGCATGTATCGTTATGTTGCGCAGTGCCTAATAGCCGCTGGTTAGAATATATCCCGCAGTTAGGTTCTGTTACATCGAACACACTTTCAATAAATAATGGCAAAGCTATTGCTCCTTCGGAGTCTGGCTTAGGTATAAACTGGGATTGGGACAAAATACGGCAAACAACCAAAGTGGAAAATGCGATCACATAGTATGAATGATGTGATGTCTCGCAGATGAAACTTGGTAAAGTATTCAGTAGTATTGGTTCCAATAAGCGACAGTCTTATACCCTAAGCATCTTAAGGTTACTTGGGTACAGCGCCAGAAAGGCAGCTTGGAAGCAAGTTATTCACCAGTAAGGAAAACCATTGGATACGAAAGAAGAGAAAAAGTATCAAGCGCCAGCTCTGGAAAAGGGCTTAGACATCATAGAAGTACTTTCAAGCCACGCTTCTGGGCTTTCTCAGGTCGAAATTGCCAGAGAATTAGGCAGAAGTGTCGGAGAGATTTTTAGAATGCTGGTGGTGCTGTGCGATAGAGGTTATTTGTCGCTAGATTCTCACACCGACAGGTATGCGCTTACCACGAAGTTGTTCGAAGTCTCGCATCGTTATCCAAAGATAAAACGCCTCACATCCCTTGCGGTTCCGGTTATGAATACATTGGCTGAAAAGCTTCAGCAATCGGTTCATTTGGCCATCGTTTCTGAAGGGAAATTGTTGGTTATAGGGCAAGTTGACTCTCCGGGATACCACTTGATGAGCGTTCGCTTAGGCGCCAAATTGGATGTGTGGAAAGCGTCTTCTGGTCGCGTTATTTTAGCGCATTCGCCAGACAGTGAATTAGAGCAGTTTATCCTTGCCCACCCTCCCGGTAGTGAAGAAGACATTAGCGAAATAAAAGCGGAGCTAGCGAAAGTTCGTAAAAAAGGATACGAAGAGCGCAAAAGCTATGTCATTAAAGGGGTCGTCAACATTTCAGTACCTCTAACGGATTACTCTGGGCAGGCAATCGCCTGTTTGACCATTCCTTTAATAGAAAGCGTTGAAGGCGATAACCGTGCCATCAGGAAAGAATGCCGCGAAGCTATGCTGGAAGCGGCTGAGTATTTAAATGAACAGATGGGCGGTAATCTGCATCAGTAGCCAATCAACGTCATTAAGCTTCGGTTCCCATAGGTTTGGGTTCTGAAGCAAAATAAAAGTTTTTTTGTATGCATTTGTTCATTTCATCGACACTAAGTGATGAAACTACAATTTTACCGAACGAGTGTTCTCACCAATAACTTCTCACATTGATATCAACCATCGACTGTTCTAGCTTGTTCACATAATTTTATATTAATGTGAGGAGTTGGAGATGGGAAAACCTGCTGCCACCGTTACATCAATGCATGTCTGCCCCAAGGTTACAGCCAAAGTCCCTCACGTCGGTGGGCCAGTGGTTAGTGGCTCAGGCAATGTATTTATTGGGGGCTTACCTGCTGGTAGAAAAGGAGATAAGTTGGTCTGCATAGGTCCGCCAGACACTATCAACGAAGGTTCTGGCTCAGTCTCCATTAATGGAAAACCTGCCGCAAGAATGGGTGATGGTACCGCTCACGGTGGTAAAATCGTTGCCGGAAATCCGACAGTATTGATTGGTTGACGTCGTCAATCGGTAAAATAACATCGAGCGTAACTTAGCGTCATGCTCATCAAATGTGAAAGAGAGGTGACCGACCTCTCTTTTTTTATGCGTAAAGTTTCTCAAGGCTATCTTTTGCAAGGTGATAAATCTATTATCGCGCTACCCATTCACAGCGGCGTAACCATCGCCCCAAAGAAAAAGGAGGAATTAATTATGTTTGTGTGTCGCCCATTTAGCGCACGTCACTTTGCTATAGTGAACCACTCAAGACATTGCGATATCGTGCTGCGATAATCCAGGCTTGAGCGAATACAAAACCATTCTATTCAGAGTGCTCTTCTCTTGAGCTCTTGGATTGTTGTCAGCGTAGTTTGACAAGGGCATCGTGCCCGCAATTCTTGAGAAACTTATGAGTACTTTAGTATCAGCACAAACTCTTACTATTGAACAACCTTCAAGCACTTTGTTTGAAGCGATTTCCTTCACCCTGCAAAAAGGCAACAAAATTGGCTTAATTGGTCACAACGGTTGTGGAAAAAGCTCGTTACTTGCCGTGTTGAGTGGCAGATCAGATTCTCACACAGGAAGTGTTACCAAAGCACACCGCTGCGTGGTTGCCAGCGTAGAGCAGCACCTTCCTGCCGCAGTTGAGCACGCCAGTTTGATTGAAGCATTGGCAGAGCAATTACCAGAGCTCGATGAACGATGGCGCGTAGAAGCGTTATTGGCAGAATTTGGCTTTAGCGAAAGCCAATGGCAACAGCTTGCTTCCTCCCTCAGTGGTGGGCAGCACATGAAACTCTTGCTGGCAAGAGCGCTTATTACCCAGCCCGATCTATTGCTTTTAGATGAACCCAGCAACCACCTAGATTTACCCACCTTGCTATGGTTAGAGCGTTTTCTTAACACATGGCGTGGCAGCTTTGTTTTGGTGTCTCACGACCAGACTCTTTTAGACAGCGTAACCAATACAACTTGGATTATGAGAGACAAAGGACTCTATAGTTTTGATTTACCTTGTAGCGAAGCGAGGCAAGCGCTCTCAGAGAAAGACATGGCTGATGAAGCTCGCCATAAGTCGGAGCAAAAGGAGATTGACCGGATCGAAAAAAGCGCCAAACGTTTAGCCGTTTGGGGCAAAGTTTACGACAACGAAGACTTAGCCCGTAAAGCTAAACACATGGAAAAGCGCAAAGATCGATTGGTCGAGCAGCAAACCGAACTTACGCAAGGTTCACCGTGGACGCTGACCTTGTCGGGTGAACGTATGCAAGCGAATCGCCTGTTAGAACTCGAAAACACCCAAGTGAAAGCACAGTCTCATCTTCCCTTGCTATTTGAGGTTATTCACCAGCAAATCAAAAGTGGTGATAAAGTCGCGATATTGGGTCGAAATGGCAGTGGTAAATCTTCTCTTATGCGCATGCTTTGGGCTGCGCACTCCGATGGTTACAGTGTTGGAGGAATAGTACTTCATCCAAAAGCAAACATCGGATACTACGACCAGAGCTTAGAGCAGATAAACGGAGAGGAAAGCCTACTAGACGCGCTGTATTCCTACGGGAATTTAACGGAAGAAGTACGAAAGCGTTCATTAATCAGTGCCGGTTTTCCATTTAACCGCCATGAGCAGAAGGTAAAGGAACTCAGTGGTGGTGAGCGTTCCCGATTGTTATTTGTTGGGCTAACGCTCGCAAACTATCATTTGCTCATGCTGGACGAGCCAACCAACCATTTGGATTTAGAAGGGAAAGAAGAGCTTTTCGAAACCTTAAGAAACTTCCAAGGCGGGGCGTTGGTGGTCAGTCACGATCGTCGGCTTATCGAATCCAGTTGTAATCGATTCTGGCTAGTGACCGACGGAAAACTGGAAGAGTACCTCGAAGTTGATGAAGCGTACCAGCGTTTGGCTTTTGAAAGTGGTGATCTCCAAATTGGCAGTTCTTCTGAACTCAATAAGGAAAGCAACACTAAGGACGTAAGCAATTCTGTTCATTCTGATATTGATGAAGAGATCATGCTCGAAAGGCTATTGGAATTAGAAGTCTGGCTTGAAGACGATCTAGCTCGAAAGCCTAAGCATCAAAAACCAAAACTTCAGTCACAATGGCGAGAAGAAATTGCGTTAATTAATAGTAAGTTAATCTGATACCCAAGTAACCTCAAGATGCTAGGTTCAGCGGCTTCCTTACCAAAGAATAGGGAACTGGCTTTCAGGCAAGGCATCGATTTGAAGATCTAGTTATTCTAAATCAAGAATCGGTAACGTAGTATGAAAGCCAGTTAAACTCGCCCTTGGGAGCCCATATTCTGTTCCATTTCATCGTCAAAGAACTTGGAAAGGACTCGTCATTCCACTGCGTCCTTCTCCTTGAACTGGAACAGGCTATGAGGCTCTGAATCCTGCATTTTGAGGTCACTTGGGTATATAAGATATAAAAATGAATGCTCCCCATATGGGGAGCTTCTTTTCATCCTGAGTTCAGGATTTTTAGGTGTTTCCTATGACTGTCATTATCAGAAAGGCGTTCGAAGACGAATGCCAGGCTTTACATAACTTGGTCACCAAAGACGAGGAATGGACGAAATACAACGGTCCTTACTTTGGCTACACCCGTCCAACGAAAGACGTGTTTCGAACAACCACATTCCAGCGGCTTCTCAAAGGGGAAGACATTCAGGTAATTGAATGGAATGGCAAACCAGTGGGTACAGTAAGCTGCTATTGGGAAGACGAAAACACCCGTTGGTTAGAATCTGGTGTGGTGATCTATGACTCCAAAGCATGGGGGCAGGGCATAGCACATCAGGCGCTGAGTCAGTGGGTTTCACACATATTTGCCACACGAGAGCTAGAAAGAGTAGGGCTCACAACATGGTCAGGTAACCCTGCAATGATGAAGTGTGCCGAAAAACTTGGCTTCAAACTTGAAGGCAGGCTGCGAAAAGTGCGTTTCTATAAGGGTACGTACTATGACTCCGTAAGATACGGAATACTAAAGGAAGAATGGATGCAATTGGGGAGTGTGAATGAGATATCTAGCCGTCGTACTGATTAGGTTTTATCAGCGCTTTATCTCTCCATATAAAGGATTTCGATGCGCACACGCCTGTTTACACCAAGGGGATTCCTGTTCTGAAGCCGTTAAAAAGATCATTCAGGAAGACGGCGTGTTTTCATCAAAGACAAGAATTTCACGGCGTTTTTCAGCATGCAGAGTCGCAAACCATACTTTGAGTCGAGAGAGGAAAAAGAAAAAAGACAAAAAAGAAAACGATCAATTTTGTCAGAATGCGGATTGTTGTTCCAATGTCATTTGGACCAAGAAAGACTGCTCAGATGGCGTGTGCGACTGTTCTTGGTAGTGTACAGTTCCATTTATAGCTAGGGCAGTAAGGGAGCTTATGCTACACTCGCCGCCCTTTTCTGTTTCAATGAGATGATCACCATGAGCCTAAAGCAAGAACTTCAAAAGCTTCACAACCGTTTAGATAACTGCCAACGTAAACTAGACGCAGCGAAAGGGCGTGGCGATCAAGAAATGATTTCAAAGTTCGTTGATGAAATAGAAAAGATGAATAAGAAAGCGAACTCGATGAAGCACAAGCAACAGTACGACATGAACAAAGAGCGTAAAAGCTTGCTTGATATGCCATTTTCTCGTGAAATCACTAAAGCTGAACAAGCGGATATGGGCAAACTGAAGAAATCAGTAAAAGGCTTGGTTGTCGTGCATCCGACGACAAAATTGGGTAAAGAACTTCAGTTGAAAGCAATGACAGGTTACGCCCCGAAAAAGTTCTAATTTTTTCAGCCCAAATCTAAAAAAGGTGGGTGTTCAGAACCTCCTGAACTCCTATCCTATTCATCTTCGACTTTCATAGTTAACATGTTATTCCTCACAGCTAAAACCTTAACAATTATCATTTATACCCAAGCATCTTGAGGTTACTTGCGTATAGCCGTTCTATTCTTGTTGTTCTATTGTTATTTTTTTCGTCAGATAATAATATAAATTTATTTTATTGTATTACTATCTAATAATTTAACTATCTAATAATTTAAAGTTAACATTTTATTCTATAATTGTATTATTATTGCTAAATATAATGAATTATTTAGTATTGATAGATGTATTTATTGCATGGTTATAGCAAATCCAAGTGATTATACTCGCATTTTTTCTTCCTTTTTAATAATGAAAATAAAATAATAATATTATTTGGAATTTTCATGGTTATTATCTTTTTTGATTTTTATTTGGTGAAGATTAATTCTTTGTATATATATTGTTTGTTAACTTAATATTAACCTGGAACTATTTCAGTTTGATAACTATATAGGGTTTTTAAATTAACTTAGGGATACAATTGTGAGTGTTGGTTTTAAAGAAGAAGTTTTAGAAGAAATTGTGGTCAATGAATTACGATCATCTGATTATGAAGAATTATACCCATTAATTACTCCCCCACATTTGGGTTATGTAGATGAAAGATTATTGAAGAAAGTATTTAAACCTGAAGGTCCTGATGTAGTAACAGGGTTGGCACTAAGAGCTTCGGGTAGATTAGTTGGGTGTATAGGATTTATCCCGAAAACTAGACTGGATAGTGATGGTAAACTAGTGAACACGATAAATCTCACCTGTGCTGTTTCACACCCAGATTATAGAGGGTACGGATTAAAGCTATTTCGGCAGCTTAATAAATATGATAACACGCTATTTACTGTACTTTCTGCAAGCGAAGTTTCGGATGCGATCTTTAGGAAAATATGTAAAGCGAAAGAAGAGTCAAATAGATTTCAAATACTACCCGAGAGCGACGAATCCAACAAAAACAGAGTAGAGGCTTTTTTCGGAGGGGATGGGTTTAGGTATCTCGATTTGGAAGATAAAAAATTGTATTTTCATCACGAAGACCTTGAGTGTAACCAAATGGTTTTCAAAAGCGGGGAACAATCTTGTTATATCATTACTAGAAAAGTTATTCTACAAGGAAATCTTTGTAGCGAAATAGCATATTATAATAATGAAAAATTTATCGTAGATCATGTTAATGATGTTTCAAGAATACTAAAAGAGAAAGAACAATCAACATTTTGTGTAATTAGTTATTCGGATTGCCCTAGTAATATTATTGATGCTGATCATCAATTTAACATGAAAGAACCAAGAATAACTTTTGGAATAGATTCTGATTTGCCCTTCATCTCTTTACATTCGGAAAATTTAATATTTGGTCTTTAATTTAACAACTGATGACACAAAAAATGATTAAATATAATAAAAAAGCGTTTCTGATGTGCGCCATTCCCATCTCGTTATACAACGTTGTCATGTCATCTTTAGGGTTTGTTGATTCTTTTATGATCAGCCTACTTGGAGATACAGAGGCAGCAGCAGCAGGCATTGGAGCTAGATGGCTTTGGTTTAGTGCGTTTTTTGTTTCTGCTTCATCTACTGGCGTTGCTATTATTTGGAACCAACAATCTGAACGAGCGGATTCAGAGTATAGAAAAAACATAGTCCGTGGGGCACTAATCATATTTGGTTGCTCGCTAATTTTTGCCTGTTTATTCTTCGCTATACCTGAGCTCCTAGCAAAATTATTTACCAAAGAAGATGATATTTTACGTTTGTCGAGCAGCTATATCTCTTTAATATCTGTCGTCATCATTCTTACTGGGCTAACGACCATTCAAGACGTAGCATTTCGGTCACTGGGTAGATTTAATGTTGTGCTATATAGCTACTGTTTTGAAGTGATACTAAATATAGTTTTGAATTACCTACTTATTTTTGGAGCTTATGGTGCTCCCAAGCTTGGAATTGAAGGAGCAGCGGTAGGTTCTATCATTGCTAGAGGGGCTAGATTTTTATTGCTTCTTGCTGTGGTGTACATGTGGGAGCCGAGGCTTAGAGTAAAGATGAGTGAGGTATACTCGTCTTTTAATATTGAAGCCTATAAGAAAATATATAGCTTATGTTGGCCTGTGATTTTAGGTTCATTATCTTGGGTTGGCGGTGTGTTTGCGTTTCAGGTTATTTACGCCAATATGGGAACTAACGTGCTGGTCGTAATGTCCATCATCACACCATTTGAACTTTTGGCTCTGTCTTTCGTTTCTGGCGTTGGGCAAGCAACCAGTATTCTGGTTGGTAAAGAACTTGGATCTCGGAGGTTTGAAGAGGCAAAAAAAGTTGCAAATATAGGGCTTACATTTGGTGCTATTTCTGGTTCGGTAGCTGCAATGATCATTGTAGGCTCATCATTTTGGGTTATTCAATATTACGTGCATTTAAGCGAGCCAGTAGTCAAAATGCTTTCCATTATGTACCCGCTAACAGCTATTACCGTTATGCTAAAAGCAATCAACAGCGTACAGATGGCAGGTATATTGGTTAGTGGTGGAGAAACAAAATTCGTCGTTAAGTTGGATTTCATATGCCAATGGATTATCGCTATACCAACTGCACTTGTTTTAGGACTGTGGTTAGCTTTACCTGTACATTGGGTGTACTTGTTCGTTCAAATGGAAGAATTTGCCAAACTTTTCCCTGCATTGTATAGGATTAGGCAGCACAAGTGGTTGGTTAAGCTAGCGTAGTAAATACCAGCACCTAAGAGACTCATGCCGCTCGATTTATCGTGAGCGGCATTTTATAAACAATGAGGTGGCGACTACGTTTTCGTACAGAATTTCTATGTAATAATTGAAATATGCCACGTTTCACCTGCGTCAGTGATTTACTTTCTATGTCAATAATTGGTAACGCATGCAAGTTCACGAATTCTTCACATATCTCAAACCAACATAAGCTTTGGTTTCGGATATCTAAAGGGGTAAATAGCGTTAAAATATTCTGTTTAGGGACTCGGCTTTATTACCACCGACTTGCTTAATTACTATGATATTAATTGTTTTATCCGTCCTTCCATCGGCTACAAGTATTGAGACCCGTAATAGTGACGATCACGCCAGCTATTTTGCCGCGAGTAACCGACTAATTTGTGATTTCCCAGCAATGGATTTTTCACCCCTATTCAACCAATAACCTTTTATTGCACAACTCGGGGAGCCAGTTTTTGCAGTACCGCCACTCAATGTTACAAGATGCAAATTATCGGATGCTCTCGCATATAGAGTTTCTACTTTGCCAGTCTGAGTGCCAGCGTGAACACCAAAAGTCGCCATACAAAGTACTGGGATCATCTTTACTAAAAACTTCATGCTTTCTCCATAGTAAACTAACGCCCAATAAAGTAGCCAAGAGCGGAGAACTACCGCTACTGCATACTACTTTAAATGTGAACTAAATTTATGGAGCATCATACAAGGTCACCAAGCTTATATTTGTGGGCTACTTGACTTGTGCGAGCGATCTCACCTTCATGATTTTGAAAGCATTGTGCTAGGGCTATACATTAAAAGCCGTGCTTGTTATTTCGACAATTTGTGATGGCTAGAAACCAGCTTGAATAAATACAGCATAATACAGAGGAAGTGATACTAGATGGGCTATGATCGTCCCAATGATAAGCACTTTCTTGCTTGCTATATTCGCTACATGCCGCATTTTTGGCGAGTAAAAAAGGCAGATAATACAGTACGCAGTATAGATAATTAGCCAAGCGATCCAAAACTCATGAACAAAGAAAAACTGTTGGTTGATTTGACCATATACCGCAATGAGTCCAATAGAGAAAAATAAACTACCTGAAAACTCTTCAATTTTTACCTTTAAAGCGCTCGTTTCTTTACCTGTCCAATAGTGATATATCTTTAAAGGAATGATCCCTAATAAATAAATGACATAGATCGAAAAAGCTATTCCCCAAAACATCGTATCCCTCGTTTCATTTTAACGTCCATTTTTCAACACGGACTTGGGTTTTCAAAAAAGGGGCGAGTATACAGAGTAAATCGGATTGCATATCTTAGATTCCTTATCTGTGCGAGTCATATCATCTTTAGCCAAAATGAATCAATTTGAATTGGAAAACTCTCTCTGTTGGGCGGTGCTAAGTTCGTTTAACAGCAACGACAGAGTACGTGTGCCAATGCTTGAGAATTCCGATTGTGGTTTTGGAGGCTTCATCTCGTTCAATAAATCTTACTATCTCAAAGTTAACGAATAACGCTCTTACTTGTTGCTCACTCAATGGGGTAGTGGGCTGACGAAAATTTGAAGCCCAACTGTCTTTCACACCCATAAAATCGCCTGCAAACACACCTCCGATTTCTATCGACTTTTCGATTTTTTCCCAAGTCCTATTGAAATGAGTGGGGTCTGCAAAAAATAAACTCGAATTAGCAATCACAACGCCAGAACAGGGAAAGTCATAAGACTCAAATGAAGATTCCTTGATGTTCACTAGTGGTTTTTCTTTGAACCTATTTAGACAAATATCGATAGAGTCAGGATTCACATCAAAGCCATGCACTTGATACCCTTGTTGTTCGAGGTAATCAATGTCGCTTCCTGTTCCACAGCCACAATCTATAGCTACGTTGGTTTTAGATTCATTCAGCTTTGTCGCTAATTCAGTACGTTTAGCGTGAGGGCGAGACAACGCTTTCTTATAGAATATTCGCCAGTTTTTGGTGTTTTCATCCATATTTTGTACCTTGTAGTGAGAAAAACCAAACTGCACCAATTGGGAAATTTAATGCCTTACTAAGTTCCATATAATCATCATTATTGGTTGAGGCAAATATTAGGTTAAATGCATTTCACCATAAGTAAACAAGGGGTTCCTTTTCCCCAAAAATCCGCAAGTTCTTCAAGAGGGTAAAAGCCCATACCTATATAAAAATGTCTCGTTTTGTCGTAGTTATCGTCGCAAGCAGACGTTCCTAACGTTTTAACTTGGAGAAGCTTAATCGCTCTCGCTTTTAGGTCTGACTCTATAGCTACCAGTAACTTTCGCCCTATACCTTGTCGATGGTATTCCTTATCCACGGCTAGTATATGTAATTCAGCAGAGTAGTCATTGTGGTAATCGACGGAAAAGAACCCAACCAACTTATCTTTCTGCCACGCCGTATAGGTATCTAAGGTTTCAATCGTATCAACGTATTCACGCAGCGCTTCTTCGCGCCCAAACCATTCAGGGACAGTGCGAAGTACAGGCTCACATTTTTTTCCTAGCCCTTTTTTAGGACCTTTCAATTCCAAGTGATTCAATTTAGTTCCTTACTATGTTTCGTACCATTTAGGCTAAGTAGCCCCGCCTTTAATTTTAAACTCATTGATCAAAATACTTCTTTTGATCTAACCAATGTTTGCAGCTGGGAATCTTTAACATTATGTTATAACGCTCTGACAACCCCAACGATACTTTTAGAAGAGTTCTCAAACGGTGATCTTTCCCAGTTTGAGTAAAGCTCAACCAGTTCTAAGTTACAGCGAGCTAAGTGCTTTCGGATTTCACTTAACGAGCGATATTTTAGTTCGATCTGGCTGTAGTACTGGACGCCGTTTTGATATTCCCTACGAATATCGAGCAGCATTGTGTTCGCGATGTGTTCATGCGGCTGACCTCTACCATATAACTGAACTTCAAGTCCTGCAGCGCTAATGTAGCTGTCCCAATGTTCGAAGCTGTTCGTCACTTCAAGGCTTGTTAAACCGCGTAGCCGAGAATCAAATACAAACAGGCTGTTGTGGTTCATGTGCTGGCGGATGTTGCTTAAAACCGATATGAGATCTTCATCTGAAATAAAAGCTTGAAACGCATTTCCTGTCATCGATACCAAATCAAACGTTTTACGTAAGTTAAAGGTAGCTGCGTCCATTTCATGGAAATATATGTTGAGCAGTCGACATGACTTACTTTTTGCATGGTTGATCATGGGTAACGAAAAATCGATACCTACGCAGTGTGTTAGATCAGTGGATAAGGGAATAGTGACGATACCCGTACCACAACACACATCTAGCAGGTTCTTTATTTTTTTCTGTTGGATCAAGCTCTGTAGAAATGAAATTTCAGCGGAATATAAATGATCATATTGGGCATCGTATTCCTCACCAGACCAAAATTCGGTTTTACTCTGTTGCAATGTTTTCCCTCTATAAAAAAGAACAAGCGCTAACGCCAAACCAAATGGCGTGTAGCGCATCGTGTTATCTATCTGTATCTGGCTAGCCGTTACTGAATTGAACCAATGTATACGGGAGCTGGTGTATTACCATAGGTTGGAAGCGTTGCACATGTGCCTTGTCCGCCATAATAAAATATCGCTTTCTTGGCGTTATTTTGGATATTTTGCAGCATGCCAACCCACAATGAACAGGTGACAGTATCTATGCCTTTCCATGTGCCTTTTGTATTACATATATAGGTAAAATCATTTCTGCCAGAATGCAGAATATTAACACTTCCATTTCCGTAAACGAGTACTCGATTAACGGTCACCTCACAATTGAAAGCGGCAAATGCATTTGTAGAAACCACCAAAGATAACAACAAGAGTAGCTTTTTCATTTTTTCTCCAATATTTATTATGAATAACAGAGTCTTAAAGACCAAAATTGACTCTGTAAAATCGAGGCGATTATACATTGCAACTTAATTCATATTTGTTGGAGATGTGTTTTGTGTGAGTGAACTCTCCTTCAATGAAAGACCGTTAGTTTGGCTAGGTCATTTTCATTGGTATCTCAGTCTGTCAGATAGACCTATCTTCATCGTCCATTACTCACCAAAAATTAACGGGGCTTGCTTACAGTACTTTTAGGTATCCAGATTGGATAGCCATTTATTCTTAAATCCCTTTCTGGCGATCAGTGCATGTGAAATGAGCATACCTATTATTGGTAATGTAAACATTGAGATAAAGGTGAGTAACACCCATAGAATCCAATTCAACTTATTCTTTGACGCAATGATGCCTAGGGAAATAATGTACAGAAAAACTAGAGAACCAGTATAAATACCCATTTCTAACTCTTTGTAAAAAATTGATATAGCTACTGTTACAAGAATTGAGATCAGAATAATAGTGTGAATAAGAAACCACTTTCTATTACTTTTTCTATATTGTCTGAATTCCTCTTCGTTTAATAAGGTTTTTGGACTCAATTCTACTCTTTGCATTGTCCGTTTCTCCATTTGACTTCGGACCTTAATCTCGATGAAGTCGTGGCATTTTTTAATAGACAGAAAACGCCACGTTTTTCTCCAAATTAGGTACTTTCCACGTTAATTATTCAAAATATCTAAATATGAAACTTCGCATGCGCCGCCTCGTTTTGGTAGTGTTGAATCAACATGAACATTGACTTTTTTATTTGCAGCAAAAGCTGTATAGGCAGCACTTATAATATGTTGATGTTTTGAATCTACATATACCCTGCGAGTATCGGAACAAGAAGATGAAGGCCAAACTAGTGGGCTCGTGAACCAAAGCTCAATAGTGTTATCGTATGTACTACCACTATAATCACCTACAGCTCTAATGAATTTTATTTCAAGGGAGTTTAAGTGAATATTTTCCGCATAGCACATAGGAGAAACTAACATTGAGGCTAATAAAAATTTTCTAAATATGCTCATCACAAGGTATTTCCTATAGTTTCGTAAGACATAATGATACTTAGAGGTATTAACTTGGTTTTCAATCCAAATACCCGTTATTCGAAGGGGACTAGTCTTTAAATTCTGACAATTATACAGTGCAATTGCACTCATAATAATTGGAAGTGTATTTTGTGCGAGCTATCTCTCTTCCATCAAAAAAGCTGCCTACCAATAGGCTGCTTTTTTGATGAAAGAGGGTTTGGCTGGCTACTTTAACTTTTGGCGATTAGTCCATTCTTGGCAAGCATCTTCCATTGTTCGACCGGTCGCTTCTTGCATCCAGTGCATAAAACTACGATCGAATTTAAACTCTTCTCCAAACTTGGATTTGAAGTACCGACGAACATTTTGAGTTGTTTTATAAGTGTCTGTTATAACAGTTGTGTCTTCAATATTATTGCTGTGCCAATCAACTTTTTCCATGGCTTAGATACCTCGCATTTTTGACAACAGCACCTAGACGAATAAAGTCTAGTTTTTGGGATTATGTATTTTGATTGGTTATCGCTCACAGGTGAATCACTCTGTAAGTTAAAAGCAATCATACAATGCATGTGATTACATAGGTTCTACGAAGGTGTTTTGTGTGAGTGAACTCTCCTTCATCAAAAAAAGGCTGCCAATATCACTTGGCAGCCTTTTTTAATGAGTGGTGGGTTATTTAAGTTAGTATTGGATATCCATACCTTTTGCTTTGTTGCTTTCAAAGCAAGCTTCAACAACGGCCATGGTTTGAAAGGCGTCGGTGACTGCCGTGTGTAGGGTGTCGTCTTCACCGGATGCGAAGCGTTGAATGTTGCTCATGGTGCCGATAAACGCTTCTGGGAACCACCCGCCTTCAAGTGGGACGGACTGCCACTCTTTACCCCGTTCACAAAACAAAAATTCATCAGGCTCGCCGTTGGGGTAATCCAGTAGGACGCCCATTTTTATCATCACGCAGCCTTCGGTGCCTTCAAAGCGGAAACTGGCGTCTTGCGCTTTACGACCGTAATCATGATTGTGATTAATAGACATTAGGCAGCGCAAAGGATATTCGTAATCCAATATGGCGCTGGTGCGAGTTTGTTTGAAGTCTTGCGAGCGTGGATCCGCCATGCTCCGGCAATAGACCGATTTTGGGTTGCCCGCGATAGAGCGAATGAGATCGATGTAATGTATTGAGTGAACCAGCAATTCGATTCGCTCCATTTTGAGTAGAAACGGAAACATCTCCCACGGAGTATGAATGTTTAAGTGTACTTCAATATCCGTTAGCTCACCCAGCTTACCGCTTTGAACGACGTCTCTTAGTGCCAGCATCATGGCAGAAAATCGAAGCTGAAAGTTCACGGATGCGATGAGGTTTTTGCGCTCGCAAATGTCACGGATCACTTTTGCTTGTTCAAGATCCAATCCTAGAGGCTTTTGAATCAAAACGGGTACGCCATCAGGGAGCATTTCGAGCACTTGTGGGGCTGCAACAGGGGGAAGAGGGAGGTCGTAAACCACATCGGTAAACTGAGTGGCGTCTTCTAAGCTTTTATATACGGTCTCGATTCCCCAATCGCTGGCGACTTTTTCTGCTCTAGAAGTATCAATATCAAAGATCCCCTGAACATGAAAACCGGCTTTTTTGTAGGCGGGTAAATGTGCATCATGAACTATTCCGCCAGCTCCAATGATTACGATTGGTTTGGGGTTATTGGGTTTTGGCCAAGTTTGCTGCAATTCCATTGTCATCGTTCACTCCTTGAATTCTAATTTGGCGTAGTGTTGTGTTTCTATACCCAAGTAACCTCTAGATGCTAGGTTCAGCGAGAATTAACTAGCTTTCAGACAAGACACCGATTTGAAGATCTAGTGGCTCTAAATCAAGAATCGGTAACGCAGTATGAAAGCCAGTTAAACTCGCCCTTGGGAGCCCATATTCTGTCTCATCTCTTCGTCAAAGAACTTGGAAAGGACTGGTCATTCCGCTGCGCTCTTTTCCTAGAACTGAAACAGAATATGAGGCTCTGAATCCTGCATCTTGAGGTCACTTGGGTATATACTGCTGCGCCAGTTATGCGATAAAGATAGTCGTATAAAAGGGGCTTTAGCTTATTTTTTCTTCTCTACAAGCAAAATATGCTCGCAATACAGCACGGTTTTTCCGTCTTGATTCAACACTTCTACTGTTTCGGTGACTTGTCCAAAACCCTCTCGTTTGGGGTCATCTACCTTTTTACTTATGGTTATTCGGCTTTTGATGGTATCCCCAATATAGACCGGATTAGGGAAACGAAGCCTTTCATATCCATACGTGAAGGCTAAAGGGTTAATTTCTGTGGCGGTTAAACCGATGCCAATCGCAAATGTCATCGTGCCGTGGGCAATTCTTTTTCCCCAAGGCTGCTGTTTGCAAAACTCTTCATCCATATGGTGTGGGAAGAAATCCCCAGTGTGACCTGCATGTACTACAAAGTCCGTTTCGGTAATGGTGCGGCCTAATGTAAGGCGCATTTCATCCATTTCGTAGTCTTCAAAATATCGTGCTCGTTCCATGATCATTACCTACGTTTATCTTCTATTGAATTTCATATTCACAATCTAGATTTATATTTGAAATTTATTGTTGATCATTTTTTAGTCAAGTGCTAGTGTTGATTTTGAAATTAGATTTCGAATATGAAATCAAAGTTGAGGTTATCATGGAAAGAAAACCGACAGTGGGCGTTTCATCACGTCCGGTAAAAGGCATGCCCACTGACCACGCCGACATTCCGGTTTGGAATGCAGAAGATTGGTATTACGAGGATTTCGAAGTCGGCCATACCATTCGATCGTTAAGGCGCACCATTTCTGAAGGTGAAGCCATGCTATTTAATAGCTTGGTAATGGATCTCCATCCTTATGTTGCCGATGACACCTTTGCCAAAGAAGAAGGGCATTTTGGTAAGCGATTAGTGGCTGGGGCACAAGTTTTTTCCTACGGTTTGGGCTTGGTAGCAACCAACTGTCTCAATTCATTTTCCTACGGCTACGACAAACTCCGCTTTATCAAACCCACATTTATTGGCGACACCATATATACCGTACGAAAAAACCTATCGAAAGAACCCAAGTACGACGAGATGGGATTAGTCCGCGTGAGCTATAGCGTTTATAAGGGCGAAGGCGAGCTTGTGCTTTATTGCGAGCACTTATTGACGGTTCTCTACAAAGATAATGACGGCAAGAAGGAGTCAGCGGGTGAGTAAGGTAACACTACATGGTATGACTTGGGATCACTGCCGCGGGTACGACCCAATGGTTGCGACGGCGAATAAGTTTTCAGAGCTTAACCCAGACGTAGAAATCATTTGGCATAAACGCTCTTTGCAGGCGTTTGCCGATCGTCCTCTTGAAGAAATGACCGCTGAGTTCGACTTAATGGTGATTGATCACCCTCATGCTGGCGCGGCGTCCGAAACCGGTTTGCTGCTTCCTCTGGATGGAAACAGTTATGACGACCAACTGGAAACACTAGCTGGGCAATCGGTCGGGCAATCGCATCCATCGTATTTTCATGGGCACCAATGGGCGCTAGCGATTGACGCGGCTACCCCTGTGTCGGCATACCGCCCCGATAAATTAGACAGTATTCCACGTGAATGGGATGAAGTGGTTGCACTAGCGGAAGCCGGCAAGGTTGTTTGGCCGTTAAAGCCTATCGACGCACTCATGTCTTTTTACAATGTGCTCGCCAACCAAAGAGTCCCATTTGGCACCGATATAAACGGTGTTGCTACTGAGCAGGGCATCGCGGCATTGAACCAGCTTCTGCGTGTAAGTCAGCATTTGGATGAGCGTTGCTTTTCTATGAACCCCATTGGTGCTTATGAGTGGCTCGCCTGCCGAGATGATGCTGCGTACGTCCCGTATTTATATGGCTACAGCAACTACGGGCGTGAAGGGTTTCGTCAACATGTCGTCTGTTCTTGCGACGCGCCAGTATTTGGTGGCAACGCAGTCGGTGGCACAACATTGGGGGGAACCGGTATTGCTATCTCTGCATCTACCCAACATAAAGACATCGCATTGAAATACGCTTTTTGGATCGCCTCTGCTGAAGTGCAAAAAGATCTCTTCTTTAACTCCGGTGGGCAGCCCGGGAATTTGGTTGCGTGGCAGGATGAACACTGCAATCAACAATCCAATCACTTTTTTAAAGACACATTAACCACGCTAGAAAACGCCTATTTGCGCCCTAGACATAATGGGTATATGCAATTTCAGGATGTGGCAGGCGATTGGGTTAACGCGTGTTTGCAAGGGCAGCTTTCACCGGAAAAAACGGTCGAGAACATTCAGCAAGAGTACGCAAGGAGCAAAAGATGACATTGCCACTAGAAGGGAAGTTGGTGGTCGATTTTAGCCAGTTTCTAGCAGGTCCCTTGGCTGGACTGAAGCTGGCCGACTTAGGGGCTCGTGTAATCAAGATAGAGCGTCCAGGCTCCGGAGATTTATGTCGGCACTTGTACTTAACCGACACCGATGTGGGTGGTGTGAATTCACTGTTTCAAGCCATTAACCGTAACAAAGAAAGCTTTTGCGCTGATTTGAAAAAGCCTGAAGACATTGCCGCTGTGAAGAATCTATTGAAAAAAGCGGATATCGTTTTGCAGAATTTCCGACCGGGTGTGATCGAAAGATTGGGATTGGATTATGAAACAATTCGTCAATTTAATCCTACAGTTATATATGGGTCCGTTTCTGGTTATGGCACAACGGGACCATGGGTGAATCGCCCAGGACAAGACCTGTTAGCGCAGTCTTTATCTGGTTTGACATGGCTAAGTGGAAACAGCGATATGCCACCGACGCCAATGGGGTTAGCCGTCGCGGATATGTTGGCGGGGAATGCATTGGTTCAAGGTGTATTGGCGGCATTGGTAAAAAGCCAGTCCACAGGAAAAGGCGGCAAAGTAGAAACCAGCTTAATGGAAGTGTTGATTGATTTTCAGTTTGAGGTGCTTACCACGTACTTGAATAGCGGCAAGAAAAAACAAGAACGTAGCCAAATGAACAATGCTCATGCGTATTTATCAGCACCTTATGGCATCTATAAAACCAAAGATAACTATATCGCGATCGCCATGGGGCCCGTTGACCAGCTTGGGAAATTAATGGGCGACGAAAACATCGCTCAATACACCGACAGCAAAATGTGGTTTAGCCATCGAGATGAAATTAAAGAGCAAATACAAACCAAGTTGTTGGAAGAAAAGACCGAGCACTGGATGTCGATATTCTCGCAACACGATGTATGGGCATCGGAAGTGTTGAACTGGGATGATTTGATTGAAACGGAAGCATTTCAACACCTCGATATGCTTCAAAAACTTGAACACCAAGATGTAGAAGAACTAATGACCACTCGTCTACCCATAAGGTTTGACGGGAAAGTTTTGAACAGCAAGGTAGCTGCACCAACACTAGGTCAGCATACCGGATCGATCACCAAGGAGTTTTTACTTAAGTGACTCACGTAAGTTTAATCTTTACGACTAATCTTTAGCCGGCTCTCAATACAGGGAGAACGGCGTCATGGAGGACATGATGAAGCGTTTATTAGGATCGAACACACTAACAAAAGCCATTGGATTGGCTTGTTTAACTGCCTCTGTTTCTGTTGCAAATGCCGCAGACGACAAGGTACTGCGCGTTAAGCTCATTGGCGGTGCGCAGTATGAACCTCTCTACACTTTGATTCCAAAGTGGGAAAAGAAAACGGGCATGAAAGTGGAAGTGCTTTCACGCAAAAACCATTTTGAGTTAGACCGCGAAATCAAACAAGATATCGCCGCCAACAACATCAATTATTGTGTGGCGTCTAACCATACCAGCTTCGCCCCTCAATATGGCTCTATCTATACGGATCTCAGCAAGCTGATCAACAAGAGTGTACTTGATGAGTTTGTTGCACTGACGCTTGAGCACGGAACCATTGATGGACGCTTGGTGCAGTTGCCAAGGCACAGTGATATTTCAAATCTTTACTACAAAAAATCTTTGTTTGAAGACGAAGACAACAAGTCTAAGTTCAAAGCCAAATATGGTTATGACTTAACGCCACCTGAAACGTGGAGCCAAGTGAAAGATCAGGCGATTTTCTTCGCAGATCCACCGAACTTCTACGGCACTCAATATGTTGGTAAAGACGAAGCAATCACAGGTCGTTTCTACGAAATGCTGGTGGCAGAAGGCGGCGCGCTATTCGATAAAGATTGGAACCCAACCTTTAACTCCGAAGCAGGCCAGCGAGCGTTGCAATGGTTTGTGGATTTGTATGAAGCCAAAGCGGTTCCAGCAGGGGTGCCAAACTATTTATGGGATGATACTGGGCTTGGATTTGCTTCAGGCACGGTTGCATTAGATTTGGATTGGGCTGGTTGGGCTGCGTTTTTCAACGACCCGAAAAACTCCAAAGTGGCAGGCGACATTGGGTTAGTCAAAGCCCCTAAAGGCTCGGGTGGTAAACGTACAGGTTGGTCTGGGTCTCACACTTTTTCAATTACAGAAGCGTGTGAAAACAAACAAGCAGCGGCATCGTTCATTACGTTCTTAACAAGCTACGAAGGTCAGATTCTCGAAGCCCGTCGAGGCTTGCTACCTACTCGTGAGCGAGTATGGCAAGACATCATTGAAGCGAATCGTGCCATGAATAATGACTTTATGGTTCAGGTATTCAAAACCTACCAACAGTCCATGGCTGAAGATGCGTTTACGCCACCGCTGATCCCAGAATGGATCGAAGTCTCTAACCAAATTTGGCCAGAGCTTCAGGCTGCCGTCGTTGGTGATAAAACCGTGAAGGAAGCATTGGATGATGCTGCTGAAGGCGCTCGCGAAGTGATGGAAGACGCAGGCTACTTATAAGGCTGTAGATAAGCATATAAGGGTGGGGGAACCCACCCAGCTTGAATAGGGGCAGCAGACCCTAATCTCAACCAATACAAGGATAGGTATGTTTCGAGCAATTCGGCGTTTTGTACACCGAGAAGAGTCGGTTCCCTATATGCTGCTATTACCAGCAATAGTCACCATACTCGTGGTGGTCTTGTTACCACTGATATTCTCTCTGTACACAAGTTTTACGCCATACAAAATCACTCGCCCTGAAACACTTTGGAAGTTTATCGGGCTGAGAAACTACAGCCGAATATTTTCCGACGCAGATTTCTGGTGGGTATTCGCAAGAACGGTGTTTTTCTTAACCATCGTTTTGAATGTGGAATTGGTGCTTGGTTTAGTCATCGCTTTGTTGGTGAATCAAATCACGAAAGGAAAGCGTTTATTACGCACTGTAATGATGTTCCCGATGATGTTTTCTCCAATATTGGTCGGCTTCCAGTTCAAATTTGTTTTTAACGACAACATAGGCATTTTAAACAATTTGCTCCAAACACTTGGGTGGACTGATCAAGCGATCCCGTGGCTGGTGGACGGCACTTTGGCCATGATGTCCATCATGATTGCTGAAATCTGGATGAGTACCAGTGTCTTTGCCATCTTATTACTGGCAGGGCTATATGCGATGCCTCAAGACCCAATTGAAGCTGCGAAAGTGGATGGATGCTCACCCATTCAGGTGTTTAGGCACATTACATTACCGTTTTTAATGCCCTTTATTTTTATTGCGATGACGATTCGCTCACTGGATGTGGCACGAGCGTTCGATATTGTCGATGTGATGACAGGCGGCGGCCCCGCAGGGCGAACCGAGCTATTGTGGACGTTGATTGCGCGAGTCGGTTACGACAATGCCAAAATGGGACAAGCCAATGCGATGGCGTACGTATCGATTCTGCTTTCTATCGCTTTTACCTTCTATTTCTTTCGTAAATTAATGGCGGCTCGTCGCTTCATGGGAGGTGCGCAATGATCATGGCATCAACACGTGTCACGCTTCAGAAGCTGGCGGTTCGAGTTGGGGTATTCATACTGATTTCCTTGATGTGTATCCCTGGTGTCTGGGTGATGTTTTCGGCTTTTCGACCGAATGGAGAGATCCTAGCTAAGCCTCCGGTTTGGATTCCGCAAGAATTCGGGTTATCTAACTTCATGTCGATACTTGGTGCAGGGGTCGATCAAATCGCGATTCCGGTTGGCAGTTATTTTATGAACTCACTGATCATAGCGGTAACCAGCACGGTTATAGCCATTTTGATTGGTATTGCTGGTGGGTACGCTTTTGCTCGGTATCGTTTTAAAGGGAAAGACGCTCTGTTTTTGGGCTTAATGCTCTCGCGAACCATCCCTGGTATCGCCCTCAGCCTACCGGTGTTCATTCTGTGGAGTAAGCTCGGTTGGATAGACACACAATTTGGGGTGATTTTGGTGTATGTCGCATTGAATGTGCCCTTCACGATCTGGCTGATTGATGGATTTTTCAGGCAGATACCTAAGGACCTATCGGAAGCCGCGCAAGTCGATGGTTGTACACGTTGGCAAGCTTTTTGGAAAATTGAATTTCCTTTAGCAAAATCAGGTTTGGCATCGGCCGGTATTTTCGCCTTCCTAACCTCTTGGAACGAATATGCACTGGCGAGTCAGCTTACCCGTTCCACGGACAGTAAGACGTTGCCCGTTGGGTTAATGGATTTTACCGCTCAATTTACGATTGACTGGGCAGGTATGTGTGCCATGGCGGTAATCATCATTATTCCGGCACTTATTCTTACGTTTTTAGTTCAAAAGCACCTGATTTCAGGGCTGACATTTGGTGGTGTAAAAGGATAAACATCTATGGCTGACGTAAAGCTGAACAAGGTAGTAAAAAGATACGGCAAAACTGAAGTGGTTCATGGTGTCGATTTGGATATCAAACACAATGAATTCGTGGTTTTGGTTGGTCCGTCTGGCTGCGGAAAGTCGACCACCCTGAGAATCATCGCAGGGTTAGAAGGCATCACAAGTGGTGACGTGGTGATAGGCGATAGAGTGGTCAACGATTTGCCGCCAAGAGACAGAAACATCTCCATGGTGTTTCAGAGCTACGCACTATATCCACATATGACGGTGGAAGAGAACTTAGGTTTCGGGTTGAAAATTTCCAATATAGAAGAATCTGAAATCGAAAAACGAGTACAAAACGCGGCCCAAATTCTAGGGCTAGACAGCTTGATGGATAGGATGCCTGCCGAGCTTTCTGGTGGGCAGCGTCAACGGGTGGCGATGGGGCGAGCCATTGTGCGCACACCAGATGTGTTTTTATTCGATGAACCCCTGTCTAACTTAGATGCGAAGCTACGCGTGCAGATGCGTACCGAGATTAAAAAGCTACATCAGACGGTTAAAACAACGGTAGTGTACGTGACTCACGATCAGGTCGAAGCCATGACATTGGCCGACCGCGTAGTGGTGATGCGAGATGGCTACATAGAGCAGGTCGGCTCCCCTATGGAGATCTTCCACGCGCCAACGAATATGTTTGTGGCTTCTTTTATCGGAAGCCCTCCTATGAACATGATCGATGCCATTGCTTACGAGCAAAACGGGAAATGGATACTGCACTTGGAAGGGGCGCACGAAATAGAGTTACCAGAGCGCTTCTTAGGAAAAGTCCAACATGAGCAAAAAATTGTGGTTGGCATCCGACCGGATGATCTGTACCCCGTTGGGCATGGTATGGAAAACGGCGTACAAAGTACGCCATTTCATGAAAGCGTGATCATTTCTGAACCCCAAGGCACAGAGACTATTTTGTTTGTGCAAATAGGGCAGAAAGAAGTTCAATCGAAAATGTTAAGCCCGAGGGATGTGAGAAACGGAGAGCGTCTGGAATTTGCTATCGGGCTGGATCGTATTCATCTCTTTGATAAAGGAACCGAGCAGTCCCTTTTAGCTGAGAGCCCCTAAGGAGAGTAACCATGACAAGCCATACCAGTGAACAATATGAAATTACAGAGTTGCTCCAACAATGCTACACCGGTGTAGTCAATGATGTGATGCGAGGGGAGGGCATGACGAACTATGTTTTACCTCGTGAATTGCGCCCCCTTATTACCGATCAAGTCTTAGCCGGACCTGTGTTCACCATTCTGGGTGAAGTTGATCAATCTATGGATGGTCATCAGAGTTTGTTGGAATGGACGGGGTTACTCTCCAAAGCAAAACCTAGGCATATTTGGGTATGTCAGCCGAATGATAACAAGGTTGCCCACATGGGAGAGCTGTCGGCTGAGACACTTCAACACAAAGGAGTTCTGGGTTGTTTGGTGGATGGCGGGGCAAGAGATACTGGGTTTATTCGAAAAATTGGTTTCCAATTGTGGCACCGATTCTATACACCGGAAGACGTTGTCGGGTACTGGAAGCCAGTAGGGTTTGATGTGCCAATCCAAATCGGAGAGGTTTCAATATCTCCTGGCGATTACCTACTCGCTGACGACGATGGTGCCATTATCATTCCTAAATCCATTGCTAAATCAGTGGCCGAAGCCGCGTATGCATCCACCAAGGTAGAGAACAAAGTGCGCAGCGCAATTCTTGATGGGATGGATGCACAGGAAGCTTATTTGCAATTCGGTAAGTTCTAATGGCGTCGGTGATTTTGCTTAAAGAGGACGACAATGTGTTGATTGCTTGTCGGGAGTTACGCCCGAAAGAAGTCGTAGCGATGGAAGGATCCGAGCAGGCTATTGAGGTTAAACAACCGACACCTGTCGGGTTTAAGGTTGCACGAATGGCACTCAAAAAAGGCACATTGATCATCAAGTACGGTGTGCCGATTGGGCAGTGCAGTGCTGATGTAGAGGCAGGGGAGCTGATCCATACTCATAATCTCCGTAGCCAATACATCCCATCGCATCAAAGAGGAGGGCATGTTCATGAGTGATGCCATATCTAACCGTCAAGTTCACTTGCAAGGCTATTTAAGAAGCGATGGGCGAAAAGGGATTCGCAATCAAATAATGGTGGCGTATTTGGTAGAGTGCAGCCATTTTGTGGTGAGCAAAATTGTTCGCCATTTTGAAGGAATCGCGCCGGGTATCGTGCATGAAGTCGGCTTTCCGGGGTGTTACCCTAATTCTCATGCAGAGCGCGTGTTGTCTGGGTTGGCGACGCATCCAAATGTTGGCGCAGTCTTATTTGTTTCTCTTGGGTGCGAAAGCATGAACAGAGAGAAGTTGGATAAACTGGTCAAAGCCAGTGGTAGACCCTCACGTACCATCAGTATTCAAGAAGTTGGTGGCACGCAAAACGCCATTGATTTAGGGATAGAGTGGGTTACAGGCGTGATGGACATATTGGCGTCTGAAACCAAAGTGAACATGGACATCGGTGAGCTTTCCGTTGCAACGATTTGCGGTGGCTCCGACGGCACGTCAGGGATAACGGCGAATCCGGCTGTAGGTCTAAGCTTCGACACATTAGTGGATATGGGAGCAACCTGTATTTTTGAAGAAACAGGTGAACTCATAGGTTGTGAAACGCATATGAGTGAGCGTGGTGCGACACCTGAGATTTCAAAAGCGCTGGTTGAGTCAGTCGATAAGGCGGCTCGCTATTACAGCACACTCGGTTTTGCGAGTTTTGCGCCGGGTAATGCAGATGGCGGTCTATCCACTATTGAAGAAAAGTCTTTAGGGGCGTATTCCAAAAGTGGTACACGCCCGATTGAAGGCATAATCAAGCCCGCTGAATTGCCTACTCAAAAAGGGCTTTGGTTGCTGGATGTTGTCCCCGATGGCGAAGTACGGTTCGGCTTTCCTAACATCGCTGATAATGCAGAAATCACAGAATTGATCGCCTGCGGGGCTCATATGGTGTTGTTTACGACTGGACGTGGGTCGGTAGTGGGAAGCGCGATTTCTCCTGTCATTAAAATTTGTGCAAACCCAGAAACATACAGCCGCATGTCCAATGATATGGATGTGAATGCCGGAAAAGTGTTGGAAGGTGTCGGGCTGGATTCTGTAGCCAATGAGATTACCGACCTCGTTGTTTCTGTTGCGCAAGGTCAGCAAACCAAGTCAGAGGCGTTGGGGCATGCTGAGTGCTTAATTACTTATAAGTAGCCTTAAATCGGGGTAACAGGCCCCAAACCTACCACGGTAACAATCATGAGAATCAAACAAGTCGAAATACGCTGCTGTCAAACAGACACAGCTATGAATGCGCACGCGTTAAAGAAAGCAGGCAAATCAGAGGCGTTGAACTTTCTTGTGGTGACACTCAAAACCGAATGCGGGATGAACGCGTCCATGTTTGGCTTTGCAGGAAAGTCAGCATTAGGGGCGGGTCATCTAGCAGCGTCTAGCATGCCAACACTTCTAATTGGCAAAAATGCACTTGACCGAGAAAAGCTATGGCAGGAATACCGAACACTTAATCGATGGTGGCATCATTTGCCTATGTACAGTTATGGCCCCTTTGATTGCTGCTTATGGCTTTTAGGCGCTCAGCATGCAGGGCAGCCTTTATGGCGCTACATCGGTGGTTCAAGGCAGCGCGTGCCTGTTTACACTTCGTCACTGGTGCTAGCAACATTAGAAGATTACAAGAAAGAAGCGCTGGCAGTAAAAAATGCTGGGTATCATGCATATAAAATTCACCCACCGGGTAATAACATGCGTGAAGATTTGGAGATTCACCGAGCGGTTCGCGAAGCGGTTGGTGAAGATTTCACACTTATGTCCGATCCGGTTGCGTCATATTCACTTTTAGAGGCGGTGGAGTTTGCTAAAGGGGTGGAAGCGTTGAACTATGCGTGGTTGGAAGAGCCGTTGCCCGATGAGTCATTTACCGCACTTAAAAAGCTGAAGTCGAAGGTGTCTATTCCCATTGTGGGTGCAGAGGTGTTGCCGCATCATCCTTACTCTGTTGCGGAAGCACTGTCGGCTGGTGTTTATGATGCAGTTAGAGCAGACGTGTCTTGGTCCGGCGGTATTACCGGAGTCCTTAAAACGGCAAACTTAGCGGAATCGTTCCATATGAATTGCGAACTGCATACCACGATTTTCCACCCGTTGGAGTTAGTCAATATGCATGTGGCGGCGGCAATCAGCAACACGACGTATGTTGAACTTTTGTATCCGACGGACACATTTTCATTTGGTTTGAAACAGGCGCTACCTATAGAAAAGGGTTACGTCAACCTCCCAGAAACAGCAGGGTTGGGTGCGGAATTGGATTGGGGTTTTATTGATAACGCGACCATTCAAATGTTATGACGCCCCTTTTTTCTTAGGGGCATCATAGTGCAATAAATGTTTGGACTATTAAGGACTCTAGCTTTGTACCAAAGCGATTAATGATTCCATGGAACGCTTTAGATCGTCTAATGCTTCGCCCGAAGGAACGGCTTTTTTCGTGCATTCATTTAACGCCACGACTTGATCCATAAACAACCCTGGTTGAGAGTATCTTTGGTTTAAGGCTTTCGTTAAGGAAGATTTAAACGCATCCACTTGTTTCTGCATTTGAGCGGCTTTTGCTTTGTCACCCCCGTTAAACTCGATCAATCCTGGTGTGACAATGTCACTTTGAATGTAATCGTCGTATTTCTCCAGCCCTAGTTTTGCCGTATCTACAAGATCGGATTTGTATTTTGCTGGTGGGTTGGTGAGTTTTTGTTCAATAAAATCAATGAGAGCTTGGCATTGCTGCATATCGTTAACGCTAGGCTTAGCGGCAATCTGAAAAGATAGAGTACAAGCCAGCGTCACAAGTAGATATTTTAATTTCATTTTTCATTCCTTGAGCGTTGCTTCCTTTGGGTCAACTTAAATTAAGCTTATGCCAAGAACACAAATTGAACAGTATGAAAAATGAGTTAAATATCAAGTAAGTTGATCTACAATCCTTCCCACTCGTCCAAAGTGATACCAGAGAAAAATTCACCAGAGAGTATCTCGATCATTGTGAACTCTCCGGCGTAGTCATTTCGCGATGCTGTATCAATAAAGTAGCTGTTTGCGATGCGGACTACTTTGTCACTTCTTGTGTGTCCATGAATGGTGAAGTCTACATTCGTAACGGGATCCGATGGTTCACCTTTTATACGCGTTCTTCCCCAAATCCACCTAGGGTTTTCTAGCATATTGCCTTTCCAGTTCTGCATTTCTGTCCAATCAAGGCTGTGAGGTTGAGCGTGGCTTATGCCGACTTTTCTTCCATCGGGAAGGTTACAAGTGATGGCGCTGGGCATATCTTCAACAATTGCCTGTAGACTCCTTAAGGTATCAATCGATTCTTCTAGTGCCCAATCACCGCCGTTTTTACACCAGAGCTCCAATAGCCTTCTCTGATCTTTATTCTTATTTTCTAACTCCCAAACCGACATCGCATTGGACATCATCAGTTCGTGGTTTCCAATAATAGAGAGGAACCAGTCGTTTTCTGAGTAAAAACGTAAGGTTTCAGCCGATTGCGGACCTCGATCAATCAGGTCGCCAACCGAGATAAGTAAATCGGTATCAGGGTTAAAATCAATATCTTGTAATGTGTGTTTTAAATGCCCTAGTTTTCCATGAATATCGCCAATGACGAATACACGATTGAAATTAGATACGTTTATATGTTGATGCCTGAATTCCATTTCTTTGAAACCACTTTATTCTTCGAAAACACTTATTTGTTAAAAACTTATTCGCTAAAACAACTAGCAAACTGAGCCAGAACCGTCTTGTGAACGTTATACGAAAGTTTTCTTGTTTACCATACCCAAGTAACCTCAAGATGCTTGGTTCAGCGGCTTCCCTACCAAAGAATAGGGAACTGGTTTTCGGGCAAGGCATCGAATTGAAGATCTAGTGGTTCTAAATCAAGAATCGATAACGCAGTATGAAAACCAGTTTAACTCGCCCTTGGGAGCCCATATTCTACTTCATTTCATCGTCAAAAACTTGGAAAGGATTCGTCATTCCACTGCGTTCTTTTCCTTGAACTTAATCAGAATATGCGGCTCTGAATCCTGCATCTTGAGGTCACTTGGGTATACATACCCAACTAGCTACGTTACAGAAGCACTATCTTTCATATGGTGCGTTTATCCAGCCCCATTTCTTTGTATGAGATGCCTATGTGGCTAATCGGTGCGTCTCTTCACAAATAGAAAATAGAACATCAGTGTTTTGATGGAAATTCGAATAAGAGAGACTACTATTCGAGCTCGATATAACAGCTCCAAGGAAGCCCCAATAGAATGACGAGATACGAGCAGTTAGCACAAGATATAAAAACGCAGATAGAAAGTGGTGTTTGGCGAGCTGGAGACAAATTGCCATCAGTGCGGGCGACATGCAAAACATCTGGTTTTAGTATCTCTACTGTTATGCAATCGTATCAGCTGCTGGAAAGCCAAGGCTGGGTTACAGCTAGACCACAATCTGGATACTATGTCTCACCAAGAAAAGTCTCACCTATAGAGCCTGAACACATTCTTCCTAGCACTCGAGAATCTGTCAACCAATCAGATAGCGTGAACATTAACGATTTATTGTTTGATGTTATTCAACAAACACGTGATAACGACATTGTTCCGTTAAGCAGTGCGTTTCCAGACCCAGAATTATTTCCTTTTAAAGTGCTCACCAGAAACCTAGCGAGCAGTGGGCGAAAGATGCTACCTCATTCTACAGTCACCAACTTACCACCGGGGAACGATGCACTGAGGCGCTGTATTGCACAGCGATATAACCTTGAAGGCATTCATGTTGTACCGGACGATATTGTGGTGACATCCGGAGCGATGGAAGCGCTGAACTTAAGTTTACAAGTTCTGACGAAACCTGGGGATTTGGTTGCGGTTGAATCGCCTACTTTTTATGGTGCGTTGCAAGCTATTGAACGGCTGCAATTGAAAGTTGTCGAGATCCCTAGTTGCCCGAAGTTTGGCATTAACTTGGAATTGTTTGAAGAAGCGCTGTCTACGTTACCAATCAAAGCCTGTTGGTTTATGACTTCTTTTCAGAATCCGATTGGACATTCATTGTCTCCAGAGAAAAAGCGCCAGTTAATCGATATGCTGGCGATGCATGATGTTCCTCTCATTGAAGACGATGTGTATTCCGAATTGTATTTTGATCAAATCAAGCCTTTGCCTGCCAAACATTTCGATTCTGAACATCGAGTCCTGCACTGCGGTTCTTTTTCCAAATGTTTAGCGCCTGGTTATCGGGTTGGATGGGTAGCCAATCGTCAGTACGCAAAGGCTCTGCAACGAGCGCAGTTGATGTCGACGCTTTCGGCTAGCATTCCTACTCAAATGGGTATTGCTGAGTATCTTCAATCGGGTGGGTACGACACGCATTTAAGAAAGCTGAGAAGAACCCTGCAACAACGCCAAAACGCCTTTTTAAAAGGGTTGAAAGATTGGCTACCAAGTGAGATTAAAGTAACGGAACCGAAAGGAGGGTACTTCATTTGGCTAGAATTGCCAGCAAGAGTAGAGGCGCAAGAAGTTTACTTAAAGGCACTTCAACAAAAAATTGGAATAGCTCCCGGAACCCTGTTTAGTTCCGATCAGCACTTTTGTCATCACATTCGTTTGAACTGTTCTTTCGACTGGGATGAGACAACACGGAATGCAATAAAAACCCTCGCCTCGATCCTTTCAGATATGCTGCGTGAAAACAGATAAAGTCACTTTGAATTCAAGCGCAAAACAACCGAAATGATTGCACTGAGTTCGATTGATTATGGAATCACTTTATCGTTTTAACAAATCCTTTTCATTTATAAACTTACATTCAACTCCGACCTATTTTCGCTTTGTTAATCTGAAATTGCTCGCTGAACACTTCGCGTAGACATTTACGCCAAGGCGAGCATGTTCAGGAATATTAAACGGAGAGAAATAATGAATAAACTGGCTATTTGTTCTGTCGCATTGGCAGGATTATCGCAGGCTTTGGTGCCTAACCTTGCCAACGCGCATGGGTGGGTTGAATTTCCGAGTGCGAGACAAAATACGTGTTATCTAGATGGTGGTTTTTGGGTTGATGCGATTCCCAACCAAGCGTGTCAGGCGGCATTCGATGTTTCGGGAGCCTTTCCTTTCGTACAAAGAAATGAAATTGCTGCGAACGTTGCCAATTACGGAGACATGGCACATGTCAAAGCGGTAATCCAAGATGGCAGCTTATGTTCGGCAGGTGCAAACTCGAAAGCGGGCCTAGATGTAGCGTCACCGCATTGGCAGAAAACGTCTGTCCAACTTGATGCGAACAATGAGTTTGAACTGGTCTTTTATGCTGACACGCCTCATGATCCATCGTATTGGCAAGTGTATCTATCCAACGCTTCGTACACTGGGGATGCGCCGTTAACTTGGTCTGATCTAGATATGCTGGTGAGGAACGATAACGTTGTACTTGGACCTGATAGAAGGTATCGACTCACAGTAAAAATTCCAGAAGGAAGAACTGGCGATGCCGTACTTTACACACGTTGGCAACGCAAAGACCCGGGCGGTGAAGGTTTTTACAACTGCAGTGACATTAGTTTGAATGGCGGTGGTACGAATCCAGATCCAGGACCTGTTGATCCAACGCCTCCAGCGAAAAACCTAACTGAGCTTGGCTATTTTGTAGCGCCTGATTTTGGTCCGGTAGAAGTTGGGGATACTGCACGATTCCGTACATTTAGTCCTACTGGTCAAGAAATTCACGATATTCAATTACCCATCACAGCAAACAACCAATCGAACTGGGCTGGTTTGATTGCTGCTCAAATTAATGATCAAAACAAAGGGAAGTGGTTTATTGGTATCTGGCATTCCGAGATGAACCATTACATGTATGACAGTTCCAATGTTTTGGCGAACAAAGTTCATGCTCCCAATGCAGAGCCTTCTTACCAACTTTCACTCATTAAAGCGGTAGACCCAACGCCGCCAACTCCTCCTGCCAATGACGCGTGGGTTGCTACCAAAGCTTATGAAAAAGGCACGGTTGTATCCCATGTAGGTCGTAGTTGGACTGCGCAATGGTGGACAAAAGGCGAAGAACCGGGCACCACAGGTAAGTGGGGTGCTTGGCGCTAATTTAATCACAACATTTCTGTAACGCCTCTTCGGAGGCGTTTACTTTCTCAACTGTTCGGTTTCTTTTTGCAAGATCTGTTCTACCCCTAATACGCACTATTGTGGCATAAATTAGTCTGTCCAATCGGGGAGTCAAACCATGAAAAAACATTCAGCCTCACAAGAGGTTAAGTTGATTATCGTTGCTATCGTATGTGCACTAATGCTTGTATTTGGTCATTTGATTTTAGCGAAAAGTTTCATGGGTTACGTTTGGGTTGAAGTGACGGCAGCGGCCATTCCCCTACTTATGGTGGTCATTTGTTACGTTGCGGTCCGAACGGCAAGCAAAGCGGAAGATTCGGTTGGCGAAAACTCCTGATCCATTACTTCCTTAGTCAGTCGCGGAAACTCTAGAACTGTAATTCAGTAGAGTTGCTCCAGCTGACGCCATACTATGTATTTTGCCCCTGTCTCGGGGCTTTTTTATTTTCCGATACGTCTATTCCACCAGTAAATACACAGGATCTTGTAACGAGAGGTTACAAGAGGCTAAGATCTTGAGATTGCTAAGCGTTATCGCCGACAAATGTTTGAAAGATTGCCTTAAACACTATATTTTTAGGCTGCATTTATATAACAGGCTTTGGGCAAGGCTAACTTGCTAGGGAATACGATGGACATCTTTAAGATCATTCAAGAATCTTGGAATTACTACGCGCGCCATATTCAAGGTGTTTTTTTGATCATGATACCTGTGATCGCGATTGTGGATTTGTTTTACGCTTTAAATCCTGTGGACTTTGAAGATATGTCCAACGCTCAGGGAATCATGATAAGTCTTATTCCTTTTGTACTCCTTCCTCTTTACCAAGCGGCTTTGGTCGTATTATTCCAATCACGTTACGACGGTGCCACGTTAACCACGTCTCAATGTTATAATTTTGGCAGCCAAGCTTTTGTTAGGCTTCTCGTTATGTACATTTTAATGGGCATAGCCATTTTATTCGGCATGATGCTCTTGATCATTCCCGGTATCTACTTAATTGGTCGACTTTGCTTGGCTGAGTTTTACTGTGTATTGGAGAAAAAAACGTACACCCAAGCATTGTCATCAAGCTGGGCGGCGACGAAAGAACATCAATGGCCAATTTTGGGCGGCTATTTATTAGTAGCGTTACTTCAGGCTATGCCAACGTATTTCATTTCAATTCTATTGAACGTGTTAGAAATCGATAACATGGTTGTCGACTTCTTTGTAGGAGCAATAAGTTCTGTTCTATTGGTTTTGATCACAGCCTACACATTCCGCGTGTACAGTTTTGTAAAAGATAACGAACCAAAGATTACGGAAGCGGTCTAAATTCCCGGACTGGAACAGAATAGGGAACTCATAATGAAAATAGCGACAACTTCGCTCTTAACAACAATCTCGCTCTTCACTGCAGTAGTAGTACTAGCTGGCTGTACCGGACCACAAGGTTACTACGGTACAAGATCTTCGCAGCAGAATCAGTGTCAGAGTATTGCGGATAAACTAGAGTACGAACGTTGTATGGATGATTCTCGAATGAGTTATGAGGAATATCAGGAAGGTCTTAATCAGTAATACTGGGTACTCTTTTAAAAACTGTTTCGTATTAAGCCATCGCCACCGCGATGGCTTTTTTGTGTGCTAGTTTTGGGAAGTTTTAGCGACTTTTCGCTTTGTTGTTTTTGATTCATCAACATTGCACGCGAATCAGAAGGTTTAATTGGTATTTTGAAGCAGCTTTAGTAAGGTAGAGCGACTTATTTTATATCAAGGAAGATTCATATGTCATTTATAGCTGAGTACCAATCCGTAGTGTTGGTTTTCGGATTGACAGGCGCACTCATATTTCTACAACTCTTAGTCGCCGATATTATAGGTATCGTCAAAAAGCACAAACCCGGTCATGACATTATATCAGACCACGATAACTTACTGTTTCGAGTCAATCGCGCATTTCTGAACTCAAACGAAAGCGTCGCCATCTTTATTCTTGTTACGATCTTTGCAGTTTTATCCTCAGCAACCCCGTATTGGGTAAACTTGTTCACGTGGGTGTATTTTGCATCGCGAGTAGCGCATATGATTTGTTATTACGTTAACTGGAAAGTTGCGCGGAGTGTTGTCTTTGCGGGAACCGCGGTGAGTTTAATAGCACTATTTGTGCTTGGTGTTATGGCGTACTAATCCATTATCAAGCCTGCAAACTCTCGATGTTAACAAGACCCTAGCTAAAGTAGTCTTGAATCGCGGTGACGATTCCCAATTCAGGGCTACTTAATACAGGAATGGAATAGGGTTTTGTTGAAAGCGCTCCAGCCATAGAAGCTTGCGCCAACACGATGGCGTCGAATTGGTCTTCTTTCGCTAATAGAGTGCGTGCAATAAGGTCGAAATAACCTTCGGAATCTCCCTTCATAAAACATTCCCACGCATTTGGAATCAGTTGATACTCTATATTTGGCACTGCTAGAGTGTTACAACAGGACTGATTCATTAACTCTTCAGTCGGTAATAATGTGCTTTCCAATGCTGCGAGAACAAGGACATTGTCGTATTTGATCGCAGCGTCTGCCATGGCTCGATCAATTCGAATGGCGTTTAAATCATGGAGGAGAGCGGCCTTTTCAACGACCCCACCCAGTGTCGAGCACGTACAGATAGTCAGTTTAGATTGTGCGGCAAGTTTTCGAATTTCTTCTTCGGTTGATTTGGCTACATTAGCGTTCACACCGTTTACTGTTGCTTCTTTGAGAATATCCTCACGAACAGAATACGTTGTTTTTAAATTGGGAGCGTGCTTCCGGATTAACGTGTTAAAAGTGTCAATGTGGACAGGGGAAGTGTGCAAGAAAGCGATATCAATATTTTTCACATTCGAAATCCGTTGTCTATTGAGTTACCAAGGGCGACTCTTACCGTTCTATTGCTTGTAACACGAATTATTCAAAATATCATAATTGTTATGCGAAATAGCACAATTTCTATTATGTTACTGAGTAAAGTCTTTTCAATAAGCATTGATTGCGGTAGGTTTGAGCTAATCCGAAAATAACATAAGGAAGTCGATGCGGGCGCTAGAACTGAAGTTACCTCCTCCGATAGTCGCAGCCGTTTGCGGATTGGGCATTTGGTTCTTGCCTACGTTTCCAATAAGTGACTCATTTATTTTCACGTTCTTTGCGCTAATGCTTGTGCTCTCAGGCATAGCTACCGCCATGCTAGGGCTGATTTCTTTTCGAATGGCTCGTACTACTTTCCATCCAACATTGACCGATAAAACAACGACACTGGTGACTTCTGGTGTGTATAAATTTACGCGTAACCCAATGTATCTCGGTATGCTGCTGGTGCTCATAGGCATTGGGTTCTATTTAAACAATTGGCTGGCATTCTTATTTTGTATTGGGTTTGTAGGCTACATCACTCGTTTCCAAATTAAGCCTGAAGAAGCGTTCTTGGCAGAACTTTTCCCACAGGCATTCCCTGAATATCGAGCTAGGGTACGTCGTTGGATTTAATCTGATAGTTAAGTAAGAATGAAGAACACACTCTTTTTTATAGGAATATTTTGTTTTGTGGCACATGAAATTGACGCCATGATGCATCACGCTTGGTTGGTTTTACCACTCACTGTGTGGATACCGGAGGAATATGCGCAAACCTTATTTGTTCTTGCTCATATCCCTCTCTTTATCATTATGATGTTTATGTTGCCCACTTATTTTCTGAGTAAGATCGAAAAAGTACAAACTGCTATAGCAACATTCATCGTTATTCATGGCATATTGCACTCCGCTTTCATGACTCACGAACATTACGAATTCGATTCGTTTTTGTCTAATTTATGGATATTTGGCGGCACTATTTGCAGTGCTGCTTTCCTCATATTTCAGACAGGGCAAAAACAGGGAGCCGTGGTACACAAATAACAACCTGTTTGCCTGTGGGTGGTAGAGCATTCCCAATTAACGATGAAAGGAATACTACGTGAAAAAAACTTCATACCTCACACCCAAGCAAGTTGTCGCAAATTATTGGAACGCAATGGCAGGAAACGATTTCCATGCCGTCGCGCAGCAATGGCTAAGTGAAGACTTTGAATGTGCTTGGCCGCAATCTAACGAGCTGATTTCTGGACGTGAGAACTTTGCATCTATCAATTCTGAATACCCATCTAATGGCAAATGGTCGTTTACCATTAACACCTTAGTAGAAGATGGAACGCAAGTGGTGAGTGATGTGACAGTGACGAATGGAAAAGAAGTGGCAAAAGCGGTAACGTTCCACACCGTGTTCAACGGAAAAATCACCAAGCAAACAGAATATTGGCCCGATGACTACGACGCACCAGAATGGCGGAAGAATTGGGTGAAAAGCCTATAAATGACGGGCTAGATCTTTTTAAGCTTGATGGGCTGAAATAAACTTAGGTTTTCAGCGTTCTTTTATATCCAGTAGCAAAATATACTCAAGTGCCTTGAGAGCACTTGAGTATAAAATCTTACAGCGTGAAATATTGATGCGCTTCTTGTATTGGTCCTATTCTGTTAGGGCAATGATTAGTAAGACGGCTGGTGGGTTAAGTGAAGAAGAGATTGAAAATCTGGGGCAGTGCTTTCAGCATTGTGTTTATCACTGCAGTTGTGTTTGCCCAGCTTCGTACAGCAGATGTACCTAATCCCATTCCAAATACATTAGGCGTGATTGAGCGCCTTAATGCCGACTCCAATGCTCAAATATTGTTTATACACGGCTCCCCTGGCTCCAAAGAAGGGTATTTAGGGTATTTAGATCTCCCTGATTTGCAATCCATAGCCGATTTAGTGGCTATCGATAGGTTGGGTTTCGGCGCATCGAACCCTGAACCAGAAACTTCTATTCGACGTCAAGCCCAAGCCATTCTCCCTTACTTATCAAACGAGAAAGCGAATATACTCGTTGGTCATTCACTCGGTGGTCCGATTGCGTTGCAGCTGGCACTAATCGCACCAGAAAAAGTGCACGGGATGGTATTGGTCGCCCCTGCATTTGACCCAGAGTTAGAGCACCCAAAATGGTACAACTACATTGCAGATACCGTACTGGCGAAATGGTTGCTTCCTGATGAGTGGAACCAATCTAATATTGAAATGATGTCGTTGTCTGATGAACTAGAAAAACTTGCCAGCCAGAATTGGGAACCACTGACAATGCCAATTCATATCGTGCACGGCGAAGAAGATGACATTGCCGACCCAGGTAACTCATCCTTTGCAATAAAAAAACTTCCGTCAAAAACGTCAAAACTCTTTTGGGTACAAGATGAAGGGCATTTTGTACTTTGGCAAAACATTCCCCTTATTGCCAAACATGTACAAGCGATCTTTAAAAAAGCACTGTAAGAAGCAATGGAGTTAAAGTAGCTTAACAGTGACCTTAAAAAGGACGTGTCTGTACTTTTTATATCCCCATACCCTTCCAAGTTTTGTAAACAGATGCTTGATTTATCATCTGTATGATTTATTCTAAATTGTTGAAAAATAAAGACTGTCATGTGTTTGTCGGCAAGGTGTCGTTCAATGTCAGGTCTAAATTTGGGTAAAGTTAGTCACATCAACAAGGCGTTGCTATGAATTTGAAAGCTCTAAGAAATGATCGAGGATGGTCGCAAGAACAACTGTCTCAAATGAGTGGGTTGAGTGTGAGAACCATCCAAAGGATAGAGCAGGGGAGCAAACCAGGAATGGAATCTCTCAAATCACTAGCAGCGGTGTTTGAAGTAGACATTAAAACTTTACAGCAGGAGACACCCATGACAAACGTAGAAACAGTCACAAACGAAGGTATCAATACAGAAGAAGTACAAGTAACAAGAAAAGTGAAACGCTTGAAAAAGTTTTATTCCAGCTTGCTATCTTACGTTGTCACTGTTGGGTTTTTATTTATCGTAAACCTAGTGACAAGCCCCGAATACATGTGGGCCTGGTGGGTAGCGTTTGGTTGGGGAATCGGCATTGTATCGCAGGGAGTTCGTGCCTTTGAATTACTTAATTTTTTCGGTGATGACTGGGAAAAAAGAGAAATCGAAAAGCGAATGAAGAAGTAAACAATACACGGACACAACAAAAATTAAGAAGAAGGAAGCCAATCGGCTTCCTTCTTGTCTTTTTTAATTAGCTATTACTAAAGTTCAAGTTTATTTAGGCGTCTTGCACTTTATGTTGAGCGAGCAAAATTGAATTGCTGTAAGGCCTTTCCTCTTGAGCGCCAAAGATGACTAAGAATAATTCCTACCAGTAATGCAAATACTACCGAAAGTTCGGGAGATGGGTTGTGTATTACTTTTTCAAGTAAGCTTTTTGCTTGAAAGTGACTCAAATATATGAACAAGGAGCTCATTGCAACAAGCGTGATGAGCTTTCCTAGTGGTGCGGGTACACGTATTGCTGGTAACCATATTGTGATTTGCATCGCGATAAATAGAAATGTCATGTTATCGCCAAAACTTGAAATAAGGTTTGGAGTGCAGATACCTAGTACTAACACCGAAGCAAGCGATTTTTGTATTGTTGTTTTACTGTTTGCTACAAGAGCCCCTAGGCAGAAAAGATACAGCATTAAATGTGGGAGTCTGTGTAATAGGTCAGAAGTGTCAAACTTCCACATGCTAACCATACTTACGATATAAGTGACAATAGTTAAACAGAGGAATAGAAGGTAAGGGGATGCTTTCATCCATCTTCTTATTGGGGCAAATAACAGGAATAGAGCAAACAGGATATATATCTGGATGAGTACTTCAATAAACCAAACGGTTACTCCATCGGCGTAACTGGGACCGATGTAATTACTGACCAATAATATGCTGTAGGGGTGAAACCTACCTAGCAACACATTGATCAACAAAAGGTAAAGGCAGGTTGGAATTATGATCTTAATTAGAAATCGACTGTAGGTCGTTAGGCAGTGACCGACTTCTTCATTTTTGGAGTGAAAAGTCCCTAAGTTAAATTTTGGTACTGTAAATTTAATGAAGTTAAACCCAGACAAGCAGATCAGATACAGAGCCCCTCCAAGTAGGTTAGCAAAATCAAAATGCCCTGCGACTATCGCGAAAATGGAAAAAGCTCTAAGCAGCAAAGATACGTCATAGCGAACAAACACCATACAACCCTTAAATAACGAAAAACGTTGTTTATGATCTACAAAATCACATTAGGGATTATATGAGTTTTAGCTTATAATCATTAAGTTTCATTTAATGTAGTTGTACTGCATTTGTTTTAATAAAGTACTAGATGCTCATGTTCAAAAATACAGTTTCGGTTTTTGTCTACTAATATCTGATATATATGCCTCTTTTCTTAGGAATGCTGAATAAGCAACAGAAACAGTAAAGCGCTTAAAGGTAGAGAGGGAAGCCGAAGCTTCCCTCTCTACTATCTAAAAAAAAGAAGATTATGCGTTTTGTGCTTTAGCTTCGTTCGCCTTCTCACCTTCGTCGATAAGCGAATCCACGATAACCGCACATGCAGCATCACCTGTAATGTTCAGGGCTGTACGAATCATGTCGAAGATACGATCTAGGGCAAACAACAGTGGCAAGCCTTCAATAGGGATACCGGCAGCCAATAGAACCGCAACAACAAGGAAAGACGGACCAGGTACACCAGCTTGACCTACCGCACCAAGCGTTGCCGTTACGATGATAGCGGCGTACGAGGCAAGGCTAAGATCCACATTGAATAACTGTGCAAAGAAAATAGCCACAAGACCGTAGTAAATGGCGTTACCGCTCATGTTGATCGTTGCACCTAGCGGCAAAGCGAAAGAAGCCGTGGAATTTCGTACCTTAAGCTCGTGCTCTACTGTATCTAGCGTAACTGGCAACGTAGCCATTGAAGATGCCGTAGAAAGCGCGACGGCTTGAGGTTTCTTCATTGCAGAGATAAATTTCTTCGCCGAGGTTTTTGTAAAGATATGAACCAATGCTGGGTATACAACAAAGCCAAAAATCAGAATGGCAGCAACGTATACAAAGAAGAGTTTAATCACAACAGTCAGAGCACTGAATCCGAAAGTACCCACAGCATCTGCCATTAAGCCAAATACACCAATTGGTGCAATTTTCATAACGCAGTTGATCATCCAAACCATGGCATCAACAATTGCGTTGACGCCATTGATAAGTGGAGTGCGTTTTTCTTTCTCTAATTTTGAAACCGCGATCCCGAAGAAAAGGCAAAAGACCAAGATTTGAAGGATGTTCGCTTCATTCAAAGATTGGAAAACGTTGGTAGGGATCATGCCGATAATGGTCGCCCAGAAAGTAGGGAGCTCACCTTTAGAGGCATACTGGTTTGAAAACATACTTTCGACACCAGACACATCAATGCCGACACCGGGTTGAAAAACGGAGCCCATTATCAATGCTAGTGCCACCGCCAGTGCTGAGGTAACGGCAAAAAAGCCCAGTGTGAATACACCCACTTTTCCTGCTGAATGGCTATCACCTAGTCCAGCTGCACCTGAAATCAGCGCGACTGCAACCAATGGGATCACTAGCATTTTAATCAACGCAATAAAGATTGAGCCTAAAGGCGCAAACAATGATGCAGAGCTTCCCATATAGGCTCCGACAACGGTACCTAGAACCATAGCAATAACGACCTGAACGCCAATATTGCTTAATAAACCCTTATTTTTTAACACTTCCATAACCTCTGTGCTGTATATATTGCCAATGATGGTTTTTGCATCTAACTTAATGATCAAAAATAGATGAAAATCTTGCTTGGCTTTTTACACTGAATTGGAAATGCGATCAATATAACCTAGGTGAATAAGTTAGAAAAAATAGGTGTTCTGTGAATTTTTGAATAAACATGCAAAGCAATCGTTTGCTAAGAATATGTGAGAGGTTGTTTATTCGAGTTCAAGGTAGGTAAACAAAAATGATTAAACGCTATGTAAAATAAACGCAACATTTAGAACAAATGTTGCGTTTTTGTTTCATGTATAGAGTGTTATAGCCAGAGTGATCCGAGCGGATTGGTTTGAGCTCGTTTGACTATTTTTGTGTTGCCGCTTTCATTGGCTCAACAAAGCTTGCAAGCGAAGTAAGCATAGCTGATTCGTCACTTACGTTTGCCTCTATGATCTTAACAACAGCAGAACCAGAAATAGCCCCAGCCGCACCTGATTCCAACGCTTCTTTAACTTGCGCTGGCTCTGAAATACCGAAGCCTAGTAATGCTGGTGGTGCATTAAATTGAGAAAGTTTGCTCAACATGTCGCCGACAGGCATATTCGCTTTTGTTTCTGCACCTGTTACGCCCGCACGCGAAAGCAAGTAGGTGTAGCCACCACCCAATTCAGACACTTGTTGGAGTGTTTCATCTGATGCAGTTGGTGGTGCAATAAAGATTGGATGAATACCATATTTGTGCGCCGCTTCTACAAACTCTTTGCTTTCATTTGTTGGTACGTCGGCGATCAGCACAGAGTCAATTCCAGCATCTGAGCAACGTTTGTAGAAACTTTCGATACCGTTGGCGTAAACCAAGTTGGCGTACATTAACAAACCAATTGGCAAGTCTGGGTACTGCTTGCGAATTGCCGCAATGCTTTCAAAACAAATATCGGGTGTGGTTCCTGAATCCAAAGCGCGGATATTCGCTCCTTGAATCGTTGGACCATCCGCCAGCGGATCGGAGAACGGGAAGCCCAATTCAAGGGCATCGGCACCTGCTTCGACCAGTGTTTCCATGATTTTCAGAGATTGCTTTGGGTTTGGATCGCCAACGGTGACAAAAGGAACAAATGCGCCTTGGTTTTTTTCAGCCAAGCGGGCGAACATAGCTTGATAACGATCCATTACAGCACTCCTTTTTTCTCAAGAATATCGTGAACAGTGAAAATGTCTTTATCACCACGACCTGATAAGTTCACAATCAGCAGTTGTTCTTTTTCTGGGTTGTCATGTGCTATTTTCAAGGCGTAAGCCAACGCATGAGAGGACTCCAAAGCAGGAATAATACCTTCGTTTCTAGCGAGAGTTTGGAAGGCTTCCAATGCTTCATCATCGCTTATCGCAACGTACTCCGCTCGACCTGTCGCGTTCAAATGCGCATGCTGAGGACCAACTGAAGGGAAATCCAAACCTGCCGAGACAGAGTAAGACTCTTCCACTTGTCCGTGGCTATCTTGCATTAACGGTGCTTTCATACCAAAGAAGATGCCCGTTTTACCGTGTTTCAGTGGCGCGCCATGTTGGTCAGTATCAATACCCAAACCAGCTGGCTCTACGCCAATAAGTGCTACATCGGTTTCTTCTATGAAATCGGCAAACATACCAATGGCGTTCGAACCACCGCCAACACACGCAATGACAGAGTCTGGCAGTCGACCTTCTCTAGCAAGGATCTGATTTTTGGTTTCTTCACCAATCATGCGTTGGAATTCACGAACAATGGTTGGGAATGGGTGAGGCCCCGCTGCTGTACCTAAAAGGTAATGTGCTGTCTCGTAAGAGGCTGACCAGTCACGCAGCGCTTCATTACATGCATCTTTAAGCGTGGAGCTACCTGAATGTACAGGAATCACTTCTGCGCCCATTAGCTTCATACGGAATACGTTAGGGCTTTGACGTTCTACGTCTTTTGCACCCATGTAAACGCGGCACTTCAAGCCAAGGAGCGCACAAGCCAATGCTGTTGCCACACCGTGCTGACCCGCGCCTGTTTCTGCAATGATTTCGTTCTTACCCATGCGCTTGGCAAGTAATGCTTGACCGAGTACTTGGTTGGTTTTGTGTGCACCGCCATGAAGTAAGTCTTCGCGCTTAAGGTACAGTTTTGTTTTTGTCCCTTTCGTTAAATTACGAGTCAGCGTTAGAGCCGTTGGACGACCTGCGTATTCTTGCAGTAAGCCCATAAACTCGGCATGAAAATCGGGATCTTCTTGGGCATCAATAAACGCTTGTTCTAATTGTTCAAGTGCTGGCACCAAGATTTGTGGTACATACTGACCACCATATTCTCCAAAGTAGGCATCAAGTTTTGCCATGATAATTCCTTAACTTTAAACGAGCTTTTCGTTTGTGATCAGTAGTGTCTAATTTCTTTAAATGCTTCGGTTAGCTTGGTTTGATCTTTGTGCCCCGGAGAACTTTCTACTCCAGAATTTAGATCCAACCCAAGGCAACCTAGATTCGCGGCGTCTCTTACGTTTTCTGGCGAGAGCCCACCAGCGAGCATGACGTTCTTTTCTTCACCAATGAGCGACCAATCAAATGTGACTCCTGTACCGCCGGACTGATTCCCGACTTTGGAATCTAATAGGTGTCGATTTATGTGTTGTTCTAAAAGCTGAGGCGCTTTATCGGTCACACCGTATGCCTTCCAGATTTGGCATTGTTCAGGAAGAGCTGTTTTCAATGTATCGACAAATGCTTGGTCTTCGTCGCCATGAAGTTGGACAGCCGCAAGCCCCAAACCATTAGCAATAGAAGCGACATCTTGTACGGAATGATTTTGAAAAACGCCCACATATTGCAGCGGTGCACCACTCATGATCCGGCGAGCTCTGTCTGCATCGACGTATCGCTTCGATTTTTCAACAAAGATCAGACCGCCGTAAACTGCTCCAGATTGGTAAACCTTGGCAGCGTCATCCGCTTGAGTAAGCCCACAGACTTTGTTTTCACCCAGTAAAACTCGACGAACAGCAAGCTCAAGGTTGTCTTCAGACATGAGTGAACTGCCGATCAAGAAACCATCGGCATATTTTGCAAGATCGCGGACTTGCTGGTTGTTATAAATACCGGATTCAGAGATGACAATCGTACCCTTTGGTAACTTAGGTGCCAGCTCTTTTGTTCGGTTCAAATCGATGGATAAATCCCGCAAGTTACGGTTGTTGATGCCGACCACTTTCGCTTTTAGCGCAATGGCTCTTTCAAGTTCTTCGTCGTTGCTGACTTCGGTCAGAATACCAAGGTTCAAGCTGTCAGCGACTTCTGCAAGCGCTTTGTATTGGTCGTCGTTCAGTACAGAAAGCATCAGCAAAATGGCGTCAGCTTGGTAATGACGTGCAAGATAGACTTGATAGGCGTCTATCATAAAGTCTTTACACAATACCGGCTGAGAAACTTGCTTTTTTACTTGAGGCAAGAAATCAAAATTACCTTGAAAGTATTTTTCATCCGTTAAGACAGAGATTGCGCTGGCATGGTTGTTGTAAACCGAGGCAATGTAATCCAAATCGAAATCATCACGAATGAGCCCTTTGGAAGGGGACGCCTTTTTGCATTCTAAAATGAACGCGGATTTATCTTGAGATAACGCATCGTAAAAGCTTCTGTCAGAAGGTACTAGCGCAGACTGAAATGTCTCTAGAGGCTGAGATTTTTTACGCTCGGCAACCCAAACGTGTTTGTCATCAACAATTTTTGCTAGCACTTGAGCCATATCTCGGTTGTGCTTGGTAATGTGTTCAGACATTGTGTTTAGCCTCTCTCTGCCAATTGTTTTACGAGTTCATACGCTTTGCCAGAATTCATCGCATCAATAGCTTTTTGCGTGTTAGCCTTCAGATCTTCATTCCCAAACAGTTTCAGTAGTAAAGAAACATTAACTGCAACCGCCGACAGCTGAGCGTCTGTGCCTTTACCCGTCAAAATATCGGTAATAATCGCACGGTTTTCAGCGGGCTCTCCACCTTTAATGGCTTCTAATGGGTGAGTATTAACACCGAAATCAGCAGGGGACAGCGTATATTCTTCAATCTTACCGTCTTTGATTTCGGCAACTAATGTATCGCCGTGGATTGCCACTTCATCTAAGCCACTGCCATGAACGACAGCTGCACGCTTCATACCCATTTGCAACATCGTTTCTGCGATAGGGCGCACCAGTGCTGCATCGTACACACCCATTAGTTCGATGTTTGGGCGAGCTGGGTTGATTAGAGGACCAAGAATATTGAAGATGGTGCGCGTTTTCATGGTTTGGCGAACAGGCATCGCGTGTCGCACACCACCGTGATATTGAGGTGCAAATAGGAACGCGACACCTAAATCATCCACTGCTTTACGCGTATCTTCAGCGCTCATGGCGAGATTAATGCCGAAAGAGTCTAGCAAGTCAGACGAGCCCGATTTGCTGGAAACACCTCGGTTACCATGTTTTGCGACTTTTACACCACACGCGGCCGCAACAAACGCCGCTGTTGTTGAGATGTTTATGGTGTTAGAGCCGTCACCGCCAGTGCCGACAATATCAGCGAAGTCATAATCTGGACGTGGGAAAGGGTTGGCATTTTCCAGTAGTGCTGAAGCTGCTCCTGCGATTTCGTTAGGCGTTTCGCCTTTGATTTTCAAAGCCGTAAGGACAGCAGCCAATAGAATAGGGTCCATTTCACCTTTAATGATGGCATCAAAAAGTTGCTGACTTTCATCCTTGGTCAGAGATTGCTGGTCGTAGAGCTTGTTTATAATGTGTTCCATAAATTCTTCCTTCATTTTGCCCTGACTTAGACGGCAAGGCAGAGTATCCGTAATTTGTTTTTATTCTTACTACGCCAGTGCCCAGTGAATGGTATTTGCTAACAAGTTTGCGCCTTGCGTGGTCATGATAGATTCAGGGTGGAACTGAAAACCAATGACTTTATCTTCTTCATTTACCACGGACATGACAAGCCCGTCGACTTCCGCGGTGATTTTCAGCGATTCTGGTACCGATGTCGCGACTAAAGAATGGTATCTCGCAATCGCAATAGGAGAGGGCAGCCCTTGGTAAGCCGCATGATTTTGATGCGCCATCATGGACACCTTTCCATGAACGATGTCACCCGCGCCAGCGACCGTGCCGCCATACGCTTCAACAATCGCTTGATGACCAAGGCAAATACCTATCATTGGTACTTTACCTTTCAGGCGTTGGATTAATTCCGGCATGCATCCCGCTTCAGAAGGTGCGCCCGGACCCGGTGATAAAACAACAACTGGGCTTTCTAATCTGCTAATGGCTTCTTCTATGACAGCGGCAGCAATATGATTGCGATAAATGGTGACGTGATGACCAAGCGATCGAAATTGATCCACCAAGTTGTAAGTGAAGGAGTCAAAGTTGTCTACAAATACTAAGTTCGCCATCTTCTTTACTCCTTATGCGCTGTTTGGATTGCTGAAATAACCGCTTGCGCTTTACCGCGAGTTTCATCGGCTTCTGCTTGAGGGTTAGAATCGTAAACCACACCTGCACCTGCTTGTACTTGTGCAATACCATCTTCGATGTAAGCGGAACGAATAACGATACAGGTATCTAAATCCCCTTCACCGGTCAGGTATCCAACGGCACCACCATAACTACCACGGCGTGCTTTCTCGACATCCCGTATAAGTTGCATCGCGCGGATTTTTGGTGCACCAGTTAGCGTGCCCATGTTCATGCACGCTTGATAAGCATGCAGTGCGTCTAAATCTTCACGCAGTTGGCCTACAACGCGTGACACTAGATGCATTACGTGGCTATAACGGTCGACTTTCAGTAAATCGGCAACATGTCTGGTACCCGCTTCGGAGATACGAGCCACGTCATTACGCGCTAAATCAACCAGCATCATGTGCTCGGCGTTTTCTTTCATGTCTGTACGCAGTTCTAATTCAATACGGCTATCGAGGTCGAAGTCGATGCCACCATCTGCTCTTTTTCCACGAGGGCGTGTTCCTGCAATAGGATAGATTTCCACTTGATTGGTGGTGGTTTCGTATTTCAAAGCGCTCTCTGGAGAGGCACCAAATAAAGTGAAAAGCTCATCGTGCATGTAGAACATGTAAGGGCTTGGATTGCTGCGCTTCAGTTCTTTGTATGCAGCCAATGGCGAAGGACAAGGTAGCGTAAAACGTCGTGATGGAACGACTTGGAAGACGTCACCTTTTACCACGTATTCTTTCAAGTCGGTAACGGTTTGGCAGAATACCTCATCAGAGATACTTGGAACGGCGTTTACGTCACCTAGTTTTTGAGCATCTTTTAGCGGTGCTGGCTCATGACTTTTTTCGGCTATATCCGCTAATCGTGCTTTTAATGTTTGTTCTGTCGAGCTATCACCATCAAATTGCGTAGCTTGGACCGTGCATTGCCTAGTTTGGTGATCCACTACCATAAGGGTTTCAGCTACATAAAATACGTAGTCAGGGCATGAGTTAGTGGCGTCTGCATGTCCAAGTGGTTCGAAGTTTGCCACGTGGTCATACGCAAACAACCCACCCATAAATATCGTGTGCTTATCTTTGTTTTTGAGGTCGTAGCTGTGTTGCACAAGACGAAGCGCGTCAAAGCTTGAGGCTTCACGTAAGCGGCTGTCTTCATCTAAATTGGCATCAGGTTCTTCGAAATCTAAAACTAAGCTATCGTCGCTTAAGGCATATTCAACATCATGATGTAAATTGGTCGAAAGGCGTTTAATCAGGTGACGACCGTTTTCTGTTAGGGCTTCGTACACCACTTGGTGACCGCGACAGACAATTCGAACAGCGGCATCAACGAGCAACCAACTGCTTAGGTTTTCTTTGGAATCAATCTCTGCAGACTCAAGTAAGAGGCTGTTGGTTTTTTCTGAGCAAAGCACCTGAAAAAGGCGTGTAGGATCTTCGCTGTAAGGCACGGACATTGGGTGAAGTGTTACTTGTCCTTTCTCTTTTATCATTATGGCCTTATTCACAAGACCTCCTTTTGATTAAACACGTTTCTCAAAATACATACTCGCATATTCAACTCTTCGCCCCAATCTTGGAAAGCGTTGTTTTGCTGCATTATTGTTCGGTTGAATGTGAGTAAGTCGACAAAACGAAAAAGCCCGCTCAGTGAGCGGGCTATTTCTTCAAGATTCTATAAATCAGGTTAATGCAATAGCCCGCGTAGGTTTTAACCACACACGCCACCACGAAGCAACAACTATGTTTGAAGCAGCCACTAAGCTTGCTACAACATTGTCTGCTGTTACTTTGTCGTTATGTTGTGAGTTAAATTCCTGTAACATGAGCAACCTTAGTGCGTAATCTGAAACTGTGTACTAGTTAACTAGTGCAAGGAAAAAAAGTCAAGCATAAATATGAAAATAGATCTTCATAGCCATACCACCGCATCGGATGGACGGCTGACACCATCACAATTAATAGACAGAGCCCTTGAATTTGGGTTGCATACTCTTGCGATTACCGATCACGATACGGTTGACGGCTTACCTATTGCGCACGAGTACATTCGAGAAAATAATCTACCACTCACGTTGATTGATGGGATTGAGATATCAACGGTTTGGCAAAACAAAGACATTCATATTGTTGGACTTGGTGTAGATACGGATCATCCAGCACTCCAAACGTTGATCAAAGAACAAAAGCAAAGAAGGACTGAGCGCTCAGAGCTGATGGCGCAGAGGCTGGAAAAGGTCACACAAGAAGGCGTGCTAGAAGGGGTAAAAGCCATAGCCGGAGAAGCTTCGCTTACCCGAGCGCATTTTGCTAAATGGCTCGTGGATAATGGCTATGCGAAAACCATGCAGCAAGTATTTAAAAAATATCTCACACGCAACAATCCAGGCTATGTTCCACCTGCATGGTGTTCTATTTCTGAAGCCGTAGATGCAATTCATCAAGCTGGAGGGCAGGCGGTACTGGCACATCCGGGTCGATATCAGTTAACCGCGAAATGGATAAAGCGCCTCATTACTGCGTTTTGTGAAGCGGGTGGTGATGCTATGGAAGTGGCTCAACCACAACAAGCGCAACAAGAACGACGCACTCTTGCCGATTATGCTATACAATACAAACTATTAGCTTCCCAAGGTTCTGACTTCCATTATCCTTCACCGTGGATGGAGCTGGGAAGAAATCTATGGCTGCCCTCTGGTGTTGAGCCAGTATGGAAAGACTGGGGCCTCACCCCACACTCAAGAGACGAAGAGCTCGTAAGCGAGGAAGATTAATGAGCCAATTTTTTTACATTCATCCTGAAAACCCGCAAGCACGTTTAATTACCCAATCTGTTGCGATTATTCGCAATGGTGGTGTTGTTGTGTACCCAACTGATTCTGGCTATGCCCTTGGGTGCCAGCTTGAAAACAAACAAGCGCTAGATCGCATCTGTCGGATCCGAAAGTTGGACGATAAACATAATTTTACCTTGCTGTGCCGTGATTTATCGGAGCTTTCGCTTTACGCCAGAGTCGACAATACAGCATTCCGGCTTTTGAAAAGTAATACTCCTGGGCCTTTCACCTTTATTTTTAAGGGTACGAAAGAAGTACCTCGTCGCTTGATGAACTCAAAGAAAAAAACCATCGGTATCCGTGTTCCAGACAATGTGATTGCGCTAGAGCTGTTAGAAGCGCTAGGTGAACCTTTGATGTCTACGACATTGATTTTACCGGGCAGCGACGTAGCGGAGTCGGACCCTGAAGACATTCGCGATAAGCTAGAACATGCCGTTGATGTGATTCTAAATGGTGGCTATTTAGGCGAGCAACCCACGACGGTGATTGACTTTAGCGAAGGCGACCCTGTTATTGCTCGTGTCGGTGCTGGCGATCCAGCTGCATTTGAGTAAGAAATCATCTCGAAAGAGAAACAGACCCTAGATTTTTGTGGTGGATATCTGCGATAATACGCGCCCATCAAACTGGTGGCATCAAATTTTGCACTCGACGTCTGTGAAGGCGACACATAGGTAAATAAATGAGCGAAAAGTTACAGAAAATTTTAGCGCGTGCTGGTCACGGTTCACGCCGTGAGATTGAAGCGTTAATCAAAGCTGGGCGTGTTAGCGTGAACGGTATCGTTGCTAAGCTTGGCGAACGCTTGGAAGATGAGAATGCAGTTGTTCGTATTGACGGACATAACGTATCTGTAAAAGCATCGGAAGAAGTGGTTTGTCGTGTACTAGCCTACTACAAACCGGAAGGTGAGCTTTGTACTCGCCACGACCCTGAAGGTCGCCGCACGGTATTTGACCGTTTGCCTAAAATTCAAGGGGCTCGCTGGGTATCAGTTGGTCGTCTTGATGCGAATACCTCTGGCTTATTGTTGTTTACCACAGATGGTGAGCTTGCAAATCGATTGATGCACCCATCTCGTCAGGTAGATCGTGAGTACCTTGTTCGTGTGTTCGGTGAAGTCACCGAGAAAATGATCCAGAACTTGGTTCGTGGTGTTAAGCTTGAAGATGGCATGGCTCGCTTTGAAGATGTTGTTTACGCCGGTGGTGAAGGTATGAACCATACTTTCTACGTCGTAATCAATGAAGGTCGTAACCGTGAAGTTCGCCGTTTGTGGGAATCTCAAGGGCCGACTGTAAGCCGACTTAAGCGTGTTCGTTATGGTGATATCTTCTTAGACAAGAAGTTGCCTCGCGGCGGTTGGATGGAGCTTGAACTAAAAGAAGTAAACTACTTGAGAGAGATGGTAGAGCTTCAACCAGAAAACACTTCAATGATTGACCCACACAACTCATCTCGCAACCGTGATCGTTCACGTAGCCAGAAAATCCGACGCGCAGTTAAGCGCCACGAAGAGCGTGTGAGCAAGCCAGCTGGCAGAAGCAATCAACGCCGTAAACCAGGAAAGCCAGCAAAACCTACGAAATCGACTCGTCGCCAAGGTTAAAACCTTTCAGCTTTCTATTCAGAGCCTCGCCATTGTGCGAGGCTTTTGTTTTTCTAGCCTTATGCAGAAGAGTAGGGGCATCACGCTTAGAGTGATGTTCTTACCAGTATTCGTTCTCCAATCCACATCAGTAGCTTAGGTATGTACTCATCATGTGATTGTGCGTATCTTCTCTCGACATTCCCACTAGCCAAACTGCCATTTAAAAAATCGATGTTAGGGGGATATTTAAATAAATCAGACAAGAATGAGGGGACGAACTTCAAGTTAAAATAGTTTTCCATTATAAAGGGTAATTTCCATTTAATGTTATGTGATAACATATCAAAATATGGATTTCTGATAGGATTGAAAATAAAAAATCACAGTCTTATTAATCTGGAACTACTATTTTATTAATTTCAACTGAATGAGATCATTATTCAATATTCAGTAATCTATTTTTGTTATATTTTTATTTAATAAAAGTGAATAAAAAATAACGACCTAGTGTTAAGTTTTCTCCTTACTATATTTACAATTGTCACTATAAAAATAATACTTAGTTCAATATTATGATTTTTATGGATTTTAATTTAAATCTTAATAGAGTTAACTATTTATGTTGAAAGGCTTTTAATCTAGAAAAACAACATGTAACAATCATTAACTCTGCATATTTTATTTATAATTAACTTAATATAGTGTTTGCATTATCTTTGCTTAGTTTATTTGAAGTGGACAGATTTATACCTTTGTATTACTTAATAGAACCAGATTCTAAATTAAATATTAATATATTTAATTTTTAGAGTTCAGGTATATAGGCTCCTAAATAATCTATAAAATTAATGATATGAGATTATTCGCCATATATCGCCTTTTTTAATAAATGGAATTTTGACCAATTCAGTTGGCAAATATGTTTTAAGTAATCAGGGAATTAAGGCTTGTAATGAGTTCACATGTATTACCAATAAAAAGTAAAGTAGCAGCGGGCATTCTATGCTCACTACTTGGGTTTTCTACTATCGCGCATGGCGCGCCTTCTTCTCACGGTGTTGATTTTGGGGTGGTTAATCAGGATAGATTGATCACAATGCTGAAAAAGACGGGTGTTATTTCAAAAGAAGCAAATGAGACTGAATCTGAAAGGGCACTTTATGCATACCTTTCTTCTATTCATGTTCAAAAACCTGAAAAAGGGGAATTAGCCACGTACGAGGAAAAAAGAAATAAGCACCTATTGGGGTTAATGTCTTCTGATATATCAAACAATATACCTGCAACCATTGCGAGATCGATACCAGAAAGTAATTGGGTTGGACCTATTACCCAAGACAAAGTTCTCGCTATTTTAATTGAGTTTCCAGATTATCCAGCCAATATGGTCACTCCAGACGAAACGTCGAATTATTATGACGATTACACGCCTTCACACTACCAAAATATGTTATTCGGTCAAAGTGGTTACGTGGGAAGTAATGGCAAAAATCTCATTTCCATGGTGCAGTTTTATGAGCAGCAATCTGGTGGTTCATATACGCAAATTGGAGGCGTTGCTGGTTGGTATAAAGCTCAGCATCCCGCTGCTTTTTACGGTGCACAAAAGGGAAGCACAAAGGATGTGAATGCCCGAGATTTGGTTAGGGAAGCATTAGTGGCTGCTGCCGCAGATCCAAGTGTAAACCTGAGTGATTATGATCTCGAAGACCGTTATGACCTAGATGGTGATGGTAATTACCGTGAACCGGATGGCTTGGTCGATCACATCATGATTTTCCATTCCGGTGTTGGGCAAGAAGCTGGGGGCGGCAACTTAGGTTCCGACGCGATATGGTCGCATCGATGGAATTTGGGTAAAGTCTTTGAACTTGAAGGCACATCATCGTCAGTTCCTAACTGGGGTGGAATGATGGCCGCATATGATTACACCATTCAGCCAATTGACGCTGCAGCGGGTGTTGCGGCGCACGAATATGGGCACGATCTTGGTCTTCCCGATGAATATGACACGGTTTATGGTCAGGATGAATGGGGAAGTACACCAGGAGAACCAGTTTCTTATTGGTCTATCATGTCTTCTGGTTCATGGGCTGGGTTGATCCCGGGTACTGAGCCAACAGGCTTTAGCCCATGGGCGAGACAGTTCTTGCAAAACTCGTTGGGCGGAAATTGGCTACATGGTAAAACAGTCGAGTTTGACCAGTTAAATACCGTTCCTCAATCGATCACGCTTGATCAGGCGAACTCGAAAGGTGCAAATCACGACTATTTACGTATTAACCTTCCACCAAAAATCGTGAAGTTAATGGATGTTGTAGGAGCTCAATCGTTTTACTCTCAGCGAGGTGATAACCTAAACACCAATATTCATTTTGATGTGGCTATTCCAAATGCTGCATCGGCAGCGTTGACGTTTAAGGTGAACTACGACATCGAAGACGAATACGATTTTGGTCGTGTTTTGGTTAATGGAACCCCTATTGCCGGTAACATTACGACCACTTACGATCCGCACGAAATTGGTTATGGCATCGGTTTTACAGGTGTTTCAAATGGTTGGGTAGACGCGACGTTTGACCTAACTGCATACGCAGGTCAGACAGTAACCATTTCATTTAACTATCTAACGGATGGTGGATACGTGAAGAATGGGTACTGGTTTGATGAAGTTACGGTTAGCGCGGATTCTCAAACTTTGGCTTACTTCAACGCGGAATCTAGTTCACCTGAGCTAACCCTTGATGGCATGGCGCTGAATGACGGTAGCTTTGAGCACGAGCACTACTACCTTGCTGAGTGGCGTCAACATGAAGGTGTTGATAAAGGCCTTGCACACATCAATCGCAATAACCACATTATGACGTTTGATGAGGGGCTGGTGCTCTGGTATGTCGACACCTCTCACACAGATAATGGTGTCGCTTCTCACCCAGGTGAAGGTTGGTTAGGTGTGGTGGATGCGGATCGCAACCCGCAGTTCTGGAGTGATGGTACGCCAGCGACTTCTCGCTACCAAGTACGTGATGCTGCGTTTAACACAAAAACGGGCAAGCAAATTCACCTCGTGGATAAGAAGGGGCTAACATTAGACGACCCTTATGTTGTCGCAAACCCGATGTTTGCAGACTGGGAAGATTACTCGAACCCAATTCGCCCTGCGACAGGTAGATTAACTCCACACTATGGAATTGTACTTCAGGTTGTGGATCAAGCCGAAGATGGCAGTACGGCAACGGTTAATCTAATGAAGCTGTGGTAATGGAGAGCCTTTTCTTCACTCACAGAGTAACTTACGATTTAGTAACTTAGTAACAATTAAAAAGCCCACCGACATAAAGTCTGTGGGCTTTTTTGTTAGAGCGTGTTGCCAAAGCAACGATCAGTCTCTTTTCCAAAGTATATGGCAGAATTTGTTATCTGGGTCGCGGCTAACCAGTAGGCGAGCAAACACATCGTCGAGTTCGTCGCTTTCTTCGTTGACTAAGCCAATTCTCACTTCAGCGTAAACTTCTTTATCTATATCGAATCCAACATGACCAACCCAGTCGTCACCTGTTTCGACTAGCTCTGCAGCGCCGCGATCTTCAAATTGAGCCGTAAAAATGATGACATCGGCTGGTTCTAAATTGTCGGGTGCCATTTCGAGAAAGATATCGTATGCGGCATCGATGACATCATCAAAAGAAATTAAATCGGTCATGTTATTAAGCTCGGTTCATGTATTTGCGTTCGGTCGTATGCACAACGATGCGATCACCTGTGGAAATGTATTCGGGAACTTGTACCGTCAAGCCTGTAGCAAAACGGGCTGGCTTGGTACGAGCAGACGCTGAAGCCCCTTTGATTGAAGGATCGGTTTCTTCAATCACCAGTTCAACGGTAGACGGTAGTTCCAGACCAACCGGCTGGTCATTAACAACCAATACCTGTAAGCCTTGAGTTTCTTCGTTAATAAACAATAGCTCGTCGGCAATGTCGTCTTGCTTGAAGTTAAACTGAGTGTAGTCTTCGTTGTCCATGAAGATGTACTCATCGCCGTCGATGTAGGAGAAGACAACATTACGCTTTGCCATGTCGGTCGTATCAACAACATCGTCAGATTTAAAGCGCTCATCAACGCGCGAGCCATTTGATAAGTCGGTACAACGCAGCTTGTAGATTTTTGCGCCGCCACGTCCACCTGGTGTCGTAACTTCAATGTCTTTAATTAGCAATGTTTTACCATTTGAGATGATGGCAAACCCTTTTTTTAACTCGCTAGCCCTTGGCATATAAGATTCCTAAATATTTTTACAACCTGAAATTATACTCAAGTTACTTCAATATGCTAGGCTCAGCGCGCTAGTTTAAGAGGATGGGAGTATCCTCACACTACCTTGAGCGTAAGTTAGCATTATTTCTACGAGTAGACTTGATCGAACGCGAATGCTGGGCGAATATGATTGAGTCTAAATACTCCAGTCAAAAATGCGGAATACTCTTTTGAACACAACCACTTCACTGCCGGTTATCGACCCTAAACAGCCTTTCCAACCCGACTTTCAGTCGGTCATTAATGAAGTACTTGCTTTCCTTACCAGAGGGTTAACCTCTAACCTTCACAGTGTTTATATTTTTGGTAGTGTTGCTCGTAAGAGTGCAAAAGTAGGCCATTCCAATCTCGATATTGTTATCGTGACCCAAAGGCCACTTTCCGATAAAGAACACACTATAGTTAAAACCATCAAATGGCGATTCTCTAAGCAATACAACCATTTGATTACCGGAATTCAATTCCAGTTTGGCATGATGCCAGAAATCCTAAGTTTAGATGGCATCTTTACGTGGGGCTTTATGCTTAGGCACTGTTGCGTATGCGTACATGGCGAAGATCTTTCGCAAAGCTTTGGCGATTTTGAGCCTAGCTGGGAAATAGCTAAACATTGGAACATGGATGTAGGGGAATGGGTAACGCTTTACAGACAAAAAATTGCAAAAGCGAATGCCGATATTGAAATGCGTTACCTTCAAAAGGTGATTGCAAAGAAGCTGCTTAGAGCCAGTTATTCGTTGATTATGTACAAAGACAAGCAGTGGATAGAGAACCCAGTAGAATGCGGGAAACAGTTTCTGCGTTATTACCCAAAGAAAAAAGTTGAAATTCAACGCCTTGTTATTTTGTTTCAAGGTAAACCCGTACCTAAACGCTCTATCATTGGGATACTCGACGGTTACGGAAAGTGGCTAGTGAAGGCGTATGAAAAAACCGAGTTTCGAATTGGGTAAAATATAGGAATAAGATCAGCTGGAAACGCCACAGAATGTGGCGTTTTTTGTATTCAAGACCTGAAATCTTCCGTGGATAGCATGAAATCAGCGTGGTCTCATTTTCGGGAAGAGGTTCTTTGTAACCCTGTGCTAATGTTAGCTAGGGTGGTTTTGTCGAGGTTTGACATGCAGATTTGGAATCGAGCGGACAAACTAAAGATGCTGATATTTCGGGGGGATCAGGAGTCCTTCACTAAGCATTTATGGTCTTCGTTGCTTGCACTGCGTGAAGGAATGCTGTGGACGGTACCCTGCTTAATGTTGTCATCGATCGTCTTATTTGTCGCCGCTATAGGTGATTTTTTCCACAGCGAAAGACCTGTCTGGGTTGAGCTCAGTTTTACTGTGTACTCAGAGCTTACCGCGATATTCCCGATTCTACTCACCGCGTCCATATCTTCAATTCTTGCGATGCAATACCGCTTACCCAGACCACCCGTTGCCTTATTGTCCATCGCCTATTTGGTCGTTGTTCAAGAACTCATTCCCGACGAGCAAGTTATGGTTATGTACAGCGTCATTATGGCGATTGTGACACCACTGTATTTTGTTCCTATTTTGAGTTGGTCAGTGAAGCAAAAATGGAGCACATTAACCAGCTTGGACAGTGCTGGTCAGATAGTGAAAGAATCTTTAAATATGATATTGCCTGCTATTGTAGTTGGTGGCTGCACCATTCTTATCAATATGGTGTTTATTACGTCTCTATCTAACATCATATCTGTGGATATGAGGCTGTTGGATTATGCCAATGAACCTTACTCGTTTGGGTTAGTTTTTAGCTTCCTAAATTCGGTATTTTGGTTTCTGGGTATTCACGGGTATTACGCATTGCTGCCAATGGTTGAATTGCTTATCGAGGCGGTCAACCTGAATCATTCCACTGTGATTTCTGGCGGTGAAGCCTTTTATCATATGAATTTATCGTTTATGGGAAGCTTTGTGTTCATTGGAGGAAGTGGGGCAACATTCTCGCTGATCCTTGCATTATTGATGGTCGCCAAACAACCGTCTTTCAAAGTGATTGCTTTGGCAAGCATACCTATTGCTGCTGTTAACGTGAACGAACTGTTGCTCTTTGGGTTACCTATTATTTTCAACCCCAGGTTAATCATCCCTTTTATTTTAGTTCCTATGATGAATGTCGTGGTGAGTCTGTTTGCTATTGAAAGCGGCTGGGTATCCTCCCCCAGTGTTTCTTTGCCTTTTCTTAGCCCCGTCTTTGTGAATGCATGGATTGCAACTCAGGGCGATATAGGTGCTGTCTTCTTACAAATTTTTAATATTTTTCTAGGCACTTTAATCTATTTGCCATTTGTTTTGGGGTTGGAGCGTTCGTATTCTCGACACTCTATCTTTTTCACCGCACTGGATACCAGCTATACGAGGCGGCAGGAAGAGGCATTTACATTGAACGATGATCCTATTTCCACTATGCAATCCCGAGTGAGAAATGAAGCGAACTTGGAAAGTCACCTCGAAATCATTAGTACCAAAGAGTTCTGCCTTGAATATCAGCCTCAAATCGATGCAAACAGCTTAGAGATTATAGGGTGTGAAGCGTTAGTTAGAGCGAAAGACAAAAGCGGTAACGTGGAATACCCGAATCGATTTATTCCATGGCTTGAGCAAGCAGGGATGATGAAAGAACTTGATCTTTGGGTTGTGAAAAACGTGGTTAATGATTTAGATCAGTGGTTACGAAAAGATGTGAGTGTTGAAGTGAGTATCAATATAACCCCTCAGTCACTCATGGATGAACAAACCTTACAAGAAATTGAGCGGCTCGTTACCCCATATGCTGGCAACATTCATATTGAGATTACCGAACAAAGCTTGTTGTCTGATCAACGTAAAATAACAATGGCGATGAACCGGTTACACCTTATGGGTGTTCAGATTTTCATTGATGATTTTGGTACTGGTTTTTCATCTTTAAGTTATCTCAATAAGTTTGAAATAGACGCCCTTAAAATAGATCGAAGTTTTGTTGATGCTCTGAACTCTGAAAAAGGAAAAAAAGTCTTTAATAGCTTGTTGGGAATCGCGTCGGAGTTGCAGCTAAACGTGGTGGTTGAAGGCGTCGAGAAAGACAGCCAACTTGAGGCGGTTCCCTTAAGGAATGGTATTTCAGTACAAGGTTGGTATTTCAGTAAATCGCTCTCTAGCAATGAGTTTGTCCGCTACTACCAAGAGAGCAAAATGAAAATACGTGTTTAGCGCCATTCGCTTCCGCGCTACGCTATGTTGCCATCAGCCATCAGCCATCAGCCATCAGCCATCAGCCACCAGCCATCAGCCATCAGCCATCCCAACCTTGGCTACCGGAATTTCAGTTATTCGCAAGGGGGAGCGAGATGAATCATCGCCAGACCACCTAACGATGTTTCTCGGTATTTTTTATTCATATCTTTACCGGTGCGATACATGGTATCGATCACTTTATCCAAAGATATCAAACATTTGCTGGTCCGTTTTAGCGCCATTCTAGACGCGTTGATCGCTTTAACCGCACCCATGGCGTTTCTTTCAATGCAGGGAACTTGAACAAGCCCTCCAATTGGGTCGCAGGTCATTCCTAGAGAATGTTCCATTGCAATTTCTGCTGCAATGCAAATCTGTTCATTGCTGCCACCTCGTAAGGCTGTAAGCCCAGCGGCGGCCATAGAAGACGAGACACCGATCTCGCCTTGGCAGCCGACCTCGGCTCCAGAGATTGATGCGTTCATTTTGTAGAGCATGCCAATTGCACCAGAAACCGCTAAAAAGTCTCGGATCTGCTTATTATCTAGTGGGCGCAAAAATTGGTGGTAATACATTAATACGGCCGGTATAACACCAGCCGCACCGTTGGTAGGAGAAGTCACCACTTGTCCGCCAGCTGCGTTCTCTTCACTGACGGCGAAAGCGAATAGGTTTATCCAGTCCATGACTTCCATTGGGTCCGTTTCTATCGACGCATTGGCTTCCAGCTTTTTGAGCAACGCAGGGGCTCGTCGGGTAACGTTAAGCCCGCCATCTAATATCCCCTCGGTTTCAAAACCTTTATCCATGCACTGGCTCATTACTTCCCAGATTTGGTCTGCTTTGTTTTCTAAATCGGCTTCGGAGCGATATGCCAGCTCATTTTTTTGTATCAGCCCACCAAGACTTAAACCATTCTTCTCCGCTTGGGTTAATAATTCTTCTGCACTAGAAAAAGGGTAGGGTACGTCATGCTTTTCGTCGTTGTTGGGGTTATTTAACTGCGCTTCTGTTGCAATGAATCCACCACCAATCGAGTAATACGTTTCTTTAGTACATTCGTTATTATCAATATCGTATGCGGTAATGGACATGCCATTCTCATGGAGAGGTAAAGCGTTTTTGTGAAACAGGAGATCTTCATCTCGAATAAACTTGATGGAGTGTTTGCCGCATAGCAAGAGCTTGTCTTTTTTCGAGCATTCGGCAAGTAACTGGTTTGCGTCAGAAATATTGATACTAGAAGGTTCATTTCCCATTAAACCCAACAATACCGCTCTGTCTGTGTGGTGCCCAACTCCCGTTAGGGAAAGAGAGCCAAACAGATCAACTTGTATACGAGATATCTTGTGCAAAATCGGTATCAGCTTTTGGCCAAATTGATAACCCGCAATCATAGGACCGTTGGTATGTGAGCTTGATGGCCCTACGCCTACTTTGAAGATATCGAATATAGAAAGCATACATTACTCACTGTAATTGTTATTAATATGTTAATTGTAATTTTGAGTTTGCGTATATTCAAAGTTAGAGACAGAGCAATGGTTTAGATCGGGAGCTAGAGCCAAAAAATACCCAGTCATATTGACTGGGTATCATAATTAAAGCCGGTATGAATATGTCCTAAGTCTCAAGTTAACGCTAACTGACCAGTGGTGATGATATCGCTTTCAACATCACTTATTTCGTCAATGTAACTTTCCACAGCTTGTTCAACCAATTCAGTATCTTGAGTAAAGAACGCAAGATGGAATACGGCATCGCCTTCATTGACTAATGGCAAAGTTTGTTGCCCAATAACAATGCCTTCTTTGGGGGCAATGATGCACGTTTCGGTATCACCAAGAGGCGAACTTATGTATGCCAATACCTGATTTTTCGCTACTTTTTCACCCAAAGTAACCACTGTGCGTAACATGCCATCGCTATTGGCTCTGGTCCAGTTTGTCGATTTCGCTATCACAGGTTCTGGGTATTTCTTCCGGCTTTCTCTTAACATACCTGCAGCTTGCATAACCCGCTTTATGCCTAGCAAACCAGCGCTGATTGATAGAGGCTCAAAACGGAGCGCTTCACCAGCCTCGTAAGTTAAGGTTGGAATACCAAGCCGCTCCGCTTCACTACGAAGCGAACCATCGCGTAGCGCTGCATCGACAACAACGGGTGTATTAAATGCTTTAGCAAGCCTTAGCGTTTCTTCATTGTCCAAATTCGCTCTAATTTGAGGTAAATTGGTTCTGTGTATGGCACCCGTGTGAAAATCCAAAATGATATCGCAGCGAGTCGCCACCTTGCTAAAGAACGAATACGCCATTCGAGAAGCGAGCGAACCTTTTTCTGAACCCGGAAAACAGCGGTTCAAGTCGCGTCGGTCAGGCAAATAGCGTGACTTATGAATAAACCCGAATACGTTCACAATAGGCACAGCGATTACCGTGCCTTTGAGTTTAGCGGGATCTATCGTCTTCGATAGCTGGCGCACCATTTCAACACCATTGAGCTCATCACCATGGATAGCAGCGTTCACCATCATAACGGGACCAGCGTATTTACCATTGATCACCTCAATTTGAATAGAGAGCGGTGAATGGGTATACAGTTTCGCCGCTTCCAGTTCAAACGTAGATCGTTCACCTGGTTCCGTGATGTGATTGAGCAATTCAAAGCTCTGATTTCTTTTAGCCTTTGCCACGTGTCTTGGTTCCTTTAATTGCTGCATTTTTTTCAATGAAATCAATGATCATTCCAGCCACGTCTTTGCCTGTCGCTTTTTCAATGCCTTCAAGACCAGGTGACGAGTTAACTTCCATTACTAAAGGACCGCGCTCAGAGCGCAGCAAATCTACACCTGCAACATTTAAGCCCATCGCTTTAGCCGCTGCGACGGCTGTTTTACGTTCTTCAGGGGTGATCTTCACCAAAGATGCCGTTCCCCCACGATGCAAGTTAGAGCGAAATTCACCTTCAGCGCCTTGACGTTTCATAGCCGCGATCACTTTGTCACCGATGACAAAGCAACGGATGTCTGCACCGCCAGCTTCCTTTACAAACTCTTGAACCATGATGTTGGCTTTCAGCCCCATAAAAGCTTCGATAACACTTTCCGCTGCTTTTTTGGTTTCTGCCAAAACCACACCAATACCTTGAGTACCTTCAAGCAGTTTGATCACAACAGGCGCACCGCCCACCATGTCTAATAAATCTTTTACGTCATCGGGCTTGCTTGCAAAACCCGTTACAGGCATACCAATGCCTTTGCGAGAAAGTAGCTGCAGAGAGCGTAACTTGTCGCGTGAACGAGTAATTGCCACTGACTCGTTTACTGGAAACACGCCCATCATTTCGAATTGGCGCAACACCGCTGTACCGTAAAACGTTACAGATGCACCTATTCTTGGGATAACAGCGTCGAATCCAGTAAGTTCCTCACCTTTAAAGTGCACTTCAGGTTTATCTGAGTTGATATTCATATAACAACGCAGGGCATCAATAACCTTAACTTCATGACCACGATCCTTTGCCGCCTCAATTAAACGGCGAGTAGAGTACAAAGACGCGTTACGAGAAAGGATGCCAATTTTCACTATTTTTTCTCCTCAAGTGGCACTAAAAATGATTCGGTTGGGTCAACAATGATTCGGTCTTGCATGGCAGTTCTGCCAAGCAGCATTCTGAATCGCATGTTTTCTCTGTTTGTTAATGTAATTTCGATGGGCCATTGCTTCCCGCCAAGTGAAAGCAGAGTTTCCACGACGTATCGTTTCTCTTCATGACCGCCAGAATCCCGCACAATTCGTTCATCGATGACTTTGGCTTCACAAACCTGGCTAAGCTCTGTGTTGCCTTGCACTGGGTGCATCCAAAATCGTACCCAAAGCGTGCTGTTCTGAATGAACGTTTCCAACTTATATGCGTGTAAGCATGAAGTCCGCGCACCTGTGTCTATTTTCGCTTTGATACGATCTAGGCGAAGTTCAGGTAGGCTCAGCACTTCTCGCCACCCTACGATGATCTTCTTATTCATTTCGATTACTTAATGTAAAGGCTGGGAACAGCCATGAAGCGATGTACTTGGTCGGTAGACCTTTATAGTACGGCTAACTAATCTGAGTAGAGGAGAATGATTGTCCTCTTAGGTACCCAGTGGTGGCGAATGTATCAAGGAATATTCCGTGCGTCATACAAACATTTTTATCTTCAAGATTAAAAAAAATGATGGAGAGCTAAAGTTCTACTTGGCTCTATTACATTGAGCTCAGTAAGTTAGTTGACAGATGCATTTTTAGTGGTCGGATGATCTACTAATTAAGGAATTTAAGCATTGTCTAAAGCATGATTTATGGTCTATATCTTTATTTGTAAGCTCAACTGCCCGTAGAGAGTGTGTGGATAAAATAACCTTCATAAACAGGCTCCGAGCATTTACCTCCACATCTATTCGACAAAACAACATCTGCAGAGTGCGAAGCGCTCAAAGGTAAGGCTAAGGTTTCGTATGTTTAAGAATTTATCCCTCTCTTTGAAAATAGCATTAGGCACAGGTATCCCACTTGTACTGCTGATTTTTCTTTCAGTCGTCGCGTTAAATAGCTCAAATAATCAAGACGAATCAGGTCATATGGTGGACCATACGCACAAAGTTATACAGCAAGCCATGAAAATTGAAGGTGCGGCTGTGGATATGGAAACTGGGATGCGTGGTTTTCTACTTGCAGGTCAAGAAGGCTTTTTGGAACCGTACGTCAATGGACGAACTCGATTTGGCAACTTGGTTACTGAATTGAAAGAGACAGTAAGTGATAACCCAGCACAGGTTCAGCGCCTCTCTGAAATACAAAGCAATATTAATGCTTGGGTTTCCAATGTGACAGAACCCGCTATTTCGTTACGCAGAGACATCGGTAACGCCAAAACCATGGATGACATGGCCGATTTGGTTGGAGAGGCAAGAGGTAAGGTGTTTTTCGATAAGTTTAGAGAACAAATTGCCACCTTTACTTCACGGGAAAGCAAGTTGTTACAAGCTCGCCAGGAATCGACACGAGAGGTTTCAGCAAACGCTTATCAAACCATTTCGGATTTAGAAACCAATAACTCATGGGTGAACCACACACATGAAGTGATTCGACTTTCTTTAGACCTTACCGCTGCTGCGGTTGATATGGAAACAGGGATGCGAGGGTACTTGCTTGCAGGTAAAACCGAATTTTTACAACCGTATAACAGTGGGAAAAATCGTTTTTTCGACATCAGTAAAGCACTGAAAGAAAAGGTGAGTGATAACCCAATACAAGTTTCCAGAATCAATGCTATTGAAAAGAACATCAGAAACTGGAATAAAAATGTCACAGAACCCGCCATTTCAGATAGAAAGCGAGTGGTCTCTGGGGCGCTATCAATGGATTATATTGCAAATTTGGTCGGGCAAGCGCGAGGCAAACAGTACTTTGATAAGTTCCGAGCGCAAATTGGCGAGATCATTACCGAGGAAGAAAAGCTCATCGTTGAAAGAAGCAAAGAGTCGGCACAAAGCTTTGAGGGCATGAATGCCGCAATAAATGAACTTAATGAGTCGGCTAAATGGGTGGAGCATACCCATAAGGTCATATCGCAGGCAATTGATATTCAAGCTGCAGCCGTGGATATGGAAACAGGTATGCGAGGCTACCTGTTAGCAGGAAAAGTGGAATTTTTAGCACCTTACGAACAGGGTTTTCAGAATTTCAATAAAGGCGTTGATTTACAGAAAAAAACGGTGAGCGATAACCCAGCGCAAGTCAAATTGCTTGAAGAAATCAGAACAACCATTTCAGAGTGGAGGTTGAATGTCACCGAGCCAGCTATTGCGTTACGCTCTAGAATTGGCGATGCCAAAACAATGAACGACGTAGCAAAGTTGGTTGGGGAGGCACGTGGTAAAGTCTATTTTGATAAGTTTAGAGGGCAAATTGCCGAGTTTATTCAAATAGAAGAAAGTTTGATGACGCAAAGACAAGGGGCGGCAGAAACAGCGACGGAAAACACCGCTTACACCATTATTATTGGAACTTTAGCTGCGGTATTGATAGGTGGGGTCGTATCTTGGATTGTGTTGAGAAGTATTGTTCAACCCGTTGAAGAAGTCGCGAGCGGGTTGCGCAAACTTGCTGGTGGGGATTTGACCGTGAATATTGCCGTGGACTCTCAAGATGAGCTGGGCAAAATGTCAGAAAACTTCAATCAAGCGGTTTCCAAAACGAGGCAAGCAATGCGAGAAGTCCTTTCAACGACAAATCAAGTGGCAGAAGGGACTCATGAAATCGCCCAGACAAGTGAGCAAATGGCGCGAGACCTCGATCTGCAAGCTGAACAAGTGGAACATATTTCAACGTCAATCGATGAAATGATGCAAAGCGTTGCTGAAGTGGCCAAGCAATCGACCGATGCAACAAGTAGCGCCAAAGAAGCAGGTGTTACTGCTAATTCTGGTGGTGATATTGTTCGAAATACCATACAGGGTATGAGTTCTATTAACGAAGCGGTAATGGCGTCTTCGAAAAGCGTAGCTGAATTGGGTAAACGTGGTTCCGAGATTGGCGATATTATCAATGTAATCAATGATATTGCAGAGCAAACCAACTTGCTTGCTTTGAATGCGGCAATCGAGGCAGCACGTGCAGGCGAAGCTGGACGAGGTTTTGCGGTGGTTGCGGATGAGGTAAGAACGTTGGCTGATAGAACCACGACAGCGACGGAAGAAATTGCGGGCTCAATCGAAGCGATTCAAAGTGAAACTAAACTTGCAGTAGATAGAATGAACGCTGGAACTAGCCATGTTGAAGAAGGGGTGGAACTGGCAGGTAAAGCTGGAACAAGCTTAGAAGATATTGTTGCAGGTGCCGAAGCTGTCGCCACGATGATAGACAGCATAGCGGCGGCATCGGAAGAACAAGCAAACGCAAGCGTCGCAGTACGTGAAAGCGTGGAAACAGTTTCCGAAGTGTCTAAAAATGCTAACAGCCAAGCGAATCAAGCAGCGTCTTCTGCGAGGGATTTGTCTTCTCAAACTGACAAGCTGAAAACGCTGGTGGCACAGTTTAAAGTAAGTGCATAACAGCCCAATGATCCTAAATAAAGTAAAGAGCCAGACATTGTCTGGCTCTTCAGATTGATGACGAACCC
>NZ_PIZL01000009.1:0-42395 GCF_002835515.1 Vibrio sp. vnigr-6D03
AATTCAAAACTAATATTTATGAAAACATAAACATGTAATTCTAAAGCTTATTATCGTTCCAACAGAACGATAATGAATTGACTGTGCCAATGATTCCTTTCTAAAGAAAGTTATCATCGTATTGGTCACTCAGTTCATTGAAACCTAAATTGTTTCCGAAGAAACTATTTGGATTATCATCAACGAGTGCCCACACAGATTGATAGGTCTATATTGTTAAAGAGCGTTGCTTTTCGAGAAGTTTTTCTCTCAAAGCGGAGGTGCATTCTAGCGAGATAATTTGAAGAGTCAAACACTTTTTCAAATTTATTTTCTCAGAAGTTTTTCACCTCTCTAACACTGCTGAAGCCTTGTGGCGTCTGCCGTGTCAGTGAGGCGGCATTATAGGGAGATTAATGAAGTGCGCAAGACCTTTTTGATAAAAAATCGAAAAAAATGCGTTTTCGATGAAGAATCCATCAAAAACGAAAAAAGAGGGTTAAAAAACCCTCTTTTTCTTTCATTTATCTCTACTAATTAGATAAATGCATACGCGTCAGCGTACATCTGATCTCGCTTAGCTTGTTTAGATTGAGTAAATTGCTCTCTTGCTGCGCCGGCCATTTCAAAACGACCTGCAATGTAGATATCTACATTCTCTAAACTATTAAAGTCTTCTTCTACCGCTTGAAGCACATTGCCTAACTTACCAGACCAATTTGCATCTGCTTCTTCTACTACAGGAACGAAGTGCACGTTGCTGTGAGCATCTGCAATTTCAACCAACTCTTCTTTAGCATAGAGCTGGCACTCATCTTTCGCGCCCCAATATAGGTGGATCGTGTTATTCAATTTTTGACTGACGCAATGGTCAAGTATAGAACGCACGTAGCTAAATCCAGTTCCGCCAGCTATTAGTAACAGATCGTTAGTACTCTCTTCACGTACCCACGCATCACCATGTGGTGCATCTATTGCGATCTCGCTGCCGTCTTCTAGTGCTTTTTGCATTGCTTCGACGACTTCACTTGCATAAGCATTATGCTCCGCAGCACCGATATGCAGTTCGAGCTCTCCTTCGTGACGGCAAGGGCTACTTGCGATTGAAAATGGGCGTTTGTCTTTCTCCCCCATTTCCACCAGCAGGTATTGACCTGCTTTGAAGCTGACTGGTGTTTCTGGGTGCAACAATATTTGATAGGTGTTGCACGCCAAAGGCTCAATGGACTTTACTTGGCACTTAATTGTCATGGTTTCCTCTTACTCACTTTCGAACGTGAGCAGTAAATCACTTTCGGCGTATGCCTGACATGGGAAGATCCAACCGTGAGCTATTTCTTTTTCCGTAAGCATAGGCTCAAGGTGATAACTGACTTCCCCTTCTAATTTTCTGCACATACACATAGCACATGCACCTACTGTGCAACGATGCGGGAAGCGATAATTATTGTTGAGCGCTGCTTCCAGTATTGTTTGCCCAGTAGAAACTTCAAATACCCATTGCTGAGGCATTATTGTGACAGTTTGAGTCATTCTATTCCTAGTTGATCCCAAATCTCATCAATTTTTGCGACTACCGCAGGATCTTTCTTAATTGGTCGACCCCATTCACGCTGCGTCTCTTCTCTTTCGACTTTATTGGTAGCATCTAGCCCCATTTGGGTCGTTGGAAGATTGGCTTCTTGCTTCATCAGCGTGTCACGAGCTGGGTCCATACGCGTGGTAATTGCCCATATAACATCATTCCAATCTCTGACATTCACATCTTCATCGCAAATGATGATGTATTGTAGGTGGATATGCGCCTCAACAAACTCTTCCCATAGTGCGTTCATCAAGCGGTGACCTTGCCAGGCTTCCGTTTTGTTGATGCTCACAATTGCCATGCTTCTACCGTTTGCGGCTTCAGGCAAATGCAGATCAATCAGCTCTGGATGTTTTTGTTTGAACTGAGACACTAACTTATCGACGACTTCCGCCTCAGGCATGGTTTCTTTCGGTTTTGATGAAACCGACAGTTCGGCTTCCCATTTGATGGTGGAATCCAATCCCATTTTTGACCCAAGTCCAACCACCGGAGAAGCAAAATCCAATGAGTCTATCGGTGTATTTTCTATCATGACAGTGTCGTGAACAGGATCCATCTGCGTTGTCATGGCACGAACCACTTCACTCCAATCACGAGTATTTACACTTTCATCAACTACGATGACAAATTTTGTATACATGAATTGACGAAGGAAGGACCAAACTCCCATCATGACGCGCTTGGCATGTCCTGGGTATTGTTTCTTCATCGACACGACAGCCATTCGGTAAGAACAGCCTTCGGGTGGCAGATAGAAATCCGTAATCTCTGGAAACTGCTTTTGCAAAATAGGTACGAACACTTCGTTCAACGCAACCCCTAATACTGCGGGTTCATCTGGCGGACGACCTGTGTATGTACTGTGGTAGATAGGGTTTTCGCGCATCGTCACATGAGTTACCGTAAAGACGTGGTGTTTCTCCACTTCATTATAGTATCCCGTGTGGTCACCATAAGGACCTTCGTCGGCATATTCATTTGGGTCTATATACCCTTCCAATACAATTTCTGCACTGGCTGGTACTTCAAGCTCGTTACTGACCGATTTTACGACTTCGGTTTTGCTGCCTCGAAGTAAACCAGCAAAAGCATATTCAGATAAAGTATCCGGTACAGGAGTAACAGCGCCAAGAATAGTTGCGGGATCAGCGCCAAATGCAACCGACACGGGGAAAGGTTTACCGGGGTTCGTTTCCATCCAGTCACGTAAATCGAGAGCTCCACCACGATGGGCAAGCCAACGCATGATAACTTTGTTCTTACTCAGCTTTTGTTGACGGTAAATTCCAAGGTTCTGGCGCTTTTTACTTGAACCTTTCGTAACCGTTAGCCCCCAAGTGAGAAGTGGTGCAACGTCTTCAGCCCAACAGCTCATCACTGGGATTTTGTCTAAATCGACTTGCTCACCAGACCAAACAATTTGCTGGCAAGGTGCTTTTCGCAAACGCTTTGCTGGCATATTCAAGACTTGTCGAAAAACTGGGAGTTTGTCTAGGGCGTCTTTGAATCCTTTAGGCGGTTCTGGTTCTTTCAAGTAAGCCAGTAATTTCCCAACTTCTCGTAATTCGGATACGTCACCGCGCCCCATTCCTATTGCCACTCGCTCTGTTGTACCAAACAAGTTCGCTAATACTGGAACATCATAGCCAATCGGGTTTTCAAACAATAAGGCAGGACCACCAGCGCGCAAAGTACGATCGCTGATCTCGGTCATTTCGTAATGTGGGTCAACTGGGTGGGTAATGCGTTTTAATAAGCCTTCATTTTCAAGGTGTTCAATAAAATCGCGTAAATCCTTAAAACTCATAGACCTTTCTTGTAACAGGTTAAATTGCGCGCATTATATCAAAGACAAATGCAATATACTCTCGTTACCGATAAACTCTCGGCAGGGATAGATACGTGAATGGCGGAATCTCAGAGCAATTCTATTTATCTTTTGCTTTCGAGAGCACTTGAAGCAACGATTTGGTATTCAAGCCTCGATGATTTTCAGCCAATTGCTCAACCCATCCCCTGTGTCCATGCTTAACAAGGTTGCGAGCGACAATAGAAGCATCGTTTGACTGTTTGAGCTTCTTAATCAGAAAAGCTTTCACTTCCAACGGAATAGGGTCTAAGCGTGTCAACTCATCCAACGCAGCATCATGCAGTGATGGGTTATCACTCGCAAGCATGAGTTGCTGAAGTGAAAACTCGCTTTTGATTTTAGCCAATCGCTTCAATTCTGACTTACTGTGACTATCCGCTTTCATGCGCCATAGCAACTTATAGACTTCTGGATCTTCGCTAACTTGAGCCATACGAACGACCACTTGGGTCGAAGGAAGCCAATTGGTGATGGGGTTTTGTGTGATTTGCTTTATAAGGTAGTCCAGCGCCTTAGGAGATAAACCGTCTAATTCACGGATCAACAACGCTTCTCTTTCTTTATTTTTTTTACTCACCTCATCCGTTAACCACTGAGACAAAACCAGATCGAGTTGCTCTGCTTTAAGGATAAAGGTCAAAATTTGTTGGTCGCTATGCCAACGCTTCAGTAAGCGGCTGGCGACAGCACTGGAGTCAAATGCGGGAACAGAAAATTCATAGCCGTCGCCTTGCTTACGCACTTTATAAGGCGAAGGGCGACCAATTTGTTTTTGCACAAACTTAGCCATCTTGGATGTGAGAATAATGTTTTGGTCTTCCATATGCTCTAATAGCAGAAAACGCACAACATCTTGCTGAGGCAGACTTAGCCTTTGCAAAGAAAAATCCAAAGAGCTGACTTCATCTTTCAAAACTAATTGATAAAGCTCATCGGCTTTATTCAGAACTTGCTGGTCTAAAACCCACTGCTGAGCTTCCTCATGTGACAGCTCTTTTGCTGACAATGGAGAAAACAATAGAAGTAAAGATATAAACCATGCCAACATCCCTTGTTGCATATTAACATCCTGTTAACGATTTCGTCTATTTTGCAACCATTATGAATGAGACGCAAACAAAAACACCACCTGAGTCGGTGGTGTTTTGTTAAACAATATTAACGTATTTTACTGTCGACGCATCGCGTCGAAGAACTCATCGTTTGTTTTGGTCATTGCCAATTTATCGATAAGGAACTCCATTGCATCTATTTCACCCATTGGGTGAACAATCTTGCGGAGAATCCACATTTTTTGAAGCTCATCAGTTTTCGTTAGAAGCTCTTCACGACGAGTACCACTGCGATTAAAGTCAATTGCAGGGAAAACACGCTTCTCAGCGATCTTACGGTTCAGGTGTAATTCCATGTTACCTGTACCTTTAAATTCTTCGTAGATAACTTCGTCCATCTTAGAACCCGTATCCACTAGCGCTGTAGCGATGATAGTCAGGCTACCACCTTCTTCTACGTTACGTGCTGCACCAAAGAAACGTTTTGGACGGTGCAATGCATTTGCGTCTACACCACCAGTCAGGACTTTACCTGACGAAGGTACTACGGTGTTGTATGCACGTGCTAGACGTGTAATGGAATCCAATAGGATGACTACGTTTTTCTTGTGCTCTACTAAGCGTTTAGCTTTTTCGATAACCATTTCAGCAACCTGAACATGGCGAGAAGCAGGTTCATCAAACGTGGATGCAATCACTTCACCTTTTACTAGGCGTTGCATCTCAGTTACCTCTTCCGGACGCTCATCAATCAGAAGAACCATCAGTTCACATTCTGGGTGATTGTGCGCAATGCTTTGTGCAATGTTCTGAAGAAGCATCGTTTTACCCGCTTTTGGCGGAGCAACGATAAGACCACGTTGACCTTTACCGATTGGTGAGGCTAAATCCAAAACACGTGCAGTGATGTCTTCGGTCGAGCCATTACCGCGCTCCATTACCATACGTTCGTTGGCATGAAGAGGAGTAAGGTTTTCGAAAAGGATCTTGTTGCGAGCGTTGTCTGGTTTGTCGTGGTTGACTGTGTTGACTTTTAGAAGGGCAAAATAGCGTTCACCGTCTTTAGGTGGTCGAATCTTCCCTGCAATGGAGTCACCAGTGCGTAAATTAAATCGACGAATCTGGCTTGGTGATACGTAGATATCGTCTGGACCAGCTAGATAAGAACTGTCGGCACTACGTAAGAAACCAAACCCATCTTGAAGAATTTCCAGAACCCCATCACCAAAGATATCTTCACCACTTTTTGCGTGAGCCTTTAAGATGGAAAATATAATGTCTTGTTTTCTTAAACGCGCTAGGTTTTCTAAACCCAGGCTTTCACCTAGTTTCACGAGCTCAGACACAGGTCTGTTCTTCAGTTCTGTCAGGTTCATAGTAGTGGATACTTGTTTAGTCAAAATAGGATCTGTTGTGTTAGTTAGAGAGATTTGGTCACAGGATCGACCAAGAAATGAACATTTGCTTAATTAGCGTGCGACAAATTAGCACTAAAATCAAGCCTAGTCTAGCCATTAAAAAAAATCAAAACCGTGCATCTAGATGTGGAGCACGGTTTTATGACTAAGTTTGCATTCGCTATTAAATATTAGCGTCTAGAAACTCTTTCAGTTGAGTCTTAGAAAGCGCGCCAACTTTCGTCGCTGCAACACCGCCATCTTTAAATAGAAGTAGTGTTGGAATACCGCGGATACCAAACTTTGGTGGCGTACCCGAGTTTTGATCGATGTTTAGCTTACCGATAGTGAGCTTGCCTTCGTACTCGTCTGCGATCTCGTCCAAAATTGGAGCAATCATTTTACAAGGACCACACCATTCTGCCCAGAAATCTACCAGAACTGGACCTGCAGCTTGGATTACATCTTGTTCAAAACCGTCATCTGTAAGCTGCAAAATCTTGTCACTCATCTTCCACTCCGTTGTGTTTTTCAGGAACTGGTTGGATGATAACCAGTAAATAGATGCCCTATTGGAATGTATTTACTTTCGTAATGCAAGCTTAAGCTGATATTCTATACCCATGAAAAAGACGCATATCACAGAGCAAAAGTTCGCCGATTTGGATTTACACCCCCAAATCATTGAAGGGCTTGAGAAAAAAGGGTTCGAATTTTGTACCCCTATTCAAGCCTTGGCGTTGCCGGTACTGCTCACCGGCCAAGACATTGCAGGCCAGGCCCAAACGGGCACTGGTAAGACCCTCGCGTTTCTTACTGCTACTTTCAACCATTTACTGACAACGCCTGAACACGAAGGTCGCAATCCATCGCAACCACGTGCGATTGTGATGGCACCAACTCGAGAGCTTGCGATTCAGATCCACAACGACGCTAAACCCTTAATGGAGTCAACTGGCGTTAAAATCGCACTGGCTTACGGTGGCGAAAGCTACGACAAGCAATTGGCGACCATTGAACAAGGTGTTGATATTCTTATCGGTACAACTGGTCGTATCATCGATTTCTACAAACAACGCGTTTTCAATCTAAATAACATCCAAGCGGTTGTTCTTGATGAAGCCGATCGTATGTTTGACCTCGGTTTTATTAAAGACATCCGTTTCTTGTTCCGCCGTATGCCTGAGCCGAAAGATAGACTGAACATGCTGTTCTCGGCAACCTTGTCTTACCGCGTACAAGAACTGGCTTTCGAGCACATGCACAACCCAGAGCATGTCGTCGTAGAACCAGAAAGAAAAACCGGTCACCGTATTCAAGAAGAACTTTTCTATCCGTCTAACGAAGACAAGATGAACTTGCTTCAGACGTTGATAGAGGAAGAATGGCCAGATCGCGCCATTGTATTTGCCAACACCAAATACAAGTGCGAAACCATTTGGGGTCACCTAGCCGCTGATGGACACCGCGTAGGTTTGCTAACGGGTGATGTACCACAGAAGAAGCGTGAACGTATTCTAGAGCAATTCACACAAGGTCATGTTGATCTACTGATTGCCACCGATGTTGCCGCGCGTGGATTGCACATTCCTCAAGTGACACACGTCTTTAACTATGACTTGCCGGACGATTGTGAAGATTACGTGCACCGAATTGGCCGTACAGGTCGTGCGGGCGAAAGTGGCCACTCAATTAGCTTTGCATGTGAAGAGTACGCCATCAACCTGACTGCGATCGAGGACTACATCGAGCACCCGATCCCTGTGTCAGATTACGATGCTAGCGCATTACTTGAACATCTACCGGCTCCGCTTCGCTTGCGTCACAAACAAATGCAGCAGCGTCGCACCAACACTGGTGGAAACAAACACGGCGGTAACCGCAAGCGCCATTCGCGCCCAAGAGCACCTCGTCATCAGTCTTAAGGAACACAGCAAATATTTATGAGTCAGTCAGCTACTTCGCCGCTTTACGCTGCTATCGACCTCGGGTCGAACAGTTTTCATATGCTCGTTGTGCGTCATATTGATGGCAGCGTTCAAACCATGGCCAAAATCAAACGCAAAGTGCGTTTGGCCGCTGGGTTAGATAAGGATAATAAACTTAGCACTGAAGCCATGCAGCGAGGGTGGGATTGCCTCAGCTTATTTGCAGAAAGGCTGCAAGATATATCGCCAGAGAACATTCGCATCGTTGGAACCGCGACATTGCGCACCGCAACAAATGTGGATGTTTTCTTAGAAAAGGCGAATGATATTTTAGGCTACGACATCAATGTCATTGCCGGTGAAGAAGAAGCTGCCACTATCTATAAAGGGGTAGCTCATACTTCAGGCGGTCTAGGTCGCCGATTGGTTGTTGATATTGGTGGTGCTAGTACGGAATTGATTATTGGTGAAGGATTTGAAGCAAAAGCACTCACCAGCTTGAAAATGGGTTGTGTAACTTGGCTTGAACAGCATTTTAAAGACCGACAATTAACCATAACCAATTTCAATACCGCTATTGAAGCCGCCAAAAACACCCTAGCACCGATTCTAGAGCAGTATAAAGACATCGGCTGGGATGTATGTGTCGGAGCGAGCGGTACCGTGCAGGCACTTCAAGAAATCATGCTGGCACAAGGCATGGATGAAGTGATCACCCATGCCAAATTAAAACGCCTACAGAAGCAAGCCATGTTGGCGGATCATTTAGAAGAGCTGGATATTGATGGTCTAACACTGGAACGAGCATTGGTATTCCCAAGTGGTCTTTCCATCTTGATCGCGATTTTTGAGCTTCTAGAGATAGAGTCGATGACCCTCGCCGGTGGCGCACTTCGCGAAGGCATGGTGTACGAAATGATGGCAGAAATGCGTCAAGACGACATTCGAGCCAGAACCATTGCCAGCATACAGTCTCGCTACCAACTAGATTCCGAATATGGCGAATTAGTCGCTGATTCAGCAAGCCAGCTCTTCAAGCAATGTGGTGGCGAAGATTGGATTGCTGAACCACAAGCTCACTATCTATTATCTTCTGTTGCGAAGCTTCATGAGGTTGGGCTGACTATCGATTACAAATGCGGTGGAAAGCATAGTGCGTACTTACTACAGCACTTAGACTTACCGGGTTTCACCCGCGCACAGAAACACTTATTGGCTGAACTCGCCAGACGATACAGAGAGCAAGTAAGCTCTTTACCAGAACAGCATGCATTGTCGGGGCAAAGTGCCAAACGAGTACTGAGATTACTCAGGTTAGCCGTATTGCTGACGCACAGGCGATGCTCCGAACTTCAACCAAAAGTCACGTTGAATGCAGAGGGTGACAGGCTCGAGCTGTGTGTAGACAAACAATGGTTGGAGAGCAATCCCCTTACCAAGGCTGAGCTAGAGATTGAATCGAATAGACAATCTGATATGGGGTGGCCGCTTGCAATCAAAGCGTGCTAGTTGAGCTTGTTTCACTAGAACCTATTGGAATATCGAAGCCTCGCATCATGCGAGGCTTTCTTTTTGGTAAACGCAACCTTACTTAATTGCTACGGAAGCCAGTATGCGTCGCTTTCCGGTAAAAGGCTGCCTTGCATGCAAAACGGTGTAGTTATTAACTAACAATACATCCCCTGCTTCCCAACGAAAGTTGACACTGAGTTCGTCCATGGCAGATTTGGTTTTCTCCATAACTTCTGCATCCATTAATGCTCCACTACCGCTGGTCACCGCTTTAGTTGAAACATTTCGGCTATCATTCCAACCGTCAAACACGGCAACAATAGAATTGAAGAATGTTTTTTTCTGCGTTTCTTCGTCAAATCGGATCGCGGGTAAAATAGAGGTTTCTGTTTTCAGTACGCCTTTTTCTCCCCATTGCCAGTTCATTTCATGTTCACGCAACTTCGCTTCGCATTCCTCGCGTGTTTCTACATGAAAAGTTTCTTTCCATGAACGTCCAATAGGAGATGAGTTATCGGTTACCTCTGGCATGTAACGCACATATCGAACACCCTCTTGCTCGATTTTTTCTGCAAACTCAGGGGCAATATCAAAAAAGCGTTGGCATATTTCAGAAGAGTGAAGGATGGACGTCGAACCGCCAGTTTCTGAAGGGATATCGCAATAGAAGAAAATGTACCCTGGTGGGTTGGGCGTTTGTGCCATTTCATGATGAAACGGTATTTTTTCGGTCGCTGGGGCTTCGTTAGCCGTCACAATACGTGATTGTGTGACCTGGACGCGAGGCGCTGCCCCACCAATGTAAGGCATGTTTTCGTAGTCTGATTGATTCAGGAGCTGCTCAAACAAATCCGCATCCTGTACCGGAAATCCTCGTAATAGTATCGCGCCGTGCGTAATCAGTTTTTCGTGAACCGCTTCTTTTACACCAGAAAACCAATTCAACATGGCGGTAGGCTCTAAAGCGACAGCATCATCAGGTGGAAGAATAACCAAAGGAAACGCGCGCCCATTAACGCTTTTTTGCTCCGGTATATTTCCAATATTCAAAGTCATTCTTCTCTCCAACAAATAAATCAATAGTGAATGAATTATCACCACCCTATCACACCCAATAGAAATGTAAATCAATTGTGAATGAATTTACATCCTGATCACGAAATACGATATACGCCATATCGTATTTTCAGAATTAACAGGCTAGATGACTAAGGTCTAGTGACCTGGGTTATAAGAGTGGCTGTATGGGTAGCGATGTCCGCTACACAAGCAAAGGACCTCTCCACTTTATTCAAACCCAATCGAGCTTTCTGTCGAAAAGCGCTTGGTGGAGAGGCAGGAGTATTTCTATTTCAATTCAGCAGCGTAGGTATCGGCAATGGCTTTTTCGGCATTACCCGCTTCTGAGACCAAGAGCTCGTAGTACTTCTTGCCTTGTTTCACGTTCTTAGAGAACCATTGATACACTGGCTGTGCCTTTTCCTTGAATTGATCTTTCTCTGCTTTGCTAGGCACATACAGTTTTCCGCCTGCCTTTGAGAAATCTTGATACGCTTTAATGGATTTGCGCTTAGGTGAGGCAAATGTCGCTTGTTGGAGTGCATAAAACCCATCCACAACAACTTTACGTAGATCTTCTGGCATTTTGCTGAAGTGCTCGTTATTCATAAACCACAATGCCGCCATGTACGCATGGCCATCGAGTGTTACGTACTTCAACCCTGCTTCTGGGAATTTCATGCCCATAATGTCGGTAATACCGTTCTTAGACCCTTCCACAACGCCCGTTTGGAAAGATGTATAAAGCTCTGGCCATGGAATTGGCGTAGGGCTTGCTCCCAGAGATTTCACCAACTCCTGAGGTAAATCAGCCACAACGGTACGAATCTTTAATCCTTTAATGTCATCTGGGGATTTCACCGTGCGCTTTGTATTCGCAAAGTTACGCCACCCGCCCGTATTACCGATGGTCATCAAGCGGACTTTGTTGCCTGAATCTTTCAAAATATCGCTGCGCATTTCCTGCACAAACTGACCGCTTAGCACTTCTTCAGCAACTCGGTCGCTTGATAGGATGTAAGGCAAGTCGAGCACTTGCACGTAAGGGAACATATTTGCGGTACCACCCGATGTGGACACATAAATATCGATAGAGCCATCTTCCAGTGCTTGTACACATTCAGTGCCGTTGCCACATAATTGAGTGCCAATGAATAAGTCCACCGAGATCTTTCCATTAGAGCGCGATTCCACAAAATCTTTGAACACGACCAAACCATCATAGTCTTCATCGTTTTCATTTGAGTTGGCTACGGCTCTTAATCGAAAATCTGCAGCCTGAGCAGCAGTTATCGACGACGCAAGAACCAGAGCAGCAAGACTGTTCACCATCGCTTTAGCAAATTTCATAATTTCTTATCCTTTTGAATGTTTCGCTTTCCTGTTTTACGTGTTGCGCACTGGGCTTATTGTTATCGCTTTCCTCAGCAGCAGCACTTTCAGACCTTACGGTCAAACATTAAGGTCACCCATCAGGCTGACCTCAAATTCATTGAACTAATCCCAGCCATTTTGGAATGGTCATGGAAACGGATGGGAAAAAGGTAATGATAAAAATCACCAAAACTTCGACTGCCAAGAACGGAAGTATCCCCTTGGCAATAGATTCCACCCTTTCCCCCGACACACTCGAAGCCACAAACAACACCAGCCCCATAGGTGGTGTGGCTAACCCAACGGTTAAGTTCACACTCATAATGATCGCAAAGTGCACAGGGTCTATTCCGATAGAAATAAAGATAGGAGCGAGAATAGGACCGAGAATGATGATGGCAGGACCGGCATCTAAAAACATACCCACAACAAACAACAAGATGTTAATGGCAAACAGTAAAATCAGTGGGTTATCACTGATGGCCAAAACCCATCCAGCCAAATCTTCTGCCGCGTGAGACAAGCTCACCACCGTCTTGAATGCCAATGCAGAGCCTACGAGAAGAAGAACCACGGCTGAAGACGACGCTGAGCGAGCAAATATCTCGGGTAGGTCTCTTAGGTTTATGGTTTTGAGCATGAAAAGGCTCAGGAATAACGCATAACCCACTGCAATAGCAGACGCTTCCGTGGGGGTAAAGATTCCTCCCACAATCCCACCCAAAATAATCACGGGGGTCATTAGCGGTAGAATCGCGGCGCGAGTTGCTTGCCCACGCTCTGGCCACGTTGACTTTTGGCTCGCTATGGGGAAGTTGTGCTTTTTCGCTAATAATGTTGTGACTCCCATCAACGCCAAACCAATCAACACGCCGGGGACCACACCTGCCGCAAACAAGGCAGCAACCGACACTTCCATGGTGTAGGCATAGATGATCATGATGCCAGACGGCGGAATAATAGGCCCAATCACAGAGCTGGCTGCGGTAATCGCTGCCGCAAAGCGCCGCGAGTAACCATTCTTCTCCATCGCGGGTATCAGCATAGAGCCCAAGGCAGAAGTATCGGCTACTGCAGATCCAGATAGCCCAGCGAAAAGCATGCTCGACATAATATTTACGTGCGCCAATCCACCTCTCACGTGCCCAATAAAAGCTTGAGAGAAGTTAACCAGTTGAAGAGTAATGCCTCCACGGTTCATCAATTCGCCCGCCAACATAAAAAATGGAATAGCCATCAAAGGGAATGAATCAATACCGTTGTAAATATTTCGAAATAGCAGGGGCAAGTCGCGGTCCATATCCAACGCAAGCATCATTGCGCCAGGAGCAAACAGTGTTGCAAAGAAAACAGGTAGCCCAATTAAGAGAAGAACCAAAAATAAAGGTAAAAAGAGAACGAGCATCACTTACCCCCTCGCCGCTTCAGTGTCGGGCGATGAAACGCTAACACCTAAAATATTTTTAAGAATAAGCTCCACGTTCACCATTAACATGGTAATGAAGCACACGGGCATAGCGAGGTAAATCCAAGCGCGAGATAATTGAAAAGAAGCGGCACGAGTACGAAACCCACGCTCAAAAAATTCTAAGCCAAGACTGGATAGTTGGAACAGCACCAGCGCAGAAAGAACCAGCAATGTGAGCTTAAGTAGCTGTGCGACCTTACCGGGTATAAAGTCGTGTAGCATTTCTATCGCAACAAACCCACCGGTTCGATAAGCACCAGCGGCAACAAATGCCATCATCCATATCATCAATGCCCTCGCCACTTCCTCCGGCCAAGGTAATGCGTTCGACAGTATGTAACGACAAAATACCTGCAATAGAATAGTAGCAACCATTGCAAACACTAGAACCCAAGCGATTTGACGACCCGCCCAAATCATGCGGTTGTTGACAGCTTCCAGAAGCCGCAAGCTTCCATGCAACACCTTCTTCATTAACCCTCTCCAGCGATAATCCGTTATCAGCTTTTACTGTAACGTGGGTGACATTCGGAAAAAGAAGAGGTTAAGAATACGAAAATGGTTGAACATCACATATTTCACCACAAAGGCTCTATCAGGTTAAAATCGCTTTAACCTCTGGCATTTAGCTTCCCAGTCCGAATAAAATCACTTTCATTCACAATTCATTTATTTTTTTAGTTTGCAAGATTACCCTAACAGTGTATTCTCAACATGTAAATCAAATGTAAATGAATTGATGCAAAAATGAGTATCTGTTTTAATTCAAACTAGTTACAAACTGCGGAAAATTCGAGAAAATAATGGCTATTGATTTTCAGTCCAATACAGGACAGAGCAAGCAAAAGAAGCGCCCAAAGTACGTTCAGGTCAGTGAATTACTGATTCGTGAAATCAATGCTGGTCATTGGAGAGCGGGCGAAAGGCTGCCAGTAGAAGCGGAATTGGCGGTAGAGTTGAAGGTGGCAGTTGGCACTCTGAGAAAAGCGCTAGCTCTACTGGAACAAGACGGTCTACTGGAACGTCGCCAAGGCAGCGGCACGTATGTCAAAAGCCCACCAAAAGAAGCCATTTACCAACTATTTCGCTTGGAGCTTCTTGAAGGTGGCGGGACACCACATGCCAACACGCTAACGGTGCGAAAAGAGCAAAACCCCGATGTCGCTGAACACTTTGAGGCAACAAAAGATAGCTACTTTTGGCGAATAGAACGTCAACGATTTCTCAATAATACGGTCATAGCGGCAGAAGAAATGTGGATCCGTGCTGAACACTGCGATTCCCTTAGCCCAGAAGAGTTAGATGAATCTCTTTATCGACATTACCGTGAACATTTCAATTTTTGGATAAGTCGTGTGGAAGACCGCATTAGTGTTAAACAAGCGGATCAATGGGCAACCGATATTTTAGGTATTCCCACGAACACAATGATCGGCTGGATTGAGCGTATCAGTTGGTCAGATGATGAAAAGGTTGAAGAGTATTCCAGAACTTGGTTTAACCCTGAAACCTGTCACTACGTTTCACGCATGTCTTAAGGGCTCTCGATGCTCTTGAGGCAAAGCCTCAAAAGTCAAAAGGAGTTGATATGGCAATTCGATACGCCATCATTGGATGCGGTATGATGGGACAAGAGCACATTCGGAATATTCTATTATTGCCTGATGCCAGTATTACCGCTGTTTTTGAACCTGACGAGCAGATGAAAACAGCCATTCATGCACTGGACAGCTCTATTGAATTCGAGTCATCGACCGAATCGCTGCTTGAACGTCAGGATATCGACGCCATATTGATCGCCAGCCCTAACCATTGCCATGCCGATCAATTACTCCAAGTAATCAAACACACTCGTTTACCCATATTGGTTGAAAAACCTATCGTCACATCACTAGAGCAAGCGCACCAAATTCGTTTAGCGGTAGCGAAACACACGGCTCCGCTTTGGGTTGCAATGGAATATCGCTACATGCCACCTATTAGTAAGCTTCTCGAACTCATCAATAACGACCAAGCTGGGCGCGTAAGCCAGCTGAGTATCCGTGAGCATCGCTTTCCCTTTTTAGAAAAAGTGGGCGATTGGAATCGCTTTAACCGGAATACGGGGGGGACATTGGTTGAAAAGTGCTGCCACTTTTTCGATTTAATGCGTCTGCAAACGCAAAGTGAAGCGGTTCGCGTCTATGCTTCTGGTAGCCAACACCACAACCATATTGATGAACAGTATCGCGGTGAAACACCCGATATCCTCGACAATGCGTATGTCATTGTCGATTTTGCTAATGGTCAGCGTGCCATGTTGGAACTCTGTATGTTTGCCGAAGGCTCACGTTATCAAGAAGAGATTTCCGTAGTAGGACACCAAGGGAAAGTAGAAGCTTTTGTGCCCGGTCCGACCCGTTTTTGGAATACAGAACTTGGCGATCCACCTACCCCTAAAGTTGTGATTTCGCCAAGAACACCGTCAGGTCCTGAAGAAATCGATATCCCTGTCGACCCAGAACTACTTGAAGCTGGCGACCACAATGGGTCAACGTTCTATCAGCATCAAAAATTCCACCAAGCGGTCACGGAAAATGGAAAGATAGAAGTCACGGTGGAAGACGGGCTGAAAGCTGTCGTGATTGGTTTAGCTGCGCAAGCGTCTATTGAACAGGGAAAAGCCATCCATATTTTGGATGATGGCTGGTCTTTTTAGGTAAACCACCGACCAAACCAACACAAAATAACCATCAGAAACAGTAAACAGCCCAATTCACGCCTTAGAAAATGAATTGCGAGAAAAAGAACGAAAAGCTCAATCATCGATATTTCTGCCTTTTGAATTCACAAAAAATAGAGGCTATCGAAAATTAAGGCGTTGGAAATCTTGAACAGCTAAACATAGCTTGCTGATTGTTCATCTCTTAGATACGAAAAAGGAGCCTTTCGGCTCCTTTTCCATTTTGTTTACGCTTGCTGTGCTCTTAAGTTTGGTTTTGCCAAGGTGAGTTTTTTCACCAAATAATTAAGTAACACACCGTACATAGGTACAAACAGACCTAAACTTATCACCAGCTTAAAGCCGTAATCCACCAGCGCTATTTCCGTCCAATGCTCTGCCATAAAAGGATCGCTGCTTTGATAAAAAGCGATAGAGAAAAACGCGAGTGTATCTAAAGCATTACCGATAAGTGTCGAACAAGTTGGTGCAACCCACCAAGCTTTCATTTGACGTAGGCGGTTGAACACATGCACATCTAAAATCTGACCTAGCATGTATGCCATAAAACTCGCGATGGCGATTCTAGCTACAAACAGATTAAACTCGGAAAGCTGCCCAAAACCTTGGAATTGACCTTCAAAGAAGACGACAGATAACAGGTAGGACACCGCTAGTGCAGGCAACATAACAAGGAAAATGATTTTCCGAGCCAACGCAGCCCCAAAAATTCGTACGGTCAAATCGGTTGCTAGGAAGATAAACGGAAACGTAAACGCGCCCCAAGTGGTATGAAAACCGAATATGGTAAAGGGTAGCTGAACCAAATAGTTGCTAGATGCAATGATGATCAGATGGAATAGAACCAAAAAGAAAAGGGCGTTGCGCTGCTGCGCAGGAGTAAAGTGACTCATATTGTACCTTTTTCGTTTTATTTGGGGGTGAGGGAACCCAAATCGAAGCAAAATGCTTCATGACTGTGAATTAAGGATGGGGATTATACTGCAACTTGAAGGCGGTGCAATAGATGATTTATTAGGCAATCGTTTAACTTCAATAAACCTGAAAGTCGGTTTAAATCGAGTGTTTCATGTGAAACATTCAATACCTATGCTCCCCTACGCTGTCTCAAATAGAATGGTAGGAAACGTTGCACTAAAGAATATTGAAGCCTTTTTGGAATAGACCAGCAAGGTAATCGAGGTCTTCACTGTTGTCTTCCTTAGAAAGTACTTCCAACCACAATGATTCACTGTAATGCTCTGCTCTTAAAAACAGTTGGCACCCTTCAAAATCGATGAGCCATGAATGAATATCGGCATCCGATTGCTTTTCAAGCACATCGGCAGACAGGGTTTTTACTAGCACCTCGCCAAGTTCAGGAAAAGAATCATAATCGAATCGCGGTGCTCGGATAATGATTCGACCCTGCTCTTTCTGATACTCCACCAAACCGTAATCTGTATTCATGTCATTAGTCACTTCTTGTTTACCTGCGAGAACCTTGTTTTACATCCACTTGATGTTCGCTATTACTTTTATTAGCTACCGTTAGTCAGATGTTCTTGAATCAAATCCAAAAATGGATCGGCGTACTTCTCCAGTTTTCTTTGACCAACACCATTCACCGCCAGCATTTCACCATAAGAAGTTGGCAGAATATCCGCCATGTCTATTAAGGTGGCATCACTGAAAACAACGTATGGTGGTAAACCGTCTTCGTCAGCAATGGACTTACGCAGCTTGCGTAGTTTGGCAAACAACTTTTTATCGTAATGCTTGTTCACCATCTTGTCTGATTTCGCTGTACGAGCTGCCGTATCCAGCCTTGGCACCGCGAGCTCTAGCGATTGTTCACCACGTAGAACGGGACGAGCCTCTTCGGTAAGCTGCAATGTTGAGTTACGGGTAATGTTTTGAGTAAGTAACCCTTTGTGAATAAGCTGCCTAATGATACTCACCCAGTAGTCGTGGCTGTGTTCACGTCCTATCCCATACGTCGAAAGCTTATCGTGACCATTTTCGCGTACACGAATGTTTTGCATACCGCGCAGCACTTCAACCACGTACCCCATACCAAAACCTTGATTAACACGATATACGCAAGATAGGGCTTTCTGCGCCGATTCAATGCCATCAAAATGTTTAGGTGGATCAAGGCATATATCACAGTTACCACATGGCTTTTCGCTGTATTCACCAAAATAGTTAAGCAATACCTGACGGCGGCATGTTTGCGCTTCAGCAAACGCGCTCATGGCATTGAGCTTGTGAGATTCAACCTGCTTCTGAGGACCGTCGTCTTTCTCATCCAACATTCGACGTAACCAGTTAATATCAGCTGGGTCGTAAAGCATCATCGCTTCCGCGGGTAATCCATCCCGCCCTGCCCGACCGGTTTCCTGATAATAGGATTCGATGTTTCTCGGAATATCAAAGTGCAGAACAAAGCGAACATTGGGTTTATTGATGCCCATTCCGAATGCCACGGTTGCGACAACGACCTGAATGTCATCTTTTTGGAATGCGTCTTGTACGTAGGCGCGCTCATCAGCATCCATGCCCGCATGATAACCAGCAGCACGAATGTGATTGTTGCACAGCTTTTCCGTCAGCATTTCGACTTTCTTCCGGCTACCGCAATAGATAACCCCACACTGGCCTTGCTGTGTGGCAAGGAAGCGAATGACTTGCGAGACGGGTTTGTGTTTTTCGGTCAATGTATAGCGAATATTAGGTCGGTCAAAGCTGCCTAGGTATTCGAGTGGCTCGTCAAGTTGAAGCCGAGAAATGATGTCTTTGCGGGTGGCTTCGTCCGCTGTCGCCGTCAGAGCCATGATCGGCGCATAAGGAAAACGCTGCTTGAGTTCCCCTAACGCAGCGTACTCTCGGCGGAAATCGTGTCCCCACTGGGAAATACAGTGCGCTTCATCGACCGCAATCATCGACAGCTTTAAATGTTCCAGCCTTTCTAGAAAATCCCTAGTTAGGACACGCTCTGGTGAGACATACACTAGCTTCAACTGACCAGAGTTCATTCGGTTATACACGCTGATCAGCGTATCGCGCTCCATAGAGGAATTAATACACTCGGCCGCGACACCGTTGGCTTTTAGTTGGTCGACTTGATCTTTCATCAGGGAAATCAAAGGCGACACCACCAGCGTCACCCCTTCTTTTACCAATGCAGGGATCTGGTAACACAGAGATTTTCCGCCACCCGTTGGCATGATCACCAAACTGTCTTTGCCATCGAGTACTGAATCAATGACTTCTTCCTGCCCAACTCTGAATGACTGGTAACCGAAAACATCATTCAATACCTTGATGGCACTGTTAGTTTCTGGATCTATCGGCTGAGCTAGAGCGGAGTCGGACATTCGGTTCTCTGAGGGACAATTGGATTGCGGCAAAGCGTCATATTGTAGAGCGCTTTAACGGTTAATTAAACTTAAATTAACCTTTGCTGGAGATAATTCCGTGCACAGAAAATATCCCTAAAGGACAATTAAATTGCTAGGGCATTAACAAGGCTATCGATATACTGTGTTTTTCCTCTAAATGTAACGTTCTGTTACGAAAACGTGAAAGATAAGAATGACGGAAGAGCAACAAAGATCACGCCAAGGCGGCATATTAGCTGTACTTGCCTATACCATGTGGGGCATCGCACCTATCTACTTTAAAGCACTCAATAATGTCCCTGCCCTGGAAATCCTAAGCCACAGGGTAATTTGGTCGTTTGTGTTTTTAGCGATATTGCTGCACATAGGAAGAAGTTGGCATTCTGTCGTCACTGTTATTAAAAATAAAAAGCGTTTGGGTTTACTTGCCCTGACTGGGGTTCTGGTAGGTGTTAACTGGTTAATTTTTATCTGGGCGGTCAATGCGGATCACATGCTGGATGCCAGTTTAGGGTATTACATTAACCCTCTTCTTAACGTTCTTATGGGAATGATTTTTCTTGGAGAGCGCCTAAGAAAGCTACAATGGTTTGCCGTCTCACTCGCCACAATTGGTGTGATCGTACAGCTCGTGGTTTTTGGTTCTGTTCCCATCGTCGCCATTGCACTTGCCTTTAGTTTTGGTTTTTACGGCTTACTTAGAAAGAAAATCAATATGGAAGCGCAAACTGGTCTGTTTATTGAAACCATGGTGATGCTTCCTGCCGCCGCTATCTATGTCCTCTTCATTGCAGACAGTGCAACGTCAGATTTGAGCAGCAACACATTAACACTAAACCTTCTGCTGTTGGCTGCCGGGATAGTCACCACGCTTCCCCTTCTATGCTTTACGGGAGCAGCGACGCGCATCAAACTCTCGACACTGGGCTTTTTTCAATACATTGGTCCAAGCTTAATGTTCCTTCTAGCCGTATTGGTATACGGAGAAGCATTTACACTCGATAAAGCCGTAACCTTTGGCTTTATATGGAGTGCTTTGGTGGTATTCAGTTTCGACGGAATTCGAAACGGTCGGAAAAAACACTAACTGTTCGTTTTTTACAAGACAACAATACGCTGGTTATGCTTTAGTGTAGATAAAGCAACCAGCTGTTTTGTATTCTATTGAACCGACTTAAGTGATGGACAACGTTAAATACTCTCTATCTAGCGATCCCAGTATCCAACTGATAGACGCCGATTATAAAAAGTTTGCCTTTTCTCGCCATTACCACCTCGACTTTCATATCGGGTTGATTCAGCGTGGCGTTCAAAACTTCAACCATTCAGGTAGCCGTCATCAAGTTGGTCAAGGGCAGATTATTGTCATGCCTCCAGATGAAATGCATGACGGTCATTCAGAGTTGCAGAGTGGCTATCAAGTGAAAGTGTTTTCGGTAAAACCAGAATGGTTTACAGATCAACTGGATCTGGGCAATAAACAAGCAATGACACACTTTACTCAGTTTACTCAGTTGATCATTAGCGATCCTGCACTTTTCCACCAATTATCCTGCCTTCACACACAACTTATGCACAATAGGGTTTGCCAACTTGCGCAGGATTGTTTGCCTTTCGAAGGTTTCGACAGCATGTTGGATCGATATGGAAGCCTAAAGCCAGGAGTTGCTTTACCTTTAGGTAAAACAACGATTCAATCTCTGCGTGAATACTTAATGGGGAACCTTGATCAGCCCATACGATTAAAGGCTTTGGCCGATATGTGTGATCTAACACCTTCTCAATTCCAGCGCCATTTCAAAGCCAGTATGGGGATAACACCTTACGCTTGGTTAATGAGATTGAGAATGGAACAAGCACTTAGCCTACTGTTGCATGGGGTTAATAGTATCAATGTCGCCATACAAGTTGGGTTTTACGATCAAGCCCACTTCGTTAAAGCCTTTAAAACCACCTATGGCACGACACCCAGTCAAGTTCAGTGTCACTAATTTACAAGACCTCTTGGTATCTATTAATGATAATGGCGTTTTTTGCACTCTAGAGTCTGTTAGATGAATGAAACTACCCTATTGCTCACCCTTGCAACGGTCCATTTTATAGCGCTTTTGAGCCCAGGGCCTGATTTTGCACTTGTGGTTCAAAATGCCAGCCGGCATGGCAGGCAAACCGGCGTCTACATTGCATTTGGGCTTTCCGTTGGCATTCTATTGCATTCGATCTTCAGCCTAACGGGCGTTAGTTACCTTGTTCACCAACACCCTTCTGTCTTTCAACTGTTGCAAGTCGCAGGGGGTAGTTACCTACTTTATCTAGGCTTGGGCGCCCTTCGATTTGCCTTTCAATATAGGAACCAAGCTATATCCCAAGACACCTCAGCGCCCAATATGGTGCTAAGTAACCGTAAACAAGCCTTTTTACGCGGATTCATCACTAATATTTTAAATCCGAAAGCGTTGGTCTTCTTTGTTAGTCTTATGTCTTCACTTGTCCCTGCCAGTATGTCATTAAGCGGAAAAAGCGTAGCGCTTCTTATCTTATGGAGCCTTTCCTTTGCTTGGTTTTCTGCACTTGCATGGATGCTTTCTACGGCTCGTTTTCAAACAAAATTGAAACGCATGTCGCTATACATTGATGGATTGTGTGGGCTGATATTTACAGGAATTGGACTCAGTATTTTGTATCAAGTTTTGAGTAACGTATTCACTTCTGGAATTTAGGCGTAGCAAATCTGGTACATTGCTTACAAAAGCATCTCCCTTGTATAGACCGAATTCCGTTGTCCTGACAGGCTGAAGATCCAACAAAAGGAGAAGCTTATGTCATGGAAAACAACTCTCACACAAATGACGTCCTGCTCACTCTTGCTTGTCAGTTCCTTTGGCTTTGCAAATCAGGCAGCAGATGGCGTTGCACCGGAAGAAAGTACCGGGCTTGAAAACAAAACGCTAACCACAGCTAAGAAATGGATGGTCACCGCTGCAAATCCAATTGCCACGCAAGCAGGAGCGGATATTCTTGCTGCTGGCGGAAATGCCATCGACGCAATGGTGACGGTTCAACTCATTCTCGGACTTGTAGAACCCCAATCCTCCGGCATAGGTGGTGGGGCTTTTCTCGTGTACTGGGATGCCAAAGGCAATCGTCTTACGACCATTGATGGCAGAGAAACTGCTCCTTTAGCGGCAACTCCGACTCTATTTCAAGATCAACAAGGCAAACCACTCAAGTTTTATGATGCTGTTGTCGGTGGTCGCTCTGTTGGCACCCCTGGCACCGTTAAATTGCTGTGGGATACCCATCAGCAACATGGAAAGTTATCGTGGAAGCAAGTCGTTCAACCTGCAATCGACTTAGCGCGAAAAGGGTTTGCGATCAGCCCGCGCCTTGCTGGCTTGATAGCAAAAGATAAAGAACGCTTGAGCCGCTTTGATTCAACAAAAGCGTACTTCTTTAATGCCGATGGCACACCGAAAACCGAAGGTACAATCCTTAAGAACCCACAATACGCGGATACCCTTGCTCAAATTGCGAATAATGGGGCGAACGCCTTTTATTCTGGCAACATCGCAAAAGACATAGTAGAAACCGTACAAAACGCACCAGGCAACCCAGGGGTACTTGGTATGCAGGATTTTGCAAATTACCGCACAAAAGAGCGCGTGCCCGTCTGTGCTCCCTATCAGTCTTATGACATATGCGGTATGGGTCCTCCAAGCTCTGGCGCATTAACCGTGGGGCAAATCCTCTCTATCACTGAAAAATTTGATTTGAAAAAGCTCGGTGCTAACAACCCAACCAGCTGGCAGATCATTTCCGACGCTTCTCGTCTCGCTTTTGCGGATCGTGGTCGCTATATGGCTGACAGTGATTACGTACCAATGCCGACTCAAGGGCTACTGGACTCTGGCTACATTGCCGAACGAGCTAAGTTAATTACTCCAAACAAAGCACTAGAGAGTGTCAGCGCGGGTTCGCCTCCTTGGAGTCATGCCATGCGTTTAGCTGATGATGAATCCATTGAACTGCCTTCCACCAGCCACTTTAATGTCGTGGACTCGGAAGGTAACGTTGTCTCAATAACCACAACCATAGAAAACGCTTTTGGATCGCGCTTAATGGTTCGTGGCTTTTTACTCAACAATGAATTAACGGATTTTTCTTTCAAAACGCACAAAGATGGAGCGCCCATCGCAAACCGACTTGAGCCAGGAAAACGCCCTCGCTCTTCAATGTCGCCGACCATCATCATGCAAGATGGTAAACCTTATATGGCGATCGGTTCGCCAGGGGGAAGCCGTATCATTGGTTACGTGGCTCAATCCATTATCGCACATTTACAGTGGGGCATGGATATTCAACAAGCCATCAACCAACCTCATTTGGTAAACCGATTCGGAACGTTAGATATCGAGAAAGGCACCGCAGCCGAGTCCATGCAGTCAACGCTTGAAGGCATGGGGCATAAGGTAAACATTCGCGATCTCAATTCCGGACTGCATGCTATTCGACTCACCAAAGACGGTTTAGAAGGTGCTGCTGACCCCCGCCGTGAAGGTGCCGCTATTGGTGAATAGCCGAATCTAGACGTTGTGCCAACGCCCTTGTGAGATATCTCTTACAAGGGCGTAAGTGAACGCGGTTTCATTTATATCAACAAGAGAAGAAGCCAAACCTAAAGTACTGATATAAAACAAATTAGGCAATATTGATGCTTATTTGAGCAGAGGTTTTTTCTGCTCGTATATTGAGGAAAATCCTCAATCTCTTAATATTAACCCTGTCGGAAGGATGCTGACACGGAACAGGAAAAGCCAAGGATTTGGTTATCTTCAGGATGAAGATTTGATTATTTAGGATGAATAATCAGCATGGAGCAAAAAAGGACATTGAACGGACTCAATCGTTATCAGGAAGATAACGCAAGGAAGACAATGGACACCTCTAGGATGAGGCAAGGAACAAACATCAGGATGATGTAAAGGACACCGCTCAAGGAACAAGTGAGCACGCTAACGAGGAACGTTGGCTGATCAGGATAAGATCATGGACACCGCTAGGATGGCGATGAAAAGGATTATGCTGAAGGATTCAGTATTGCTATCAAGGATTTGATGCATGGAGCAACTTTAGTAGCCGGATTGCTGCGAGTAAGATTATAACCCCGATGGGCATTGCTCTCGGGGTTTTTCTTTATCTGTACATAAGTAACCTTTCAGCCTAACGGTTTTATCACCTGTGCCACTATTCCGTGATAAAACTAGTCAGCGATAAAACTAATCAGCAATATAGATAGCCAGAGATAAAGCGAACCTGTAGTGAGACAAAAAAAGCCCGCTTGCGCAGGCTTTGATTCCATTCATTGTCGCGGTTAGAGCTTTTCTAGCTTGGCGAATGCCGTTACTAACCATTTAATCCCTTCACCATTGAACGCGACTTGAACACGGCTTTGAGGGCCACTGCCTTCAAAGTTAATAATCGTCCCTTCACCAAATTTCGGATGCATCACTCTCGCGCCTAATGAAAAGCCCGTTTCGTTGAAGTTTTCCTTCACGACTTGCTGACTGAACCGCCCAGATGATGCCGGTCGGCTCACTTGCGCTTTCATTCGAACTTCATCCAAGCACGTTTCTGGCAGTTCACGAATAAAGCGTGAAGGTTTATGGTACTTATCTTGCCCGTATAGACGACGCATTTCCGCGTAAGTGATGTAAAGCTTCTCTTTTGCTCGTGTCATACCCACATAGCAAAGGCGTCGTTCCTCTTCTAACCTGCCAGCTTCTTCAGCCGACATCTGGCTTGGGAACATCCCTTCTTCGACACCAACCATAAATACGAGGGGAAACTCCAACCCTTTAGCACTGTGAAGAGTCATGAGCTGCACCGCATCATCGAATTCGTCGGCTTGCCCTTCTCCGGCTTCAAGCGCAGCGTGCGTAAGGAATGCAGTGAGTTCGGATAATTCTTCGGCTTCTTCTGGCTTTTCAAATTGGCGAGTAGCCGTAACCAATTCCTCAAGGTTTTCAATTCGAGCTTTCGACTTTTCGCCTTTTTCTTGTTCGTACATCGCGTACAAACCTGAATTTTTAATGACGTGGTCGGTTTGATGATGCATCGGCATTTCAAACGTATCGTCTTCAAGTGCATTGATGAGTTCGATAAATCGACTTAACGCACCAGCGGCTCGTCCGGCTAGAACCTTTTCTTCCAACAACGCTTGTGAGGCTTGCCAGAGTGTGGCACCACGATCTCGCGCAGCAAACCGAATAGTTTCGAGTGTCTTATCTCCCATTCCACGGGTTGGCGTATTTACAACACGTTCGAATGCGGCATCGTCATTCCGGTTAGACATCAAACGCAAGTAGCACAGTGCGTCTTTGATTTCTTGTCGTTCGAAGAATCGCATACCACCGTAGATACGATAAGGTAATCCAGACTGAATTAACGCTTCTTCCAGAACACGGGATTGGGCGTTATTACGATAAAGCATGGCAGTGTCATTCAGCGCTCCGCCTTTCTCTTGCCACTCTTTTATCTTGCTAACGGTAAAGCGAGCTTCATCGAGCTCGTTATACGCCGAATACACAGAGATGGGCTCGCCATCATTGCCATCAGTCCAGAGCTCTTTACCCATGCGCTCCGTATTATTAGAAATCAATTCATTGGCTGCCGATAAAATGGTCTTGGTTGAACGATAGTTTTGCTCTAATCGGATGGTTTTTGCGCCAAGAAATTCATCAAGAAAACGCTGAATGTTTTCGACCTTCGCACCACGCCAACCATAAATGGATTGGTCGTCATCACCCACGATCATGACGCGTGCCTCAGGTCCCGCCATCATACGAAGCCAAGCGTATTGAATGTTGTTGGTATCTTGAAACTCGTCGACCAATATGTGTTTAAATCTCGCCTGATAATGCTCGCGAATGTGTTGTTTGTCTCGAAGCAACTCATGCGCTCGGAGCAGAATTTCAGCAAAATCCACCAGCCCAGCTCGGTCACAAGCCTCTTGGTATGCGGTGTATATTTGTAGGTTTGTTTTAGTAATGGGGTCTTGATAGCAATCGATGTGGTTAGGGCGCAAACCTTCGTCTTTTTTGGCGTTAATCCACCAAGCCGCTTGTCTCGCTGGCCACTGTTTTTCATCAAGGTTCATGGCTTTGATCAATCGACGCAGTAGACGTTGTTGATCTTCTGAATCCAATATCTGAAAGTCTTCAGGAAGCTTGGCATCCAAGTAATGCGCCCGCAGAATACGATGGCAGATACCGTGGAAAGTGCCGTTCCACATACCCGATGCGCTGCCCATCATTAACTCTTCGATACGACCACGCATTTCAGCCGCGGCTTTGTTGGTAAACGTTACCGACATAATAGAAAACGGAGAGGCATTCTCGACAGCCATTAGCCAAGCAATTCGGTGTACCAGCACGCGTGTTTTACCACTGCCAGCGCCCGCAAGCACGAGCATATTCTCTAGCGGGGCTGCTACCGCTTCGCGTTGTTTGTCATTCAAACCATCAAGTAATAGGGAAGCGTCCATCGTTTTCTACTGTGTATTTATACATAACTGGTCATTATAACCGAATTCCTATCAAGAATAAGGTTGAATTCGCAATAAAAATCCCACTTTATAATCCACACAAAATCAATGAGTTGGGAATTTTAAAAAAAATAAGTAAAAAAAAATCGCCTTTTTTGTGAAAGATTTGTCGTTCATTCCTAATCTTATTGTGTAAGCAACCTGACAAACGCTTGTCCATCGCGAAACAGGTTGTCTTTATTAAAGAAACTAAGGATCAAGTTCGAGGATTGAAATATGAAAAAGTCTAATCTTGCTGTTACTGCTGCTGTTACAGGTCTTCTTGCCATCGCTGGTACTACTCTAACTGCTACTTCTGCGGTCGCAGCAGAAAAAGAGAAATGCTATGGCGTTTCCAAAGCAGGTAAAAACGACTGTGCAACCAAAACTAGCTCATGTGCTGGTACATCTAAAGAAGATTTCCAAAAAGACGCATTCATCGTAGTACCTAAAGGTCTTTGTGACCGTTTGGCTGGTGGAAGCAACACGTCTTCTTAAGCCTTTCCCTCTTAGCCATTTCAGGGCGATGAGCCATGCTTATCGCCCTAATTTATGGAGTGGCTTTGTGAAAAAGGCTTAATAACCGCTAAACGCATACAGCTTTACAAGATTGGCTAAATCTTGATGAACTCACCGGAGAGAGACATGCATAACAAAGTTGGCGTTGGATTAAGAACACCACATTTGGATTACTTTTCTGAGGAAGCGACTGGATTGAGCTGGTTGGAAATCCACAGTGAAAACTACTTTCTCCCTAACTCTCTGCAACGCCAACAACTTAATCAGATAGCGGATAATTACGACATAAGCTGCCATGGAATTGGACTGTCTCTCGGCTCGGTAGACGGCGTCAGTCAATCACACTTGGCGCGACTAGAACGCTTAATCAGTGATTTACAGCCAATTTTAGTTTCTGATCACTTAAGTTGGAGCGAAAACGGCGGTCATTACTTCAACGATCTTTTGCCGCTTCCCTATACGGAAGAGGCGTTGGATGTATTTTGTCGGAATGTACTGCAAGTTCAAGATGCGATAAAGAGACCGCTACTCATTGAAAATCCATCGAGTTACGTGAAGTTTTCTCACTCTACGATAGATGAGTGGGTTTTTCTGTCCGAAGTGCAAAAGCGTACCGATTGCCGATTATTACTCGACTTCAATAACATCTATGTCAGCGCGTTCAATCACGGCTTCGATAGCGATGAATTCTTAGCAGGCATCGATGCAACAAAGGTGGATGAGATACACCTTGCAGGCTTCACCATTAAGCAACATGAGAAAGGGGAAATCTGGATTGATACCCATAGTCGCCCTGTTTGTGATGAAGTTTGGGCGTTATTTAATGCCTGGATCAACAAGCATGGTGAGCGACATACTCTTATAGAGTGGGATTTGGATATTCCTGAACCTCAAGTTTTGATTCAGGAAGCCAGCAAAGCCAGTCATTACTTAATGCGAATCCAAGGAGAGTCTTATGGCACTTTCCCTCGCTGAGCTGCAAAGTCAGTTTGCCAAAGCGCTGCATTACCAGGCCACTGGTGAATCCTGTGATTTAGTGTCTGATGAGTTCTCTGCTGACGAACGCATGCAGATTTATCGCAACAATTTTGTGATGAGTTTGTGCGAGGTAATTGAAGCAACCTATCCCAAGGTTTTAGCGCTAGTCGGTGAGGAATGTTTTCAACAGCTTGCTCGTCAACACGTTTTGACACGCCCTTTAACCGAAGGTGATGTCTCTGGATATGGTGAAGGTTTTGCCGACACGATACGACAGTTTGATCAAGTCATTGCTGCTGTGCCTTACCTCTCGGATATCGCTGACATGGAATGGAAACTGGATCTAAGTGAAATGGCATTATCTTTAGCAAGAGAAAAGCCATACTTATCTTTGGACAAACTCGCCTCCGTGGCTGAGGAACAACAGCCATCGCTTGTCTTTCATCTTGCTTCAAATATTCAGCTTATATCCAGCCAATTTGCCGTTTTCTCTTTGTGGGAAGCCTTAGAGAAAGAGAAATTCGACGGAGTAGAGCTGAATAACGCCGAGCAAGGTGTGGTATGGCTTGATTCTGCTCGCCATCTTCATATCGATCCGATATCAGATGAAGTACATCAACTTATTCAATCTTGTTCGATGGGGTTATCACTAGCAGAAATCGAACCCGATTTATTGACGCATTTGAACACTTTAATGGCTTCAGGCTACTTAGATGGGTTCAGTATAAAAGAACAACAAATAGAGGAAGAATTATGAGTTCAGCCATTCGAAATATTATCGACACCTACGATGGAATCGTAGACAAACTTCAAGCTGGATTTATTCCGTTGTTACTTGTTTTTTGCCGCTTGTGGGTAGCCTGGGTCTTTTTCAATTCAGGTCTAACCAAAATTGCATCATGGGACAGTACCCTGTACCTCTTTGAGTTTGAATATGTCGTCCCATTACTGCCTTGGGAGTTTGCTGCGTATTCAGGAACAGCAGCAGAACTGATTCTGCCTGTATTCCTAGCGCTCGGGCTTTTTACACGCCCAATGGCCGCCATACTATTTGTATTCAATATTATTGCCGTTATCTCTTATCCGCTTCTTTGGGAAAAAGGCTTCTACGATCATCAACTGTGGGGTTTGATGATTCTTATAAATGTTGTTTGGGGAGCAGGTCTGATTTCGGTCGACCATATCCTAAAGAGAAAGATAACCCAATAACAAACCTCCCTTTAGTTAAGTAGCAACCTGTAAGCTACCTACCAATTCGCCCCAGTTTCTGGGGCATTTTTTTGCTTGTGCCTCTATACCCAAGTGACTTCAAAATGCAGGATTCAGAGCCTCATATTCTGTTTCAATTCAAGCCTTTCTACTTCAAAATCAGGAACGCAGCGGAATGACAAGTCCTTTCCAAATTCTTAGACGATGAAGTGGAGCAGAATATGAGCTCCCAAGGGCGAGTTTAACTGGCTTTCATACTGCGTTATCGATTCTTGATTTAGAATAACTAGATCTTCAAATCGATGCCTTGCCTGAAAACCAGTTAACTCTCGCTGAACCTAGCATCTTGAGGTTACTTGAGTATAAGCCTGAAATTATTGTCTTAGGCTCAATAAATATTCTATTAACATCTATATCACTACTATCGTTTGTGCAGTAAACACCAATATTGTTGAAATGAAGCTAAAACATTGATGTATTTCGTCACCACACCTCCCCCCTCAACCGTGGATGACCAAGGCGGCTGTTATAGAGCCGCCTTTTTTTAGTGCTCTAGGCGCTTACAGCTATCAATACGAAAGTGAATGGATAAGTTTCAGGATATTTAATGCAGATAGGGAAAATATAATTAGGCAGGGTTGGATGAAAACCTAGATTATTTATTTGGATAATTTTGAGAAATATATTAACAGTCAAAAGCCTTTCGAATTTGCTAAATATTACTAAGAATTCCGCAGATAAATTAAAAGCCAGCACAAAGGCTGGCTTTTAATTTTAGAATCCGATTATTTCTTAGAAAGGAATTCTTTCAGTTCATCCGGTGAAATACCCTGCTGAGCCAATTCAGCAGCGAGTTGCTGAACACTTTCACTCTTACGGGATTCAATCACTTGCTGAAATTGGTAAACAATATCTCTTAGCATATGCAAAGGAACTTGTTTGGCGGCGCTTCGAATACGCTCTTCACTCTGATTCCCGAGTTCACTAAGCAGTTTTCCGAACATTACTTTTTCTGGAGACTCTTCTAATTGCTCTAAAATACGAGCCATCTCATATGTTGTCATCGACATTGAATATGTATCTTCCAAATAGATCGGGGAAATAATTATATATGTGACGCTAAATATACACCCCTTTCGCTGTTGGGAAAACAATCAATTTCAATTATTGGTCATTTATATACTCAGCACCTTACAAAATGCGGTTAGCTGACTGCTTCTGCATGCCAATTACGACCCACTCGGCTGTACAGAATGATTAAAGCCGGTGCCAAAAGCCACATATGCAATGCAATTAGCGTTTCAGGTTCAAAAGACAATCTTTGCATAATACCAACCATAAGACCAGAACCGCTCATTTGAAATAGACCCAATAGAGCCGCAGCTGTGCCTGCTTTATCACCAAATGGAGCCAAAGCTTTCCCTGCTCCCGCGCCCATGATACATGCAAATCCAATGGATGACATAAATATAGGCAACATAAACCCTAAAGGCGTTTGCCACGATTTCATGCCAAGCATCATGGTACCGCCAATTAACAAAACAGCGACTCCAAATACCAATGTCCCATGCGTGCCCCAGCGATCCATTAGTTTAGGTGCAACCATGCAAAATACGATGTTGAATATGGCATTGATTCCGAACCAGAACGTAAACGCGTTCATCGTAATCCCCATATTCGTCATTAATACAACGGGGGCTGATGTTACGTAAGCAAGAATGACAGCCATGCCCAACATGCAAAGAGACGAATGAAATATAAAACTCGGATGCTTCAATACGCTCAAGTATCTCGAAGGTCTAAACAAGGGCTCTTCCGAGCGTGATGGGTTGGTTTCTTTGAAGTTCATCAGCATCATGATACCGCCAACCACAGCAAAACCAGCCATAAAGCTAAAGTTACTCCGCCAGCCAAACTGTTGGGTTAACCAGCTTCCTAAGATTGGTGCCAGAGCCGGAATGAAACATATTGCCCCGTTTAGGTAACTGATCATTCTGCCGCTTTTTTTAGGACCAAACATATCGCGAACTGTTGCAAAAGCTGCCACCGATGTCGCACAAGCACCGAAGCCTTGTAGCAGCCGAGCCATTAGCATCCACTCTATGGATTGAGCAACCCACGCCAAATAAGCGCTCAACCCGTAAATAACTATGCCTCCTAATGCAACAGTTCGACGTCCGTATCTGTCGGCAATGGGACCTGCAAATAATTGCCCGACTCCCATCGCAAATAAAAACCAGGTCACCGTATCTTGTGCAAGCGTGGCTTCCACTTGAAATGCTTTCGCCATAGTTGGTAGCGCTGGAAGATAAATATCTATAGCCATCGGGCTAAAGAGCACAAGCATTACCAACATGGTGAATTGTAGCTTTGAGACTTTCTCTGGATTTATTGTCGACATAGTAACCGTCACTTCTGTTTTCTTAAGGCGCAGTTTATTATCATGAAGATATGAATGGAAATGGACTATTTTCATCTCAGATATTCCATGGGGGAATTTCTCAATGAACATTGAACAACTGGGTCGAATCGATCTCAACCTTCTGGTTTGCCTTAACGTGCTTCTTGAAGAAAGAAACGTAACCCGAGCCGCATCTCGGCTCTGCTTAACACAATCTGCGGTCAGCAAATCATTAGCCAAGCTGCGTACACAATTTGATGATCCACTGTTTTATAGGAGCGCACACGGACTAAACCCAACACCACGGGCACTATTCCTTAAACCCAAATTAGAAGCTCTAATCTATCATTTGGAATCTATTACACAGCCAGATAGTTTTGACCCGAAAACATCTGATCGTCGATTCCATATATCTTTAGTTGAAAGTGTGTACCCACTTATTCTGCCCCATTTTCTTCCGAAACTTTTCCAAGAATCGCCAGGCATCAAACTTACGACCCACCCCTGGAATAAAGATACCTTTAAGCTTCTTCAATCCGGTGATATAGACTTCGGTATTACTGGAAAAGACATCGATATTAATGATGCCACTCTGACGATGTTACCTCCTAGCGATATAGAAATGCAGGAAATATTTCAGGATGAGCAGATTTGCTTGGTTCGAAAATACCATCCAGTTCTGAGCCGTCACTGGGACCTTGATTCTTATCTTGCCGAGCGACACGTCCAAGTAAGGTGTGATGGGAACGATCGCTGGTTACTTGATTATAAACTTGCTGATAAAGGCTTGGAACGAGACATCGCTTTATATGTTCCCGACTTTAACAGCGCAGCCAGCTTGTGTACTTACACCGACTTCGTGTTCACAGCACCAAGACATTTCGCTCAGTACATTTCTGGCTACCTCGACTTGGTACTATTACCTTTACCAACAGAATTACCTCCAATGGCATATACGCTTTTCTGGCATAAAGACAGAACACAAGACGCAGCGCTTAGCTGGTTTAGGAATATCATCACCTCGCATACACACCACTTAAATGGTGTCGATTAAGACTCAGAGATTGAATCATTTTAGCTATATTTTGGTACGTTCAAAATTGCTTACAAGCTAGGCTTCATCTCACAGCAGAATACATTGCTTGTCTGATTAAAAAACGATAGTTTGTACGCAATTTCGTCGCAAGTACGGATAATAGAACAGTCGAAAATGAATCATACGGATGGATGTCATGATTAAAGAAAGAGTAGAAGCCCTTCGTCGCTGGTTAAGCGAGAACAACGTTGATGCGGTTATCATTCCCCATGAAGATGAGTTTTTAGGAGAATACGTTCCCGCTCACCATGAACGTTTACTTTGGGCGACCGGATTTACTGGATCTGCTGGTGCAGCTGTAATCACGGCTGACAAAGCCGCTATTTTTGTCGACGGTAGATACACTGTTCAAGTAACGAAGCAATCACCTGCTGATGTTTTTGAATACTGTCATCTCATCCAGCAACCTCCTTTGGATTGGGTACTCGACAACTTACCGACAAATGCTAAGTTGGCCGTCGATCCTAAAATGCACTCACACTCTTGGCTTCTAAAAGCGCAAGACAAGGTTACTGATAAGCTTGAGTTAGTACTGGTCAACGATAACCCGGTCGATCTAATCTGGTCGGACAGACCTGCTCCAGTCTATACAGATGCTCGCTTAATGGAGCAAGAGCTTGTTGGACAAACAAGTGAAAGTAAGCGCCAAGAAATAGCCGAAATAATAAAAGAAAACCGTGCCGACGTTGCATTACTAACTCAACTTGATTCCATTTGTTGGCTGTTGAATGTCCGCGGCTTAGATGTCTCTTGCTTGCCGGTGCTGCTATCACACGCCATTGTTCATGCTGACGCTAATGTCGAGTTCTTTATTGACCCAGCACGCTTACCTAGCGAATTTTCTAAGCATGTAGGTCAAGGTGTAACGGTTTATTCTCCGGAACATCTTGAGACACAACTTCAAGCGCTTTCAGGCAAGAATGTTTTAGTGGACCCGGCAACAAGCAACGCTTGGTTTACACTGACTCTACAAAATGCCGGTGCCGAAGTTATTAATGGTGACGACCCATGTTTACTTCCGAAGGCAGCAAAAAACTCAGCAGAAATTGAAGGGATGCGCGCATCGCACCTTCGTGATGGTGCGGCAATGGTTAACTTCTTATCGTGGCTTGATGCCGAGGTAGAAGCAGGTAATTATCATGATGAAGGTCTTCTTGCAGATAAGCTTCATGAGTTCCGTAAGGCCGATCCAACGTTAGCAGATTTAAGCTTTGACACTATTTCTGCTTCAGCAGGCAATGGCGCAATGTGTCACTACAATCACATGAACCAACCAGAACCCGGTAAGTTAGAACCAAATTCACTTTACCTTGTAGATTCAGGTGGTCAGTACCCAGATGGTACAACAGACATCACACGTACTATTGCGATAGGTAAACCTAGCCACGACATGATCCAGCAATTTACGTTGGTTTTGAAAGGTCATATCGGGCTTGCTAATGCAATATTCCCTCATGGCACAACAGGTCACCAGCTCGACATTCTTGCGCGTCAGCATCTCTGGGCAAATGGCTATAATTTCGATCATGGTACTGGTCATGGTGTTGGGCATTTCCTAAGTGTTCATGAAGGTCCTCAAAGAATCGCGCCTGTTGTTAATAACGTCGCTCTACTGGAAGGCATGGTACTTTCTAATGAACCAGGTTATTACCGTGCTGATGAGTTCGGTATTCGGATAGAAAACTTGGAGTTAGTTGTCGAAGTTGAAACGCAAGGCGATACGAATATGCTAGCGTTTGAATCACTGACACGATGCCCTATCGATAAGCGCAATATTGATGTCGCTCTTCTGACCGATCCAGAATTAACTTGGTTAAACAGCTACCATACAAAAGTGTGGGATGAGATCAGCCCGTTAGTATCTGGTTCATCTTTAGATTGGTTAAAACTCGCTACTGAGCCACTAACTCGATAAGATTTCCGAAGGTCTCATAAACGAAAACCCCGCTAAGTTTAGCGGGGTTTTTATATGAGTAATGAAAGTCAAAAAGATACTAAGTTGGACCGTTGTGTTTCACGTGAAACATCTCACCGAAAAACGCATTCTAATCACCTTCCAGAAAAACAACTTATCCAGAATAAGCGTGGTGCCAATCTTTCCAAACAGGTTCAAATCCCTTACTCCTAACGGCATTTGCCACTTGAGCAGAAGAACGCTCGTCGCTTATCGCAAACTGCTCAAGTTCTTCTTCGTCATTAGCATACCCTCCTGGCTGAGTCTTTGAAGCAGCTGAAATACTTGTCACTCCAAGAGGCAATACATTGTCTCTAAATTCCGGTGACTCTCGTGTTGAAAGGGAAAGCTCAACTTCCGGATTTAGCATTCTGTATGCGCATATCAATTGAACCAGTTGTTTATCGGACATCACTGACTTTGGCTGCAAAGACCCTTCACAAGGTCTCAATCGAGGGAAAGAAATCGAATAGCGGGACTTCCAATAAGTCTTTTCCATATAGCTAAGGTGAGCAGCAACAAAAAAGCAATCCGTCCTCCACTCTTCCAATCCGATCAATGCACCCATACCAATTTTATCGATGCCAGCGGAAGCCAATCTATCCGGAGTATTCAAACGATAGTTAAAATCTGTTTTGTTGCCGCGAAGGTGATGCTGACCGTAGGTCGATGGATGATACGTTTCTTGGTAAACCATAACCGCATCTAAGCCGAGTGTTTTTAACTCTGCATAACACTCTTGGTCCAGAGGTTGAACCTCCATAGCCAGATAGCTAAATCGTTTTTTTATAGCTGGAACTACTTCACGAAAGTAATTCATACCTACTTTCGTTTCATGCTCCCCCGTGACGAGTAAAACTGAATCGAAACTCATTTTCTTGATCGCATCGATTTCCAGCTGAATGTCATCAACGTTCAATGTTCTACGCTTAATTCTGTTCTCCATAGTGAAGCCACAATAGGTGCAGGAATTTGCGCATAGATTTGATAGATACAATGGAATATAAAACCCAATAGTATTGCCAAAGCGTTTTCGTGTAAGCGCGTAAGATTGTTGCGCCATTTGTTCTAGGAAGGGTTCCGCTGCAGGCGAAATAAGCGCTTTGAAATCTTCTAAATCACGCTTTGATTTCGATATTGCTCTTTGTACATCTTCAGACGTTTTACTGTAGATAGACATGCGGATCTCATCCCAATTCATCTTTTCAAACTGGTCTGAAAAACTCATATTGATCACTCCAAGAATGATGTGAGTGGGCTAGATGCAACAGCGTGATTCACTTGCCCAACCAAGCCAGCTTCGTAACCTAGGCGACCACTTTCAACAGCAAGCTTGAAGGCTCTAGCCATTTGAACGGGATTAGCCGCGGCAGCAATTGCCGTATTTACCAATACCGCGTCCGCTCCAAGTTCCATCGCTTTTGCTGCGTGAGAAGGTGCGCCTATCCCTGCATCTACAACAACCGGAACATTTGCTTGGTCGATAATGATTTCCAGAAAGTCCTGTGTCGCGATACCCTTGTTTGAACCAATAGGTGCTCCTAAAGGCATTACCGCAGCACAACCCACTTCTTCAAGATGTTTACAAAGTACTGGGTCAGCGTGGCAATAAGGCAATACAATGAACCCCTGTTCAACCAACTTTTCCGCAGCTTTTAGCGTCTCAATAGGATCGGGCATTAGATACTTAGGGTCTGGATGAATTTCTAGTTTAAGCCACTTTGTACCCAAGGCTTCACGCGCTAACTGACCAGCAAATATCGCTTCTTTCGCATTCTTTGCGCCCGATGTGTTTGGCAGTAAGGCTATTCTATTTTCGATGAGTGGCGAAAGTATGTCGTCATCCTTTGTATCGAGATCCACTCTCTTTAATGCCATCGTCGCAAGCTGGGAGCCAGAGGCAATAATGGCATCGCTCATTACACGGCTATTTGAAAACTTTCCTGTCCCTGTGAATAAGCGAGACTCAAATGTTTTTCCTGCTATTGTTAACACTTTTAACCTCCGGCAATCGCTCTAAATACCACAACATCGTCACCCGCTTTAAAGCGAGTATCGGACCACATTGTTTTGGTTTGAACTTCTTGGTTAACTGCGATTGCAATACCTACTAGTTCAATTTTTTTGTTTTCCAGCAAATCAACAAGCGTCATTTCATCTGAAATCGAAATAGGCTCGCCATTAAAAGTAATTTTTAACGTACTCATTATTTTCCTTGAGCATCAAAAGTTGGGTTGCACACACTGCACGCGTTGTCTTTTGGAATAGCAAATTGATGGAACTGCATGGATAAGCCATCGAATAATGTAAGACGGTTCGCTAAATCTCGCTCTAATGTGACTAAACGAATAGCGACAAGAGCTTGATGAGTTCCAATAATTCCTACGACAGGACCCACTACACCAGATTCTGAGCAGCGCATATTGGGTTGTGACTCGTTGATTGGATATAAGCAGTGATAGCAAGGATCTGAGTCTTGATACGTGAAAGTAGCTAATTGACCTTCCCAGCCGATTGCGGCACCAGATACCAAAGGTGTTTTTGATTTGTGACACGCACGATTAATTTCTTGTCGAGTTTCAAAATTATCGCTGCAGTCTAAAACGATATCCGCTTGCATACATTCAAGTTGAAGCCGACTACCCAGAAGTTTCTTTTTGATAGCACGAACGCGCACATCCGAATTGATTTTGGCAATAGCTTTTTTTGTTGCATCTACCTTGGCTAGACCTATCTCGTCATTTGAGTAGAGTATTTGCCTCGGGAGGTTACTCACTTCAACAACATCATCATCAGCAATAACAAGATGACCTATACCCGAAGCAGCAAGATGCTGAATGGCAGAACACCCTAACCCACCACACCCAACAACTAGAATGCTCGAATTTCTAAGCTTTGCTTGTCCGAGCTCTCCAATCTCAGGTAACGCTACCTGACGCTGATATCTCAGAAACTCAGAATCTGTAATCGTCACGGAACTACCTACTACTTAGAATTTCACGAAAATCGCTAATAGCTTTCTTTGGGTCAGAACTTAGTGTAATAGCCCGAACAACGGCTAGGCTTGAAACCCCACACTCCCACACCTTTGGTGCTCGTTCTAAGTCAATTCCACCAATCGCAACGGTGGGAAACTTTCCTGACAGTACTTGGTAAAGCTTAAGCCTCACTAACCCTTGAGGGCGTGAGGGCATTACTTTAGTGGTCGTTGGAAATATATGACCGAGCGCTATATAGCTAGGGTTAACCTGTTTTATTCTAAGTATTTCGTAGTAACCGTGAGTGGATAACCCTATCCGTACGCCAGCTTTTGCAATTTGGTCTAAGTCTGCAAACTCGAGATCTTCCTGTCCCAAATGCACGCCATAAGCACCATGTCTTACCGCTAACTGCCAATAGTCATTAATATAGACTTGAGCGTTATGCTGACGTCCTAATTCGATAGCTTTTGTAATCTTTGTTTCTAGCTCCGGGTCATCGACGTTTTTTATCCGAAGCTGTGCTGTCTTTACTCCTAGTTCAAGAAGTCGCTCTACCCATTCCACCGTATCTACAACCGGATATAAGCTAAGATGTTCGGCATTTGTATCAGGAAAAGGCAAAGCGTTTTCTATATCCCATCCTACATGGATATCTAATAGCTCATCAGAGAGTATCGGTGTTGGAAATTCAGAAAGATTCTGAGGCCATGTTTCACGTGAAACATCAGAACGTACTGCACCTCTTGCTATCACGAGCGCATCTTCAATCGGAAAATCAAGTACAAGAGATGTCAATAACCAAGCCAGATAGGATTGTTGTTCTGCCTCAGATAATGGAGCGCCTTTGAAACTCAACGCTCTATTAGATTCGTCGTGGCACCATAGATCAACAAGCTGAAAATCATGATAAACGTCAATCAGCAGTAGGTTAGGCTCTTTCGAAAGTTGAGATAAAGCCAAAGGTGAAGCCTGACCATTAGAAAAACGGCAAACATGAGTTGCTTCACTATCGGATTCATCAAACGAAAGAGACGTACACCTGTCATCAACGTAGCATTGCGTCAAATGAGTTGGGCTTACACCCAACTCGATATCAGCAATATCAAAGCCCTGCTCCTGAGCTAATAACAGTCTAGACTGAACGAGACCTGTTAATTCGACTTGAGCCTTTGGCAGTAATAGCTGAGCCATTTAATCCTCCAAAACACTCTGCTTGGCAGGGTGGTACAACTCTGAGCCCGTCGCTTTAAACTCTTCGGACTTCCTACGCATACCTTCCAATGGGTCATCTAGCATCTTGATCTCAATAGCCTGATCCTGCGCGACTTGCTTAGTATCCTTTGCGTACTCTCTTACTTCTTGAGAAATCTTCATTGAACAGAACTTTGGACCACACATTGAACAGAAGTGAGCGACTTTCCCGGACTCTTGTGGAAGCGTTTCATCATGAAACTTACGTGCGGTTTCAGGATCCAGACCCAAGTTAAATTGGTCTTCCCAGCGGAATTCAAATCGAGCTTTTGAAAGTGCGTTATCGCGAATTTGAGCACCAGGATGCCCTTTCGCTAAATCTGCTGCGTGCGCCGCTAACTTATAGGTAATCAAACCCGTTTTAACATCTTCTTTGTTGGGTAAGCCTAGGTGCTCTTTCGGTGTCACATAGCAAAGCATGGCACAGCCATACCAACCAATCATGGCCGCACCGATGCCTGAAGTAATATGATCGTAACCAGGGGCAATATCTGTTGTTAGTGGACCAAGAGTATAAAATGGAGCTTCATGACAGTGCTTAAGCTGCTCGTCCATGTTTTCTTTGATCATGTGCATTGGGATATGACCAGGACCTTCTATGATTACCTGAACATCATATTCCCACGCAATTTTAGTCAACTCACCTAAGGTTCTCAGCTCGGAAAACTGTGCTTCATCGTTCGCGTCTGCAATTGAACCAGGGCGTAAGCCATCACCAAGTGAAAGAGCAACATCATACTTCGCACATATTTCACAGATTTCACGGAAGTGGGTATATAGGAAGCTTTCCTGATGGTGAGCTAAACACCATTTCGCAATGATAGAACCACCACGAGATACGATACCGGTGACACGTTTTGCCGTCATTGGCACGTAACGTAATAGCAAACCAGCGTGAATGGTGAAGTAATCAACTCCCTGCTCTGCCTGCTCAATTAGCGTATCTCGCATGACTTCCCAATTGAGGTCTTCAGCGACACCATTTACTTTTTCTAGTGCTTGATACATAGGAACAGTACCAATAGGAACAGGACTATTACGCATGATCCATTCACGTGTTTCATGAATGTTTCGACCAGTAGACAAGTCCATTACTGTATCACCGCCCCATCGAGTCGACCAAACAAGCTTTTCAACTTCTTCCTCGATTGAAGATGACACAGCAGAGTTACCAATATTCGCATTTACCTTAACAAGGAAATTACGCCCAATAATCATAGGTTCTGATTCAGGGTGGTTAATATTGGAAGGAATAATGGCGCGTCCTTCAGCAACTTCTTTTCGCACAAATTCAGGGGTAATTTCTTTAGGAAGGTTTGCACCAAAGCTTTCACCAGGATGTTCAATGTTCAGTTGATCATCAGCAAACTTATGACGCTGCAAGTTCTCACGTATGGCAATGTATTCCATTTCAGGGGTAATAATACCTTGGCGCGCATAGTGCAGCTGAGTAACGCACTGACCTTCTTTAGCACGTCGGATTTTTGGAAGATTGCCGTAGCGTAAATCGTCTAACGTATCGTCTTCTAAACGCTCTTTGGTATAAACCGAACTCACATCCGACAAGATTTCGGTGTCATTTCGCTCTTTAATCCAGTCTTCACGTAACTTTGGCAGACCACTATAAAGATCGATTTCATGCTCTGGATCGGTATAGACCCCAGACGTATCGTAGACACGTATTGGTTCATTAGGCTCGAATATTGGGTCTTTTTTAGTCCCGCCAACCAAACTGTCTGCCAGAGAGATCTCTCTCATTGGCACTCGAATATCGCTTCTAGAGCCTTCTACATACACTTTATGAGAATTTGGATACGGTTGAGTCGACAGGTTATCAATAAACTGTTTGGCTTCCAGTCTCGCTTGCTTGCGATTCGACATAGCATTTTTCCTTGCAATCATTATTTTTAGGACAAAGTCCCTAGGAAGAAAATGCTTGGCGGATTGTTGTTACAAGAGGGCAAATGTGCGTGAGTAACGCCATCTGAAAGTAGATAGATCCCGACTAATATCAGGTGAGGTATCTTCTCTTGTTCCCTTCGCAGATATTAGTCTGATCAGGTTCAACGGATCCCGCTAACGCGGTCTCAGCTCGCCCATTAATAAATCGGGCGGAGCACTCCGACAAGTGAAGCCAGTATAAGGGAAAGGTTAGGTCAAAACCAAGACCAAAGTTTAAAAAGATTAACTTTTAATCAACAATTGAAAGCCAATCCATGCGGCAGAGATACTAAGAACGACATTCAATAACACATTGAGACCCATTTTAAAAAACGCACCTTGCTGTATGAGTAAAACGTTGTCCATAGAAAAGGTAGAAAAAGTAGTTAGTGCTCCTAGGAAGCCAAGACCGATTATCTGCCTCCAAGGCTCTGTAGCAAGGCTTCCATTCTCAAATGAAGCTATCAGCATTCCCATCGCTAATGAACCCACTACGTTCACTGTGAGCGTGCCATATGGAAACCCTCTACCAAATAAACTCGCGCATAACTCCGACACCAAAAAGCGAGAACATGCGCCAAATGCACCACCTAATGCTATGAAACCAAGAATGGATAACTGTCCCATCTCTACCAACCCTAATCAAATATTGAAACCATTCTATCTCTATATACGCCAAAATTCGTTTTTAATTTCGGGTAATACTCGCCATAAAGAAGGATAAATATAAAAAGTTACAGGAGTCACTTTAGGTGATGTAAAGCATGTTTTTTAACAGGCAAACAAAAAAGCCCTGATCAAAGATCAGGGCTTATCAATTTGAACCTGGCGATGTCCTACTCTCACATGGGGAAACCCCACACTACCATCGGCGCTATTGCGTTTCACTTCTGAGTTCGGCATGGAAGTCAGGTGGGTCCACAATGCTATGGTCGCCAAGTAAATTTGGTTTTTGCTCTTAGACTTTCTTTAAATCTAAAAACAATAAATAGTGGTGCTAGTACCCAGATTTGAACTGGGGACCTCACCCTTACCAAGGGTGCGCTCTACCAACTGAGCTATACCAGCACATTAAATTCTTATATGCGTTGGACTAAAAAAGCCCGTTTTTTCAAACGGGCTCTTTCAATAAATTTAAAGCCTGGCGATGT